>JAQSWS010000007.1 GCA_029266495.1 Rariglobus sp. | reverse complement strand
GATAAAAGATATCGAATTGACGGAGGGACTTGATCTTTATGGCAAGCTTCCTGCCAGCGTCGGCAATGGCTGGGATTGGGTTTATAAGTATTTTCATGCCGAACCGTCAGTCCTTCCCGTTCAGCTCAGGGACCCCGATGGTCCGGGCCCATCATCCCCGCGAATCAAGCAGGTTTACGGCGTTGCGCCTTACGATCAATCAAAGCCGCTACCCCGCGAATACGAGGACG
This sequence comes from Rariglobus sp., assembly GCA_029266495.1. Classification (GTDB taxonomy): domain Bacteria; phylum Verrucomicrobiota; class Verrucomicrobiia; order Opitutales; family Opitutaceae; genus Rariglobus. Next base: position 92,301 of record JAQSWS010000007.1, on the reverse strand, counting down.
TCGCCGGACGGCAAGACTTCGACCAGCCTGCAGTCTTGTGGCCGCGATTTATCGAATGGAAACTTCGTGAGGTTAATGCATCCATAGATCATGTAGGTTACAGGGCACGGGGTCGCTCCCGTCTTTTCTCGCGCTGGGAGGATTTTCCTTTGCCGACTCAAGTGGCGGGAGATTTCAGGGCTCTTGCAGGACTGAAGCAGATCCCGCGGATATTTGATACGATTCAATATCAAATCACCTCGATTGATTCCAACGGCGCGGACAAGGCGGTTCTTATAGACTCTTTTCCCTTGTTACTATGCGATGTGCTCAACCGAAAAATCTATGTGGAGCGCTACAACGTGGATGACGCCGGCGGAGACGACGTGCGGTTGACGATGGGTTCTTGGGATCCCCTAAGCGCTGCCTCTGCCGAGAGAGCATGGCCCGTCGCAAATCAACTGGATTCGTCAAATTTCAGCGGCGGGGAGGCTCGCCACGTGACCAAGATAAGCGATCCTGGGGCGACTCTGCGTGTTCGAATCGTGCATGATCGTGATCGGCACAATCTTTCGATTCGTAATACATGGCTGGGTGAAGGAGGCGATTTGGGCGGGGCTTATACTCCAAGCTTTTTCATTCAAAATGAGACCGTTCCGGGCGTGCAAGAAACCGACTCCAATAATCTTCCTCGTGGAGTTCATGCGCTATGTGTGCATGTAGGCCGGGTTACTCAAGACATGCTATTAGCTCACCTTCGGGAAATCTGGAAGTTCGAGCGGAGCTCTTCTTCCGGGTCTAATTCAGATATATCGTTGGGCTCAAAAAGCTTTCTCATGGGGATGACCTATTGGTCTTATCTCACCGAGTTTTCAGAGCGCTTGGCGCGATTGCATAAGCTAACAATTTCGTCCGACTATGGCCACCTATTCTCCGGACTGGGCACAAACAATGTGAATGGTAAGCCGCAGTTGCCGGTGATCGACATCTACCGATCAGTTACTGCGGGGTATTTGTTTTCGGGAGCGTTGGATCCGGCCCGCCGTGCGTATAGCGAGTCTGATGAGGTTGCCAGCTACAACAACCTGATGGGGTGTCAAGGTTCGGCCTATGAGCACGGAGTGATTGATAAATATTTCGGTTCGCTTGGGGCGATCTCTACGATGCGAATCTTCCATATGGCGAAAGACCGTGGGGATTCCTTGATTGAAATCCGTTCGGACAACTACCAGTCGGTTTTGAGCAGTGTGGTCCTGGAGCATGAAGCCCAAGGGGCGAATATCTCTAATTCGCCTACTCCTCTGGTTTCGGATTCACCGTCGCCCGGGAAACATGGCGTTTCTCGCGCCCAAATTCTATCAATTCTATTCGAAGGACGGATTCAAATTGGAGAGTGCCGGCCTGGCCCCCATCCCTGCGCAGGGTCAGATGGGTGGACTGATTCAGCAGAAGCAAAAGCGGGCATTTTACCGCTATAGTGCCGCGATTACTCCTGCTGGTTACGGAAATTATGTCGTGAACGGCGACCTCTTTGGTGGAATCTCTACGAGTGAGGTGGGTGAGGATGTGGAGTTGGCATTGACGGTTCAGCCGAACAAGTTCGATGTCGTAAATAACGGGGTTAAGTTGGTGAAGACCTGGAAAATTAACGGCACGCCCGTTGGTGGTGGTATGAGCAAGACCATACGCTTCAACCGTGATTTTTCATGCACGGCAGGCGGCGTAAAGGTCAACCTCGGCGCTGCGGCGACGGCTACCATCACAGTTGAAATGGATGACCCCAAGCTGCCGACGCCGGAGCATAAATTTGAAGATAACTACGGAACCAATACCGCCTCATCTTATACCACGGCATATGTCAGAACGCCCATAGTCGGCGCTATGCTCTCGGTGCGTTCACCAATTTCTACAGGTTTGGATCAGACGAGCGCCCCTTACCCGATAGGTGGATGGGTGCAGCGGCCTTATATGCCAAATGTATGGGAGTTCATCGTGACTACGCAGACCATCGGCTATACAAGTTCGCAATCGAAGCGCCAGGTGAAGATTTCTAAAGATGGCTGGAGAGAGAGCGACATTCGGGAGGTCGGCACGGGAAAAAGCAGCGGTGTTTATTCGAATCCTTAACTTTATATGAATTTTAGGCGTGGAATCTTTTCATCGTTAATTGCCTTGGTCCTCGCGGCTGCACTGGTTGCCATGGATGGACCGGAGCCGCGTGCCTTGGATTTAAAGGGCGGTGCTGGAGTCCCGTTCGACCCGAATGCTTCAAGCACCTGGCTTGCGACTGATGGCTCGATCACCGAGTTTAGTGACTCCTCCAAATATTCACTTGGGCTCGGAACTTTTTCTCCAAGTGCGGGATTCGACCCTGTCTCCGGAGTGTCTTATAGCCATAACGATTTTGGCATATTTCGCGATGCGTCCCTATTCGCGGATGTTCTCGGGATTTCAAAAACTGAATCCGATATTGTGCGAATGTATTTGGACCTCGCTCCACTTGATCAGGTTGTCGGGCAGGAATCGGCTGGATTCGGCCAGATGATCGCGGATCCGGTCGATTCTGTCAGCGGAGCGTTTGTGTGCGACGAGGTCGATCTTGGCTTGGCGGGGCCGCTTCCAATCCAAGTCCGGCGGACATATAGTAGCATGAATGACGGGTTTGGTGTATTTGGGTATGGATGGAAGTTAAACACGGTGCCTCATCTTGTGGTGCAGTCAGGTAAAAATAGTATCATCTCTGCCGCGGAGATGGACGGCACGGTCGTGGGCTATGTAAAAGAGCCGTCCGTCAACGTGTGGCGTGCGTCACGGCCTTTGTTGGATGGAAGTGATATCAATAAACACTTTTCCAATTCGACAATGGCCGGTGTGGGCTCTACGGCAAACCTGCGGTCCCAGCGAGTTGAGATGGTTAATAATACCACGACTCGTGATCCGTGGGAGTCTGTAAACCCCCCCCAGAGGAACCGCTACACTGTCTATGGTTCCGATGGTTCGATCCGTGAGTATTACGAGAGGGAGTTTCCAGTTGGTCCTGCCGGAAAAAAGATCCCCCGTAAACGTCCATACTTATATAAGTGGACCGACGCGCAAGGGAATTACCTGACGTTTAAATTAGGGGTGGACGTTAATCGCTGGGATTATGGTCAGCTGACGAAGATTGTTAGCAGTAATGGCAGTTTTATTTTGTTCGAATACAATTCGCCCGGCCAGATTATCGCAGCTTCGGCGAACGACGGCCGCCGCTTAGTCTATCAATATGATGATTTCGGTGATTTGATTTCGGTAACACGTGCGGACGGCTCGGTTTATCGCTACAGCTACAAGCATAGCACTGTGGACCTAAAGAACCCCAAATCGACTGTTCCGGTGCCCACCTACTCGATGCACCTGATAACACGCGTGCTGAAGCCGGAAGGGCGCACGCTTGAGAATGATTACGATACCCGGAATCGGGTTGTTGAACAGCGGGCGACGATCGGGAGAGGTTTGGAGTTAATCCGAAACGCCACCTATGTATATTCGCATCCCGAGTCAGACACCGCACCCAAGACCGGCTGGACGCGTATTTATGATGCGTTTAACACTCCATCAAACAATCCTTCGCGCGACACCAACTGCTTGTTTTACGAATACACTGACGGATTAATCACGTCGATCACTGATCCCCTTGGGCAGGTGACTGAGCAGGAGTGGTATGACGGACGCACGGGGTATCCAGATCCAAATCGAGATCCCGCTGACTATAGCGGCTTCGTGCTTCCGGTGCTCACGACCATCCCCGCCGATGGTGCCCCGGGTGGCTATGATCGCAGTCTTAAACGCACGGTAGATAAGCGCGGTTTGGTAACACATTATTGGTATGATGCCCGCGGTAACCTGATCCTGCAAAAACAAACCGGCGACATCACGGGTGACGGCAGCGTGGCGGAAACTCAGACGGTGCGCTCTACCTATACTAACACGACCAATCTGCCTCTGACAGTTGAGCGCGAGGTGGAAACTGTTTCGGGATTGGTTCCCTCTGTTCAGGCAATCGTCTACGATTCCACCTATTCTTACCGGCCTGCACGCGTTTCCCAGCTGATAGGATCCACCGAAATCTCTCAAGCTCTCCTAAGTTATACAAACGCGGGAAGTGGTGCTCAGCAGGCCAAGGGCCTGCTTCAAGCCAAAGTCTACGCCGCTGGTTCTCCGGATGCCGCCCACGCCCGGCTTGAATATGATGCACGTGGCTTCATAACCAAGCAGACTCAGTTCAGTCAAGCAGGGCTGATTGGCACGCCTGCGATGAGCTCGAACGTCGCGGATGCAGTGTCTCGCTATCACTACAACTACCGAGGTGAGCTTGTGGAGGAGGTCGATGCCGGGGGGCGTAAGAAGAGCTACGAGTATGACGCGATGGGACGCCCAATTCGTGGGGCCGTGTATGACGTCGCCGGTGCGCTGCTTTCGTCGACGACAACCTACTACAATTCAAATGGAGAGGTTTCTTGGGAAGACGGTCCGCGCACCGGACCGGAGGATTATACATTCCATCATTATGACGCACATGGTCGCCGAATTGCCGACGTGTTCTGGCGTTCACAGGCCAAAGCCGATGGCTCCGGAGTTGAGGCCGTGGGCGACGAGAATGAAGTAGCCGGAAAGGCCGTGATCGAATACGAATACGATGCCTTCGACAATGTGATCAAACAGATCGATCCTAACGGGAACTACATCGCGCAAACCTTCGATGCGATTGGGCAGCTCACTCGCAAGGAGTATCGTGAGGCGAAGACAAATTTGCTGCTCAAGATAGAAGAGTTTTTCTACGAGCCGGGTGGCAAGGTTTCACGTTTTATAAATGGGGCCGGCGGGGTGACCACCTATTATTATACGGTCATGGGGCAGCCGTCACGGCAGGAAAACCCCGATGGAACCGTCCTGGAGTGGCGCTATACCCTCGATGGTCGCATTAAAGAGGAGATTTTGCCGAACCGATCCAAGTGGATCACCTCCTACGACGATGTCGCGCGGACGGTTACACGAAGGTTTTATGGCCCTCCGGCGACCGGCAGCCCGGCGGGTAGCACTGGCGCGCTGATCACCACGGAGTCGCGCACCTACGACCGGCGAGGTAATCTTGTCTCTGCAACCGACGTGGACGGCTACACGGCGACAACCAGCTACGATGGCATGGGACGTCCCTTGGTGGTCACCGGTCCCGGCGCCACTCCGCAGTCGCAGCAGCAGGTCTCCACGTATGCGTATGACCTTGTCGCGCTCACTGATACCGTGACCAACGCGCTCGGGGAGGTTACGCGCACCCAGCGTGACGGGCTCGGACGTTCGGTTCGTGCCGAGGTGAAGGCCTCTGTCGCGGCAGCTACTCCGATCAGCGTCGTTACCTACGCCTACAGCGCCGACCATCAGAGCGTGACCGTCACCCGGGGTGATCCGAGCGCACCCGAAGCCCATTCAAAGGTCCGAACCTTTACGGACACCTTGGGGCGACCCGTTCTCACTCATCTCTACCGCTCCGACAGCGCCTTCGACGTCACGAGAAGCGTATACGACCTGGCTGGGAACTTGGTGGAATCAATCGATGCACGTCGCCAATCCACGTTGATGACCTTCGATGGGTTCAATCGCGTAAAGAGCACCCGCCTGCCTGACGGAGCCGAGACCACGTTTGCCTACGATAGCTTGGGCAATCTCATCAAGAGGGCCATGCCCGCCGGCCTGACTTGGAGCGCCACTTTTGATTCCAGCGGCCGACCGATCACTGAGGAGCTTCGGGGCGCCGATCAAGTGCCGTCCCGGCAGTTCAGTCGCACTTATTATCATTCGGGCGATTTTACCGGCTTGCCTCGAGAACACGTCGATCTGCTGCGCGGGGTCACCTCCACGACGGTGGCTTATGACGCTTTCCGTCGCCCCATGTCCGTTACGATGGCATCGGGTGACCCGGCGTTGTTTGGCCTGACCCTAGGCTATGGTTATAACCACCGAGGTCACCTCATGGAGCATGTTCAATCGTATGCCGACACCTCACTGGCCACCACGAAGGTCAGCCGTCAATTCGACGGCTATGGTCAGGTCACCCGCGAGCAGGTTTTTGTTGATAATGTGATCCGGAGCACGGTGGACCAGCATTGGAACAGTGTCGGCCGTCGACACCGTTTGGATGGAGATATGGGGGCTACGCCAGCTCAACGTTTCGCTTACGAGCAGCGCGCGGATGGACTCCTCACCGCCGTCACGGAAGCCATGACGGGCTCCAATCAGCGCTTCGTCTTCAATTATGATCGCTCGGGCCAGTTGACTTCGCGCGTCAATCCGTGGCGCACGCAAACGATTAAGTCCCGCGACCGGCAGGGGCGGATTCTGACGACGGAGACCACCACCTCGGCGATACCCAGCCTAACGGCCCCTTTCTTTCAAGAAGCGCTCAGTTGGCGGGAAGACGGACGCTTGAGCACGTATAATGCGGTGCGTTCCGGTTCTTGGGACTTGGCGAGCACCTACACCTATAATGTGCGCGGTCACTTGGTGGAGGAAACGTATGCTCCGACCGTGGGGCAGACCGCGAGCATCGCGTATCGTTACGATCAGGATGGGTTGGGCGTGCGCACCGAGGCGATTGCTTCAGGCGCGACGAGCAACCGTTGGCAAGTGGCCTCGGGTGGACTCGATCCGCTGGCTCGCATTGTTCAGGAAAACACGACGGTCCCGGGATCGACCACCGCGCACGGGGTTGCGGTCGGTGCGGGCACGGTGCGGCTCGATCTTCGAAACCTTGCCACCGGCAAGACCGCTCCGGTTCAAGGCGTGCAGTTTAACCCGGACAGTGCGGATGGCCGCTGGGAAGTCGCACTGGACCTGCCGAATGGCTCCTACGAACTGCAAGCGCGTGCGGTCAAGCGGGACGGCTCGATGGTCAGCGCCGCCGCGGTAAGCCGGTTTCAGGTTACCGCGGACGCGGCTGATCGCATTTACACCGATTACGACGCATCTGGCTATGCAAGCCAACGCGCGTGGACAAGCGGGCGCAACCAGAGCCTGACTTGGGATGTGTTGGGCCGATTGCTCTCGATCGAAGACTTTGGCGACGGGCAGCCAGGCCGACTCTGGACTGCCATCTATGATGCAGGCGGGCGCCGCATTGAAACCCGCAGCGACTCCCTCACAGAGATCGGTGCGGTAGTCGCGGGAACGCGGGTAACCGAGAAATCCCTCTATGATCCACAGGTCGAGTTTCTGGAACTGGCGGTGAACATCGGCTCGGCCTCTAATCCCGGAGAGACCTTTTGGAAGATATATGGCCCCGACCTTAACGGGGGTTATGGCAGCCTGCAGGGCATCGGTGGATTGGAAGCAGCCATTCGCGAATCCGACCACCAGATCAACGCGGTGATCAGCGACACGTGGGGTCACGGCGTTGCTTCCATTGCAGGTGCTTCTGGCGCTGCGATGCTGACGTGGACGAGCACGCAAGTGAGCGGCTATGGCCCTTTGCCGGGGCAGGTGAGCAAGACACTCGGTTTGGCAGAGACTGCAGGCATGACACTGCAGCTGACCAGCGCCACGGTTTGGCGTGGCCACCGAATCGACGCGACCGGGTTGTATTATCTGGGTGCTCGCTACTACGAGCCGATCAGCGGGCGGTTCCTTTCTCCGGACCCAGCGGGTCACGCCGCGAGCATGTCATTATACGATTATGCGTTTAATGATCCGATCAACTTCATGGATCCGGATGGACGTTTTGGAAAAGCTGCAGGGCAGACCACCGCGAAGGTTGCGGATGCTTTCATTAACGCAATGTTGGCTGGATTCTTATCACCCTCGAATCCTCGAGCTTTCACACCAGAGGAAATTCATCGGATGGCGGCAGCGAATGTTCGAGAGTATGGGTCGCCATTTCAGAAAATGGGTGCATACGAAGAAACGAAAGTTACTCAAGCACTGGTTGAATCGTTGCCCGTCAATCTTGCCCCTGCTATGGTTGATCTAGCGGAAGGGAAAACCGCTCTTAGGCCTTCTACCCCGCGTGCGGAAATACCTCTAGTAGCGGAACCACAAAAACAATGGGGATCACCTACCCATAGTGTTGATCCATATTTGCGTGATAGACCGGCCGAACCAGTATGGATTAATATTCGCCAACCGGGAGAGACGCCGACCGAAAAGTATTATCGAACGATGAGTGATGAGCATTACGGTGCACTTGTGTCCACGGGCAGGCTCCCTGCCACCCATGAAACCTTTATCTCCCCGACGAGGTCTTTTGCCGCAGGCTATACGGGAGTTCTGGTGGAGTTCAATGTGAATGGAGGAACGACCGCTGCGCTACAAACCATTGGTGTTCGGGATAGTTCAAGGCTTGTGGGGCAGACGCTCGGTGTTTTGCCGCTCGTTCAGTCAGTCGAGAACTGGGCAACGACCAATGCCTATTTTAAGGCGGAGGATGGCCAAGTTAACATCGGCCTCGGTCAAGGTTCTGGACTCAACACATTCAATGATAATATCATAAATTTCAGTGCTATGCCGCGATGACAACTTATGAACAGGAGCTAATTTTACGGCTCGCGCATGAAGACATCTCGCCAGAAGAGTTCCTAAATCTCTTCAGAAACTCCAATGATGGGGTTGCGCTTGCAGGCGAACTCCTTGATGAGGCCATCGCCTCGCGAAACGGTGTCGACGTTGAGATGGCGTTGCTGGTCGGTTTCACATTCGGTTTTAAGGATGAACATATTCCATCTCTCTCCCGTTTAGCAGCGGAGGATTGGCACGAGCGTCACGAAGATGTCGTCGGTGCACTTAGCAGCTTAAGGAGTTTGAAGACCGTGGATGCACTCTTCCATGCGACGCAATGGATACCTCCTTACCTCACGTTCGACAAGAGTCGTGCGCTTGCGGTAAAAGCCATTTGGGCGCTTGGGAATCTTGATGGTATAAAAGCGGAAGGCCGGCTGCGGCAGCTGGCCGAGACGAACGCCATCCCCCTTCTACGAAACGAAGCGCAGCGACAACTTAGCCGGCGGAAGACTTAGGCATGCAAATAAGATCTTTTACTTAACTCGCTTATATCTGGCCTTCGCGTCGCAGGAGCCCTGCACTGTATAATGTGGTTAGCATTGCTCATCTTCAGCCAAAATGTGGCTGTATCTAGAGCTAACAGGATACGGGCGTTCGAGCGAGTCAGGAGTATTTTGAGGATGAATCCCAGTGGCCACTGCATCTGCCAGTATTCGAGTTATACATGTTATGTCTTCGATGTTGACGATCCACTCGCTCACATAATGCTGCATGGCCTGGCCGGACAACCCAATCTGAATGGTTCGCGCACCTGCAATGGGGTTTAGCCGCCAATCGCGTTCGGGATCCCATTGAACACGAACGCACTTCGTTGCCATTGAGTGCTTCCAGTATTCATGTGAACCGTGCACTCGCTCATTGAAATTACAGAGCACTGCATGGTCCAGCGCCCAATCGAATCCTGCTCTCGTAATGTCAATGCCAAGAACGACTTCTTGCCCCGGCTTTTTCGCAAAGCCCGAGCGATACATCATCCAGTTGAAGGATGGCTTTATCCACGTCATACGGCTCATTTTGAATGGCGGCACAAATCGACCTGCCTTTAATGCAGGGAGAGCAATATCTGGAGTGTAGGCTTGATATACTCGAACCGTTGTGTCGGTAAATGCTGCTCTGATCACGTGCTCACGCATAAAATGAAAATCGACATTGGAATCTAGCGATGAAAGGAGTTTTGCTGATTTTATCGGAGGAGCAAGCGGCGGATAGAGCAGGGGCTGCGGATTTTTGTTATTTCTGACGGCCGGTTCTGCGGAGCTGGCGAGATGGTTCTTGTGATGCGTTTGTTCGGAAGTAAGCGTTCAACTGTATTCGGTTGAATGGGGCTTACTCACTAGAACATGTGACGGAAATAAGGTTTTGTTGCTTGTATGCGTGGCGACTGCCGGTCCAGCGATGATCCTGAACAAGCTCATTTTTAATATGAATGACAGCCCCTACACTTTTGAACGTCGAAGAATGCTGCGCGGCGAGTCCGCACGATGGCGCTTATTGCCATGGGCTTCGGTCTCCTGCTGCCGTGGCACGTCTCCGCCGCTATCCTGTCTGGAACTGCTTGGGCAGTTTCTTCTGGCCATTGGAACGACCTTCACTGGAACAATGGCGTTCCCATCTCTGGCACTAGTGCGTTCATCGACAATGGCGGCACGGCTACCGTTACGAGCGGGGTTGTTCAGGACGCTTATTCGGTGGTTGTTGGCGGCGATCTCGTAGCCAGTGCGTTAATGATCGTCGATGGTGGTAGAATAACTGATCGAGGCGCGCTGATTGGTTCAATGGAAACCGCCACTGTGAGTGGCGTTGGCTCCACTTGGACCTCGTCGCACGACTTGAATGTGCAGGCATTCGATGGCCCGGCCCAGTCCGGCTCGGTGGGAACTGTGGAAGTGAGTGGCGAGGGCTCTGCTTGGACGAGCTCAAGCATTTTGTATATTGGACGTGGCGGGGACGGTGCACTGACGATTTTGGGTGGCAGCCGCGTGAGTAATGAGTTCTACGCCTCCATCGGAGAGGCTCTTGGTTCTGCGGGGTCGGTGGCGGTAAGCGGTGCCGGGTCCACATGGACGAATTCAGGCAATTTGGATGTTGGGGTCCAAGGGGCGGGTGCGGCCTCGCCGCAGGCTATTGACCATACGCGCACCGGTTTCGACCACTCCGATTCCCGGATAACGACGACCCCATACGTCTTCTTTCCTACAGCACGTGGGAGAATCACCGCGGTGACTGGTCGGCCACCAACCTAGGGGAGCTTTTCACTCTTATGATGCCAAGAGGGTGGCTCTCGGTGGATCGGCGCTCAGCACCACTCATGGGGCCGAGTGGGACGCAGCGCTCACCCTACGGCCATGACTCCAAGGCTCGCGCTTGGACGCTCACCCCTTCCGTCAACCTGAGCTATCTGCATTTGAGAGTTGATGACTACATCGAGTCGGGATCACGGGCCCCATTGAGCCGGTAGAGTCAAGGCACTCACTCCGTTCGAACCACGCTTGGCGGCTCCGCGGGTGCCGTTTCCGCTCGTTTCGCTTCCGGCGCTGGAGATCTTTTCGCGATCCAGGGCGAGTCCATCAACCGCGATAGCCTCACCTTCGGAAGCGGGGTCCAAGCCCAGCTGTCCCGCGGCCTTTCCTTGCACCTCGCCTATGCCGGCGAAGTCAACGGCCAGTTCCGATACGATTCTTAATCCGGTCGTTGGCCGGATGACCGGCGGAATGCGCACCTGATGAGGGTCGGGCCGAGCCAATGGGGTGGCGGCAGGACCCCATTCCCGGAAATTAACGGGTTATTCGACGCACGTCCACACGGGGCGGTCGGTGAGGAAGCGCGGGTTGTTCATTTGATTTTCGGCGATCTGGAACAGCGGGAGGATCGCCTGGCCGCGTTCGTTGCGGGGGTAGGTCTCGCCTTTCTTTTCGTAAAGAATCACGCCGTGAAACTGGCCGCCGGGACGCTCGCCGATCAGGATGTCGAGGTCGACGGGCTGGCCGGCCTTCAGGTCGATCCAGTCCCCGTATTCCGCGATTTCGTTGGCGGCGACCTTGGGGCCTTTGTCGGCGGGTTCCTTCCAGTTGAGACGGGGAAAGCGGGTGTCGGGGCGGCTGCCGTCCAGGATGACCTTGCGGTTGATCGCGACGATCAGGAGGTCGTCAAAATTGCCGACGAAGCGGTAGGTGCCATCGACCGGCGGGGCGACCTGTCCCTTGTAGTGCACGACCCAGTAGCTGGGTTTGACCACGCCTTCGACGCCGAACGCCTTGGGGGCGCCGTTGGCGTTCATGTTGGGGATGGCGAACTGGGTGGTGTAGAGGGGGGTGGCGGCCCGGAAGAAGCGGTTGAGCAGCGCCTCGTCGAAGCCGGACACGAGAAACTCGTCGAGGTAGGGGCAGTAGCGGCGGGCGAATTCGGGGATGGGTTCGCGCTGCTGGGTCTGCTTGAGGTCGTAGAAAATGCCGATGAGGGTGGCGCCCTTGCGTTCGCTGCGGCCGAAGGCGTCGTCCGGGGCGGCGGCCGCCGCGGACGAAATGACCACTGACGAATGACCCATGACCAGGGCGCAGCCGATGATGGCGCCGCGGATGCGGAGGCGTCGCCAGATTCCGGATACGTGGTTCATTGGTCCCGGGCGAGGTTGCGCCAGTATTGCTGCACCCAGGCGGAGTATTCGGCGGGGTAGCGTTCGCCTTGCAGGGCGTTGAAGGCTTCGCGTTCCTCGCGGCGGAGCGCGCCGACGACCTGGGCGGGATCATCGCTGGAGGGGCCGCGGCCGGCGATCTGGTTCTGCGCGTCGCCCAGGCCGCTTTGCACGTTGCCGTCCTTCTGGTTCGGGTCGGGGGCTTTTCCGTCGATCTGGCCGATCTGGGAGGTGGGTGAACTCTTGCCTTGCTGGGGAGTCTGCTGCTGCCCGGGTTGTTGCTGTCCGGGCTGCGGCGGGGTGCCCGCCTGCTGCTGACCCTGCTGGTTTTGGGGCTGGCCCTGGCTGTTTTGCTGCTGGGTCTGGGCGAGGGCCTTCTGAAGCGCGGCCTCGGCGGCGGCGAGGGCTTCGGTGGCGGGCGTCTGGCCGGGTTGCGGCGGGGTCCCGTCTTTGTTTTCGGGGCCCTTTTCGTCCTTGGCTTCGGGTTTACCTTCACCTTTCGCCATCGCTTCGGCGTCCTCCGCCTTGGAATCCTCGCCCTTGGGATCCTCCTTTTTGGCGGTGTCGTCGGACTCCGATTTGCCGGGATCCTTTGACGGGTCGCCCGACTTGGGGTCGGTTTTGGCGACTTCGGGAGGCGTTTCGGTGGTTTCCTCCTTCTTGAGGGCTTCCTCGGCGGCTTTCTTGAGGGCGGCGGCGGCTTCCGGGCTGAGGGCGGCGACCTGGTCGGCGAGGGTTTTTGCCTGGTCGGCGGTGGCCTGTTTGCTTTCGGGGGTGGCGGTATCGGTTTTCGCACGGGCCTCCTCCTGCTGGCGGAGGGCGGAGACCTGTTGAAGGGCGTTGGCGAGGCGCTGTTCCTTGGGGAGGCTGGAGAGGATGCCTTGGAGGATTTTGCGGAGTTCGGCCAGGAGGGCTTCCTGGCGGCCGTAGGCGTCCGGGTAGCGTTTGCCCTTCAGGTGGTCGACGGCTTCGGTGGAGAGCGTGGTCAGGTAGGCGCCGTTGATGCGTTCGGCAAACGTGGGGCCGGCGGGCGCTGCGGGGGCTCCGGCGGCGGGAGCGGGCGCCGCGGGGTTTTCGCGGAGGCGGGCGAGGAGGTTTTCGCCGGTCTGGAAGAAGGTGGAGAGGTCTTCACCGATGCCGGTCTGGTCGCTTTCGAGGATGCGCTGGCGTTCGGCGTCGGCTTTGGCGGCGGCGATGGCGCGGGTCTCGCGCTGGGTGGCAAGCTGGCGGGCGATGAGCGTTTCGAGCCGGCGGGCGGCCTCTTCGCGCAACCGCTGGATGGAGATCTGGCGGGCGAGGCTTTTGAGGCGTGTCTCGATCGCCTGCTGGGCGAGGTAGGCTTCGGTGGCGGTGGCGCGCGGGTCGGCCTGGGCGTTTTCGCCGAGCTTGCGGAGGCGGCTGGCGATCGCGCTCATCTCGGTGCCGCCGAGGGCGTTCAACTGGGCGGCGAGTTCGGAGAGTCCCGCGAGGCTTTGGACGGGGAAGCCGTTGCGCTGGAGTTCGTCGATGAGGGCGTCGATGGCGCGGGCGAGTTCGGCGGTCTCGGCGCCGAGCGACTGCTGGTTGACGCCGTTTTGAAAGGCGATGGGGCGGAGGGAGGCGTCATCGGCGGCGAGGATCGCCGCCGATGAAATGACCAATGACGAATGACCAATGACCAATGCAAGGCGGCGACGGGTGGTTTTCATGGGGGCGGGGGGACTCAGGGCTGCTCTTGGGTGCGGCGAAGGGCTTCGCCGAGGGTGTCGCGAACTTCACCCTGGCGGCGGGCGACATCTTCCATCCGCAAGGAGGTTTCTTCAAGACGCTTCAGCATCTCCTCCTGTTTCTGGGCGAAGCTCACGATGGCGAGCTGACGGGGCTCGCTGGAGCCGATGCCGGGGCCGGTGGCGGTGTTGTTGTCCCTGGCCTCGATCCACCAGGTGAGCTGGGTGCCTTCGGCGAGCGGGGGGGACTCGGAGACGGGGACGAAGGTATGGGTGACGATGCCGTTGTCGCCGACGGTGAGCGGGCGGCGGGACTGGGCGCCGCCGGTGCGCTCGGTGACGAGTTCGACCCGGGCGAGGGCGAAGTCGTCGCGCACGCGGGCGCGCACGGCGAGGCGGGCGGTGGGGACAATCGTATCGGAGGTCGTGGTGGGTTCCTCGATACGGACGACGGGGGCGCGGTCAATTTCCATGCGCACGGGGTAGGCGGTGGTGTCGGTCGCGGCGATGCCGTCGGCGCTGGTGAGCGGGAGGCTGAGGCTGGTGATGCCGGCGGCGGGGACGGTGAACGTGCCGCGGGCGATGCGGGGGGCGCCGGTGTCGATGGCGAGCAGGACGTTGGCGGGAACGTTTTCGCCGGCGAAACGGAGCTCGATCAGGCCGAGCGGCTGGCTGGCCTGGGCGACGACGGTGACCTTGGCGCCGGGGAAGAACGTGAGGGCGCCGGCGGGCTGGCGGAGGGGAGGCCGGCCGGTGTAGGCGGGGAATTCCTGGAGAAACTCGGCTTGTTCGAGCAGCGGGGCGGGCAGGGCGGTGACCTTGAAAACGGGGCTGCGTCCGTCGCCGAGGTAGAAGCGGTAGGTGAAGGACTGCTGGATGTTTTCGAAGGCGAAGGCGAAGCGGGCGGGGTTGTCGGCATCGGGCCGGACGAGAATCGTGCGACGTTCGCCGCCGGCGAGGGCGAGTTCGATGCGGCCTTGGGGCGGGAGCACGCCGCGCGCGGAGGCGGCGAGGGTGACGTGGGAGCCGGCGGCGGCGTTGAGGTCGCGGGTCTCGGGGTCGACGATGGTGTTGGTCGGAAGCGGGATGTCGGCCAGGGCGGCGCGGCGCAGGAGGACGGAGGCGAGCGGCCATTGCCAGAAGGCGAGGCCGGCGACGACGGTGGCGAGGAGGACGGCGGTGAGGACGCGGCGGGCGGCGGGTTTGCCGGGGACGACCCGGCCGAGCGGGAGTGCGGGGACCGCGACGGCCACTTCCTGCACGAGCGCCTGCACGAGCAGGGGCGAGCCGGCGCCGCGATCATCGGCGGCGCCGCCGGCGAGTTCGACGGCGGAGATGACGCGACTGCCCAGTTCGGGCCAGTGGCGCTGGATGGCAAAGGCGGCTTCGGGTGCGTGCCAGCGGCGGCGCCAGGGGCGGATGAGCTTGCGCCAGGCGAGGGTGCCGAGCACGCCGGCGTCGAGCACCAGGAAGGCGAGGCGCACGGAGCGCGGGAAGTCCATCAGGCGGTCGAGGAGGGTCTGCGCGACGAGCAGGAGCACGGCGGCGATGACGAGCCAGGCGAGGCCGGTGAACACCTGCATGGACAGGTGTTTGCCGGCGACCCGGAGGAGGGCGTGCCGGAGCGGGGCGGGGAGGGAGGAAATGACCAATGACGAACGAGGGCGGGCGGAGCGCGGCGGGTCCAACGGTGCCGCCCTGCCTTTAGAATGAATTTTGGAGGTCTTCATCATTTCAGGCGGTTGAGGCGGCGCACCAGCCATTCGGCGCAGGCGAAGAGGATGAGGAGCGAGAGGAGGATGGGCGAATAAGCGAGTTCGAGGCGCTTGAGCGAGGTGACGCTGCCGCCCTTCGTTTCGAGAAGCTTGGGCAGTTCAAAGAGGTTTTCCTCGCGGAGGAGACGGCTGCCGGCGGCCGAGGCGGTGGCGTCGAGCAGCGCGAGGTTCATGGCGGCGTCGGCTTGTTCGAGGCGCGGTTCGACGACGTCGAATTCCACGACGGCGGAGGGGTCGAGGAGCGTGAAGAACTTATAATGTCCGGGGACGGCGGGGGAGAACTCGGCGCGGTAGCCGCCGGCTTCCTCGGGCACGGGGCGGAGCATGACCTCCTGCGGGGGGGAGTCGGCGGTGGAGGCGGGCGACGTGAACGATGCGCGGGCGGGCACCACGTCGGCGACGAGCGGCTTGAAGTCGGCCTGGTAGAGGCGGCCGGAGATCACGACGCGTTCGCCGAGCTGGTATTCGGGGCGGTCGACGCGGAGCTGGACCTGCTTGGAGGCGCCGGAGAGGCGTTCGAGCGAGAGGGCCTGGAAGACCTGGCTCCAGATTTTGGCGTAGTGTTTTCCGCCGAGTTCGCTGCGCCAGCGGTAGGTTTCGTTGAAGCCGAAATACATGACCTCGCCGCGGCCGAAGCGCTGGCGGGCGAGAACGGGGCCGGGGCCGGAAGGCGTGGCGCGGGCGGGGGAGGGGTCGACGAGGAGCACCTCGGCGCCGGGGCGGGCGCGGGAGACCTTGGCGGTCCAGCGGACGCCGAGGAATTTTTTCCAGGCGGCGGAGTTTTCCCGTTCGCCTTCGGCGAGGCGGAGAAGCGGGGAGCGGGCGCCGGCGGAGGTGAGGGCGAGCTTGACCGGCTCGGGATGGCGGGCGGCGAACTGGTCGGCGGGGCCGGAGAAGGGAACCACGGGGAGGAGCGGTTCGAGCGGGGTGCCGGCGTAGGAGCGCGGGTTGTGGTTGGGGCCCGCGAGGAAGACGAGGCCGCCGCCGGCCTGGTCCACCCATTCGCGGATGAGCTGCATGCGTTCGCGGCCGAGGCGGACGGGGTCGACGTCGCCGAGGAGAATGATATCGCTGTCGTAGAGCGCGGCGCGGTCGTCGGGGAGTTTTGCGATGAACGGGGTGTTGGGCAGCTTCAGGAGGCTGGGGTCGCCGTCGAGGAGCACGCATTTGAGCGCGAGGCGCCGGTCGTCCTGGAGGAAGTCGAGCAGGTAGCGCCAGTCCCAGCGGGGTTCCTGGTCGATCATGAACACGCGGACGCGGTTGTCGATCACCCGTATGCGAACCGTGGATACGTTGTTGCCGGTGCTGGCCTCGCCTTCGAGCGGTCTGGCGGCGACCTCGAGGGATTGTTCGCCGTGTTTTTCGGGGATGAAGGAGAGGTCGGTGTCGACGGATCCGCGGGCGGGGAGGGTCACGGTGGTCTCGGCGAGCGCGGCGCCTTTGGCCGAGGGATCGCGCAGCGACACGATGACGGGCTGGTTTTCATAGCCGTTGGCGGTGAGGCGGACGCGAACGGTGACGCGTTCCTTCAAGAAGGCGATGCGCGGGGCGTCGGCGGAGGCGAGGGCGACGTCCCTGGGCTCGGTGACGCCAACGCCGTAGAGGAAGAGCGGCACGCCGTCGGCGCGGGCGCCGGAGGCGGCCTCGGCGGGGGCGAGTCCGCGATTGCTGGCGCCGTCGGTCATCACGAAGACGCCGGCGAGGGGTTCGCCGCGGTGGCGGTCGAGGACCTGGCGGAGGCTTTCGCCGAGGGCGGTGGTCTGGTCGGCGGCGGGGAGCGTTTCGAAGAAGGCCTTGGCCACGGCGACTCCGTCGGTGCCGGCGGCGGGCGGGGGATTTTCGGTGGCGTCGTGACCGAAGGAATAGAAGACGAGTTCGGCGCGGTCGTTGAGCTGCGACCAGAGGTTGAGCCGCGAGTTGGCGGCGAGGGATTTGAGGACCTCGCGGCGGGTGGGGCGGCCGGCGTCGGCGGGGACGGTCTGGGAGAGACCGCCGTCGGGGGAAAGTTTTCCGGAGGCGATGAGGGCGCGGGCGCGGTCCTCGGGGGAGGAGCGGAGGTCGGCGAGGTCCATGCTCGCGGACGCGTCGACGAGGACGATCAGCTTTTGGCGGACTTTTTCGACGAGGGTGGTGATGAGGACGGGCCGGGTGGCGGCGAAGAGCAGGCCGGCGGCGAAGAGCAGGCGCAGGCCGGTGATGACAACGCGTTTGCCGCGGGAGGTGGTCGTGAGGAGGCGGGCGTGGAGCCACCAGAGCAGGAGGGCGAAAACAATCCACGACAGGAGCGCCCAGCCGGGGTCGAGTCCTTCGAAGGAGATCGTGGTGGTGGAGCCGCCGCCGCTGGCGGAACCGGGATAGAAGAGGGTGCGAAGCCAGTCCATGGGTCGTTTTAGCGGGAGCGGCTGGAACGCAGCGCGAGCAGAAGCTCGGTGCAGGAGAGGAAGGCGGCGGCGGCGAGGGCGATCATCCAGAGCTGTTGCGCGGTGAGGAGCGGGGTCGAGGGCGGAGGGACGGAGGACGGAGCGGCGGAGGACGGCGAGCTGGAGGTCGGAATGCCGGTGGAGGTAAGGATGTCGGCGGGGGCGGACTTGAGGTCGGATTCGTCGGCGGGGGGTTGCACGGCGAAGTAGAAGTCGGGGCGTTCGTTCTGGCCGACGTAGACGGTGTGGCGGCCGGCGGAGGAGGCGGTGCGGACGCGGAGCATGGCCTGCGTGCCGACAAGTTCGGTGCGACCGGTGGCAACGGGTTTTGCATCCTCGGCGGGGCCGCGAACGTAAACATCACGGTTGAGCTGCTCGATGGGGACGGGTGCCTGGAAGGTGTCGCCGGGGGCGAGGTTGAGCTTGAGGGAGGAGGCGCGCGCAGTCGCGGCGTAGAGCCGGTGCATGAGCGGGACGAAGGCGGGGTGCAGCGGAAGATTGGTCCAGGTGGGCACGGGCGGGGCGGCGAACAGGACGACCCGGCCCTTGCCGACGGTGCGTTCCATGATGACCGGGGAGGTGTCGGCGAGACGGAGCGCGGTGGAGACTTCGGGGAGTTTGAGGGGGTCGAGGGAGAAGATTTTCGCGAAACGAAGGGCGGCGAGGTTGCCGGCGGCGGGGTCGTTCCAGAGCGTGAGGAGCGGGTGATTGTAGGGGGCGGGCTCGATCGCGCCTTGCGAAGGTTCGACGGGGAGGTTGATGGCGGCGGGGAGGAGGTCGGGCCAGGGTGCGTCGAGGAAGACGCCGGCGGGCGTGGCGTCGCCGGGCATGACGACGAGGCCGCCGCCGTCGTTCACGAAGGAGGCAAGGGCGGTCATTACCGGCGGGGGGAGGGCGTCGGCGGCGGCGAGGAAGATGACGGCGTATCCGGAAAGCTTGGACGGATCGAGGTCGGCCGCGGTGGTGCGGGTGACGTGGAGGTAGTGGCGCGAGGCGGATTCCTCGTCGACGGGCGCGAGGGCGGTGGCGAGGAAGTGGCCGGTGCCCTGCCAGGGGGCGGGTCCGCGGCGGGATTCCACGATGAGCACGTCGCGGGCGGGGGCGATTTCGAGGGCGAGGGTGCGGCGGTTGTCGAAGGCGAGGCGGTCGGGCGGGAGCGAGGCGGTGAGGGTGTGGAAGCCGGTGCCGGGGAGGCGGACGAGGAGGGGCACGTAGCGGGTGCCTCCCGGGGCGAGGTTGCTGATGACGGCATCGGCGGACGGGGCGTCGTCGTCGACGGCGATGGCGAGGCGGACGCCGTCGGCGGGGATCTCGCCGGTGTTGGTGACTTCGACGAGGACGCGGAGGGGCTGGCCGGCGACGGGGATGGCGGTGTCGAGCTTGAGGTGGGTGACGGCGAGGTTGCGGGCGGAGTTCGCGGCGGAGGCCGGGGAGGCGGCGGGGGTGGTGATGACGACCTTGATGTCGGGTGCGGTCTTCAGGAATTCACGGACGGGTTCAAGGGCGCGCCAGCCGGTGAGCTGGTTGTCGGTGAAGAGATGAACCTCGCGGCGGCCGGGGAGATTGCGCAGGGCTTCGACGGCGGCGCGGATCGCGGGTTGGAAGTCGGTGCCGCGGTCGGTGAGTCTGGCGAGTTCGACGCTGCGGCGGACGAGCGAGAGGTCGCGGGACGGGCGGGAGACGGGGCTGGCGTAGCTGTCGTTGACGAGCAGCAAACCGGCGGCGGAACCGGAGGGAAGTTCCTCAAGAAAATTGAGCGTGGCGGTGCGGGCGGCGGCGAAGCGCGTCTCGACGCCGTCGCTCACGCCCATGCTGGCGGACTGGTCGAGGAGGACCATGACGGTGAGCGGATCGCCGGCGACGAGGCTGGATTTGGCGATTTTTTCGAACGTGGGACGGGCGAAGGCGAAGACGATCAGCGCGAGGACGAGGCAGCGGAGGATGAGCAGGAGAAGATCCTGCATCTTGACGCGTCGCTGGTTCTTCTGGGCGGCGGCGAGGAGAAAGCGCATCGCGGCCCAACGCACTTCGCGGATGCGGAGTTTGTTGAGCAGGTGGATGATCACCGGCAGGGAGAGCGCGGCGAGTCCGGCGAGGGCGGCGGGGGCGAGGAATTGCATCAGGCGGTGGCGGGGGCCGCCCCCGCAATGACGAATGACCAATGACGAATGACGAATGGGGCGGGCATGGGGCGGGTCAGCCGGCTTTGGAGCGGAAGGCGAGGTAGCCGGTCAGGGCCTCGGCGAGGGGGCGGCTGGTGTCGCACAACGTGTAGTGCACGCCGCATTGTTCACAGACGCGACGGACGGCTTTTTGATGTTCGTTGAAGGCGGCGAGATAGCTTTTGCGGAGATCGGCGGGATTGGTCTGGAGACGCGAGTCGTCCTCCAGGCCGATGAAGCGGATGTTCCCCTCGAGCGGAAAGGTGATCTCCTCGTGGTCGAGCACCTGGAAAACGATGACCTCGCTGCGGGTGAGGCTGAGGCGGCGGAGGCCTTGCAGCAGGTCGGCGGGGTCGTCGAGGAGGTCGCTGATGACCACGACGATGCCGCGGGCGCTGAGCCGCGCGGCGTAGTCCTGAAGGCAGGCGCGGATGTTGCCGGGGCGGCCGGGGGTGAAGCCGGTGAGGCGGGTGCAGAGGTTGTGGATCTTGCCGAGGCTGTCGGTGCGCGGGAAGGTCTCGCGCGGGCGGTCGTCGAAGATCGTGGCGGTGACGGCGTCGCGCTGCTGGAGGATCAGGAAGCCGAGGCAGGCGACCAGTCCGCGGGCGTAGTGGATTTTGGTGACACTGCCGGAGCCGAACGACATCGAGGCGGAGCCGTCGAGGAGGAGGTGGGCGACGAAGTTGGTGTCCTGCTCGTATTGCTTGATGTAATACTTGTCGGAGCGGCCGAGGATCTTCCAGTCGAGGTGGCGTGGATCGTCGCCCGGGGCGTATTCGCGGTGCTGGGAGAACTCGATGGCGAAGCCGTTGAACGGAGAGCGGTGTTCGCCGACGCGATAGCCCTCGACGACCCGGCGCGCAAAGAGGCCGAGCGGTTCGGCGCGCGAAAGCGTGTCGGGATCGAGGAGGGTATGGGTGGCGGCCATGGGGGGACGGGGGACGGATCCCTGAGCTCACGCTCAGGGCCACGGGTTGGGCGGACTCAGGCCAGCGGCTGGTTGGCGGGGATCAACTGGAGGAGTTCGGTGATGACGGCGTCGGTGGTGACGCCTTCGCTCTGGGCGGTGAAGTTGACGGCGATGCGGTGCCGGAGGATCGCGTGGGCGACGGCGGCGACGTTTTCACAACCGGTGTGGTTCTGGCCGTGAATGACGGCGTGGGCCTTGGCGGCGGTGATCATCGAGAGGCTGGCGCGCGGGCCGGCGCCGACGCTGAGCCACTTGGTTGCGGGCTCCATGGCATCAGGTTCGCCGGTGCGGGTGGCGCGGACGAGGCGCTTGGCATAGTGGTAAACGTGATCGGCGACGGGCATCGACTTCACGATTTCCTGGAGGGCGATGACCTGCTCGGCGTCGATGACGACCTGCGGTTGTTCGCCCTTGGCGGAGGCGCGCTTCATGATTTCCAGCTCCTCGGCGTCGGACGGATAGCCGACGCGGATGAGGAACATAAAACGGTCGAGCTGCGCCTCGGGGAGCGGGTAGGTGCCTTCCTGCTCCAGCGGATTTTGCGTCGCGAGCACGAAGAATGGGGCGGGAAGCTTGTGGGTCTTGCCACCGACGGTGACGCGGCGCTCCTGCATGGCCTCGAGGAGGGCGGCCTGGGTCTTGGGGGGCGTGCGGTTGATTTCGTCGGCGAGGACGATGTTGGCGAAGAGGGGGCCGTTGATGAAGCGGAAGCTGCGTTCGCCGGTGGCGGGGTCGGAGTAGATGACCTCGGTGCCGGTGATGTCGGAGGGCATCAAGTCGGGCGTGAACTGCACGCGCTTGAAGCTCATGTGCAGGGTGTCGGCGAGGGTCGAGATGAGGAGCGTTTTCGCCAGGCCCGGAACGCCGACGAGGAGGGCGTGCGAGCGGGTGAAGATCGCGATGAGGATTTCTTCGACGACCTGCTGCTGGCCGACGATGACCTTGGCCAGTTCGTTCTGAATGGCGGCGTAAACCTGGCGGCAGTATTCGATTTGTTCGGGGCCGACGGGAGAGATGGATTCGACGGCGGCGGAAGCCTCAGGCTCGGGCGCTGCAGGGGGGAGGGGTTCTTCGGTGGAGTCGGACATGATGGAAAGCGAGGGTGTTGGTGGGCGGGAGAGGAATGCGGTGAGCGGCCTGAGGGCGGGGATGATCGTGGGTCGGGGGCGCGGAAGAGAAAGTGTGGGCGAGGTTCAGGGCAGGGGGCGAAGGGGAGTGGCCGTGTTGCGGGGGACGGGTGGGGCGACGCGGAAGCTGTATGCGAAAGATATATTCCGCGGTTGTCCAGAGGAGTCCTCGGTTGAGAGATGAATCTCAAACTTCTCTCGTCTAAAGTGCTATACACGGGCGGTGTCAGGACCTGTGCTCCGCATTCAGCGGACGGGAGGGTTCTCCGAGGTAAATCTGCGGCAGGGCGGTGTAGGGCAAACGGCATGACAAGGCGTTCGCCGGGACGGACGGATTGTTAAAACAATGCCGGACGGTGGAGCGGCCTGCCTCCTGCCGTTGCGAACTGTATTCAATAACCCATCACGCGGATGACGGGCGCTCCTGAGCTCGGGCTCGGGACCACGACGGGATCCGTGGTGCGGGATTATTGCGGGTCGGGGGCCAGGCAGCGGAGGAGGGTGTCCGCGTAGACGCGATGGCCGAAGTCTCCGGGATGGTTCGTCCAGTTGTGGTTCTGACTCCAGTAGGGAATGCCCCGGGTGTTGAGGTTCACGTAGTCGGTGTGGACGTCGGCGACAGCGGCGCCCTCGCGCGCGGCGGTGCGTTTCAGGACGGGAATGTAGTCGTCGGCGAGGCGTTGGGCCGCGCCGTTGCGCAACCAGGGATGCAGGGGGAAAGGCGTGACGAAGAGAACCTCGGCGCCGGCGGCGCGCGAGCGGGCGGCGAGCGTGGCGAGGGCTTCGCCAAATGCGGCGACGGACGTGCGGGGAGCACCGCCAGCCGGGCCGTCGGCGTCGTTGGCGCCGAACGCGACGATCACGAGATCGGGTTGTTGGGCGAGGACCCACGGCAGTTTTTCAAGGCCGTAGGCGACGGGGGTGCCGCCGCGCCAGGCCTCGATCACGGAGAGGGTCGAGGCGGGGAAGCGGGTGCGCAGGGCATGAACGAGGCGGCCTTTCCACGGCGTGGAGTGTTCGTCGTAGCGGTCTTCCCACCATCGGGTGGCTTCGGCGCCGAGGGTGATGCTGTCGCCGAGGAAGGCGATTTTCAGGGGGTGGCCGGAGTGGAGTTTGGCGCGCGTGGTGGCGAGGTTTTCGGGAAAGAGCGTGGCGGCGGGTGCGGCGGGCTGAATGAGAAAAATCTCGCGGGCGGTGATTGCGTAGCCGGAGGCGCCGGCGAGAAGGCCGGGGTCTTGATCATAATGCGGATTTCGAGCCGCGCGCCAGGGCGCGAGATAGATGCCCGCCACGGCGGTGCAGCCGGGGTCGGGCTCGGGCAAAACGGGGCAGAGCCAGGCGGAGGCGCCTTTTTTGACGGAAGGGCGGCCGGCGGTGTCGCGTTGCACGAGATCGAGGCGCTGGAGGGCGGCCTTGGCGCGGGCGACGACGCGACCTTTCATGCGGCCGTCTTTGTTGGCAATGAGGCCGGCGTCTTCGTGGTAAACGAAATCGACATCGCGTTGGTAAACGCGGGCGCCGTCGAGGGAGGTGACGTGAAGGGTCTCCGGGCGGAAGCTGCGGAAGAAATTCCCGAGGATGTGAGTGCGGGTCGTGTCGTAATCCGGGGTGAGCCGCAGCGCGCCGGGCCAGGTGTCCTGCGACGCGAAGGAGGGCTGGTAGTCCGCGATGGCCGGTGGGGGCGCGCCGTCTTTGGAGAGGGATTGGAACTCGTGGGTTTCGGGCGGATCGAAATGCAGGAGGACGTCGCCCGCGTGGAGGGCGAGCGACGGAGGTGACGTGGGGACGAGCGGCATCGCGGCCGGAGCTGGCAACGGGGCGAGGGCGAGGCTTGATAGGATCATGGCGGCCAAGGGCGTGGCGTTCATGGTTTGAGGGGGGTGGGATCCGGGGGTAATCGATCCTTGGGCTCACGCTCAGGGCCACGGGTGGGTGGCGCCGTCCAGGTGGAGAGAATGCGCACTTCGCCGGCGGTGACCTGGGCGAGGTGGTTGCCAATGGCGGGCTGGCGGACAGTGACCGAGTCGTTTTCGGCGAAGGTGCCGCCGCCGATGAAGAGGCGCGTGTCGCCGCCAGTGCGTTGGGCAACGAGCACGCGGGCGTCGCTGGACCAGCCGGCGGCTTTCCAGGCACTGGTGCGTTGGGCGACGATGACGGTGAGGCGGGAGTTGGCGTCGTCTTCAAGGACGGCTTCGAGGACGCCGGTTTCGGGCGTGGCGGACCAGCGGGCGGATTTCACGCGGCCGGGCCAGCCGTCGAGCGTGTGGATGAGCGGGAAGTCGGCGGAGGTGCCGGTGAGGCGGAGGAGGTTGGCCTGCACGTCGACGGGGCCGGTGGCCTGGATGAGTTCGCGGCCGGGCACGGCGGGGGCGATGACGGAGAGGCGGCCGGCTTTTGTGGCCCAAGAGGCGGACCAATCGCCGGGGGCGGCCCGGCGGGCGACGACCTGGAGGTGTTCATAGCCGTCGGTCGGACCGAGCGGGGCAGGAGCGGCGGAGGCGGGCGGGAAGTTTTCCTGGGGTCCGTTGAAGCGCAGGGTGCGATCCCAGGTGTGCGGGAGGGCGCTGCGTCCGTGGAAAAGATCGATGATCGCGCCGGGGGTGACGATCACGGTGCGATCGAGGAGCACGCCGGGGTAGGACGAGGTGGATTGGGCGCGCATGACCTTGAGCGCGGGGGTGTCCTCGTAGAGCAGCAGGCGGCCCTCGCCGGCGGCCTGGGTGCGTTCGTCGACGGTGACGGTGTTGTGGGCGACGGTGTGGATCGTCCATTCGTCATGGAGCGGGTCGGTGTAGGGATGAAACCGGGGTTCGCCGCCGAGTTCGTCGCGGGCGCCGTTTTTGCCTTCGCCGAAAAGGATCAGGTTGAGGCGATCGTAGTGGCCGTGAACGCCGCCGTGCGGACCGTATTTGAGAAGCGAATACTTGTTTTTATCGCGGAGGACGGCGTAGCCGAGGCTGTCGAAGAGCGTGCTGCCGCCGGGCAGGGCGGACGGTTCGGGGAGAAGCTCGTAAACGCGGGTGGGTGCGTAGACGCCCTCGGAGGTCTGGAGCTGGCGGGGGCTGGCGTTGACGACGAAGGCGTAGGCGGGGTCGCCGTAGCGGAGGTAACCGTAGTCATAGACCATCGATTGCCAGGTGCCGAGGCGTCCGCGGCCGGAGTCGTTGATGCCGGGAAGGGTGCCGTCGGGGTAGGCGTAGCGGAGCGGCGTGTCGAAGAGCCGCTTGAACCGCCCGTCGAGGACGTTCCAGAGGTCGATGCCCTGGCGGGCGGCGGCTTCGAAGCCGGGAACCATCACGCTCATGGCGAAGAGTTGGTAGCCGATCGCGCCTTCGCCCCACATGCCATCATCGCCGATACCCGTGGCGATGGCGGCGCGGAAGTCGGCGGCGGCGAGGTCCATCAAGTCGCGGTCGTCCATGAGGGAGCCGGCCATGAGGGTGGCGGTGCTGTAAAAGTTGATCCAGTTGGGGAACTTGCCCTGGCGCGAGGGCGGGGGGACGGAGGTGCGCCAGCCGGCGTCTTTGCGGGCGCGGTCGGCGACTTCGGCGGCGGGGTCGCGGCGGCGGATTTCGAGGAGGGCGGGGCGGATGAGAGCGGTTTCGATCGTGTGGATGTCGGCGGGGGTGAGGACATCGCTGGCGCGGAGGTAGTCGTAGCTTTGCAGCAGGGGAATCAACCACATGGCCTCGGAGAGGCGCTGGAACATCACTTTGGCGCTGTCGTTTTTGTTGCGACCGGAATGGCGCGGATAGCTTTCGTAGCGTTTGGCATAACCGAGGAGGATGTCGCGGGCGTGCCGGGCGCAGGCGGCATCGCCGGTGAGGGCAAAGGCGAGGCCGAGGGTTTGGGCGCGGTGGGCGAGGGCGATGTGCCGGGCATCGGCCCGGTTGGCGGCGGTGTCTTCGGGGCTGGGGAACTCGGGATGGGCGAGCTGGCCCCTGGCGAGATTGAGGAGTTGCTGGAGGGTGGTGCGGCCTCGTTCGGAGGCGTTGAGCTCGGTGCGGAAGGCGGCCAGTTCCTTGGGGGTGAAGAGCAAGCGGGGAAATTCGCCGGGTTGCGCGCGAGGAGGAAGGGCGACGCGGGGCGCGGTGGCGACCGAGGCCGGATTGGCGACGTGGACGAAAGCGGGGGAGCCGGCCTCGTAGCCGGGAATGGCGAATTTTTTGTCGAGGGGCTCGTCGGTGAGGAGGGCGATTTCGCCCAAGCCGCCCCACGCAACTGTTCCCGCATGGTGGGAAAGCACGGTGATTTTGACCTGTTGAACCGGGCGCCCGACGGGAAATTCCTGCCAGGCGGGTTTGTTGCGGGCCGGGCGGGTGGGGTGGAGGGTAAAAGGGACGGGAGGCGTGGCGTCGAAGGAGACCTCGAGGTCCTTGGGGGCGGCTTCGGTGACCTTGGTGGACTGGAGCAGGGCGAGGCGGTTTACGTTGACCGGGAACGGCAGCGAAATCGTGACGGTGTAAGGTGCGCCGGTGACGACGAAACGCGTGTTCGAGGTGCCATCGACCAGCTCGGAGACGGAGGATTTGCGGTCCTTGAATGCCGTGGCGGAGGCCTCGAACGAAAGCTGCGCTCCATACGCGGGCAGGGCGGCGTTGAGGAGCCCTTCGGCGGAGTCAGGTTTCTGGGCGCAGACTCGAAAAGGTAAAAACGAGCAACTGAGGCAAAGGAGTAGTGAAAGCCGGGGGGTATCCATCGTAAGAGGCTTAAGAATAAAAAATTACACGAAAATATCAGAGGAAAGCCGGTGATAGCGGCGGGGCGGGAATACGCGGAACATGATCACAGGAATGATCAAATTCTAGGGGCGATAAAAAGCGCGCTTGACTTCAAAAAAGCGTAAGATCATTCGTGTGATCAAGCTTTAATTTCGTTCGTTTCGTCGGCACCTCTCCGTTCCTCCCCTTTTGAATCAGCGCTCCCCAGTCCGGGCGCTGGTTTAATGAACCTCCAACCCACCCCCTCGTCCCCATGAACCCTGGTTTCATCCGTCCTGTCGCCAACGCGCCTCTGCGTCGTTTTTATCTCCTTGCGTCGTTATCGAGTGTGCTCGCCATTCCCGCCGGGTTGCATGCGGCCAGCAGCACGTGGAGCAACTCGGGCGGCACCGATTTTCAAACCGCCGGGAACTGGTCGGCCGGCGTGCCGGGCGTGACGGGGACTTCCAATACCAGCAACGCCGATATTGCCACGTTCGGAGGCACGTCGGTTGCCAATCCCAACGTGAGCGCCAACTGGACCTTGGCCCAACTGCTCTTCAATACCACCGCCAGCGGTTACGATATCACCAGCACCGGTGGTTTTTCGCTGCGGTTGAATAACTCCACCTCCGCGATCGTCGCCCAAAACACGAGCGGCACCAATACGATCAGTTCGGCGATCATCCTTGGCAGAAACGGATCGTTTCAGAACTTTTCCCAAGCGGCGGGTGGAACGTTGATCGTGAACGGGAAAATCAGCTCGGCGACCACCGCGGGCATTAATTTTCTCAACAGCACCACGTCGCCGGCCGGAACGACGGCGGAGTTTCAGATCAACAATACGGCGAACGATTTTAGCGGCGGGGCGGTGATCGGCACCTCGGGAAGAAACGTGAAGGTGTCCATCAAGAGCCTGGGCAACACGGGTGCGGCCGGCAGCCTTGGCACCGGTTCGATCATCATCGGCGAAACGGGCGCCTCGTCCACCGTTCAAACGCTCAACTACACCGGTGCGGGTGAAACCTCCAACAAGACGATCACCCTGCGGGCGTCCTCCAACGCCGCGAATCGCCGGGTCATCGACACGACCGGCGCGACCGGCGCGCTCAAACTCAGCGGTTCCCTCGTGGCCAACGACACCTCGCTCAGCACCGAGACCGCGAACGTTCAACTGAGCGGCAGCGGCACGCTCGGCGACGAGGTCACCGGCGTGATCGGCAACGGCGCCGGTGCAGGCAAGGTTGCACTCATCAAAGCCGGCGCGGGCACCTGGACGCTCTCGGGCAACAACACTTACACGGGCACCACCACCGTGAGCGAAGGCACCTTGGCTCTGGGCGCGGCCAATCGCATTGCCGACGCCAGCAATCTGGTGCTCTCCGGCGGCACGTTTGCGACCGGCGGCTTTGGCGAAACACTGGGAACGCTTTCGCTTACGGCCAACTCGACGATCGACCTCGGCTCGGGCGCGTCCGCCCTGGTGTTCTCCGCCAGCAACGGCATCGCTTGGACGAGCCTGACCACGCTCAACATCGTCAATTTCAACACGGGCACGGACAGCGTGCGCATCGGAACGAGCGCCGCCGGCCTCACGGAAACGCAGCTTTCCCAAATCACGATCAATGGCTTCGAGGCATTGATCGACTCGCAGGGTTATCTGTCGTTCGCCGCCATTCCCGAGCCGTCCACATATGCGGTGATGCTCGGCGGGCTGGCCCTGGCCGGCGTGATGATCCGCCGTCGTCGTTGCTGAGTTTCGCCCGCCCGGGCGGGACGGGACCCTCGCGTCCGCCGGTCGCAAGCCAGGCGGCCCGGAGGTCCGCCCCCGCCTTTCCGATCTCCGGGGAGTTTTCCCCTTAAGCTTTCGCCACGGCAGCTTTCGCCGTGGTTTACCCCAACCTGAATGCACATCCCCCATGCACTTCGTTACCCTGTCCGCCGGCGCTTCGGTGCGCCGCCTCATCGCCCCTGTTTTTGTTCTCCTGTTCGTCCCGGTCGCCTCGGCGACCAGTTACTATGTCGATCCCGCCACCGGCAGCATGACCAATCCCGGCACCTCGGCCAGCCCGTGGAGCACGCTTGAAGCGGTTTTCACGGCCAACAAAAGCTTTGTCGCCGGCGATGTGATTTACCTGCGCAATGGCTATCACGGGAACCCCACGGTCAAGGGCAACCCGACCGCCACCGTGACGATCACCGCGCAGTCGGGACATGCCCCCGGCGTGCGTTCGCTCACGTTCAGCAACGCCTCGCGCTGGGTTGTCTCGCGTCTGAAAATCAGCCCCGAGACCTCCGGCACGCCGGCGAAGATCATGTTGGTGACGATCAACAACAGCTGCCAGTTGATCACCCTCGAAGACTGCGATCTCTATTCGGAAAGCAGCATCGCCGGCTGGACCGAGGCGGACTGGCTCACGCGTTCAGGCAGCGCCATCACGACGTTCGCGCCGACCACGACGATTCGCGACAACCGGATCTCCAACATCAATTACGGAGTCATCGTGAATCAGGAGGCGACCGGCTCCCTGGTGTCGCGCAACACGATCACGAACTTCGCCTACGACGGCATTCGCGGCCTCTCCAGCAACTCGGTCTACGAATACAACCTCGTTCAAAATTCTTTCGCGATCGACGACAACCACGACGACGGCTTCCAGAGCTGGAGCGGCGGTCGCAATGGCGTCCCCGTGGGCGGCGCCACGGTGAGCAACGTGGTGTTGCGCGGCAATACGTTCATCAGCTACACCGACCCCGCGCAGCCCTTCAAAGGCCGCATGCAAGGGATTGGTTGCTTCGACGGATTTTTCGACAACTGGACGGTCGAGAACAACCTCGTCGTCACGAACCAATACGAGGGCATTTCCTTCTACGGGGCGACCAACTGCCGCTTGATCAACAACACCGTGATGAAGAATCCGATCAACGCCTTCACGATGACCCCGTGGCTGCGGGTCGCGCCGCACAAAAACGGCACCGCCTCCAGCGGCAACACCGTGCGCAATAATTTGCTCTGGAGCATGTCCAACCAGGGAACTGTCGGCACCGTCGACACCAACCTCATCAGCACCAGCCCGACCGCCCACTTCGTCAATTATGCGGGGCTCGACTTCAATCTGCTGTCCACCAGCACGGCGCACGACACCGGCTCGGCCACGCTCGCGCCCGCCCTCGATCTCAACGAGATGGCCCGCGACGCCGCGCCTGACATCGGTGCGTTCGAATATGCCGGGTTGATCGCCTACGAGCCGTTCGACTATGCGGCGACGACCACCGTCAGCTCGGCGGCCGACTCCGCCTCGGACTTTGGCTGGACCGGAACGACCTGGAGCAGCAGCAACGACGTGATCACCCCCGGACTTTCGCAGGGCGCGCTTCCTGTAACCGGAAACACACTCCAGTTCACCAGCAACATCGCAGCGGTCCGTTCGCTCGATCCGAATGCCATGCCGCTGGATTACCGGGTGCTCGATGGCGACGGCGTTTATCGCCTGGGAAAGACCGGCACGACGCTGTGGCTCAGCGTGCTGCTGCGTGCGGACGGAGCCGATGCGACGGGTGCTTTGCTGGGCGGGATCAACCTGTCGGGTTCGAGCACCGGCGGCGGCGTCAAGCTGACGGTCGGTGACGTGGGCACGGCCGCGCAGTGGGCGGTGGCGAAGGCCACGACGGTCGCGGCGAGCGGCACGACGATCACGCAAAACCAGACGACCCTGCTCGTCGTCCGCATCACATTCGTCGCCGGCTCGATGAACGACGAGGTAGACCTTTTCGTCAACCCGTCCCTGGGCATTAATCCGCCCGGCACGCCGTCGGCCATGTTGCGCAACGTCGATATCGGCACGTTCGATCGCGTGGAGTTCAAGGGCAGCCGGTTGATGTCGGGTGACGAGTTCACCCTCGCGACCCACTGGGCGACGGCCATCGGGCGATGAAAACTATCACGGCTCTTTTATTCGCATCGGCCGCCTTTTCGCTGAACGCCAACGAGGAAAGCGGCGACACCTTCGACTACAGCGGGCCGATTGCCTGTGAGCCGTTCGATTATGCGCCTGCCGCCACGATCAAGTCGGCCCCCGATTCCGCCTCGGACTTCGGCTGGACGGGCGCGACGTGGAGCAGCAGCAACGACGTGATCGCCCCCGGTCTCTCCACGGAGGCGATCCGCGGGCTGGGAAATGCCCTGCGGTTCACGAGTAATCGGGTGGCCGCCCGGTCGATCAATCCCAGTGCGATGCCGCCGGACTACCGGGTGCTCGACGGTGACGACGTTTACCGTCTGGGCAAAGCCGGCACGACGCTGTGGGTCGGCGTGCTGCTGCGCGCCGACGGGGCGGATGCGACGGGGGCGTTGATCGGTGCGGTCAACCTGGCGGGAGCGAGCGCGGGGGGCGGCATCAAGCTGACGATCGGCGACACGGGCCCGGCGCCGCAATGGGCGGTGGCGAAGGGGACAATGGTCGCGGCGAGCGACACGGCGATCACCCAGAACCAGACGACCCTGCTCGTCGTGCGCATCCAATTCACCTCCGGTGCAAACAACGACGAGGTGGATCTGTTTGTGAACCCCGAGCCGGGTCCGAATCCGCCCGCCACGCCATCCGCCCTGTTGCGCAACATCGACGTCGGCACGTTCGACCGCGTGGAGTTCAAGGGCAGCCGGTTGATGTCCGGCGATGAGTTCATGGTCGCCACCAGCTGGGCCGGCGCGATCGGGCGTTAGGCAGCGGACGCCATGGCGACTTTTTCCGTGGCGGTCTTCGTTGCCATATCCATTTTATGCACATTCCCCTTCGCTCTCTCCAATTGATGCGCCTGGCTTGCCTGGTGGCCCTCGCGATCCGGTGGGTCGTCCCGGTCGTTTCGGCGGCCGGTTATTACGTCGACCCTGCGTCCGGCGACATGGCCAATCCGGGCACATCCGCCCGGCCGTGGAGCACGCTGGAGGCGGTTTTCACCGCCGGCAAAACGTTCGCCGCCGGCGATGTGATTTATTTACGCGATGGCTATCACGGGGAGCCGGTGGTCAAGGGCAAGGCGGATGGCGCGGTGACAATCACGGCGCAGCCTGGGCACAAACCGGGACTCCGTTCGCTCACGTTTGACAACGCGGCCCACTGGATCGCATCCGGCCTCAGGATCAGTCCCGAGATCTCCGGCGCACCGGGGAAAGTCATCCTCGTCAAAATCAACGCCAGCAGCCGCGCGATCACCCTCGAAGACTGCGATCTTTATTCGGCGGGCAGCATTGCCGGGTGGACGAAAGAGGACTGGCTGGCGCGCGCATGCGGAGGGATCACGTCCTTTGCTCCGGCGACGACGCTCCGGAACAACCGGATTTCGGCGATCAATCACGGGATTGTTTTAAATCGCGAGTGCGTCGGTTCGCGCGTCTCGCGCAACACGATCGCGAACTTTTCAGCGGACGGCATTCGCGGACTGTCGGACGACACCGTCTACGACTACAACCTCGTGAAGAACGCCTTTGCGGTGGACGCCAATCACGACGATGGCTTTCAGAGCTGGAGCGGCGGACGCGGCGGCGAGAAGGTGGGCTCGGGCGTCGTCAAAAACGTCACGCTGCGCGGCAACACGTTCATCAGTTACACCGATCCGGACCAGCCGCTGAAGAGCCGGATGCAAGGGATCGGGTGTTTCGATGGCTTCTTTGAAAATTGGACGGTCGAAAACAACCTCGTGGTGACCGACCAATATCAGGGCATCGCTTTTTATGGGGCGCGCAATTGTCGCATCGTGAATAACACGGTCATCAAAAATCCCATCAACGGCCATGATATCGCCCCATGGCTGAAGGTGACCGCGCACAAGAACAAGAGTCCTTCGACCGGAAACACCGTGCGCAACAATCTCGTGTGGGCGATGACCAACGCGAAGGACATCGGCACGGAGGATCACAATCTGGTGAGCACGAATCCGGAGGAGCATTTCGTGAATTACGCCGGCTTCAATTTTATGCTGATCGCGGGCAGCAAGGCGCGTGATGCCGGATCGGCGACGCTCGCGCCGGTGCTCGATATCGATGAGGTGCCCCGTGATGCGCACCCCGACATCGGAGCATTCGAATATGGCGGCGGACGTGTGGCCACGCGCCGCCAGCACCGATAGGGCGTTAGAGCCGTTTAGATAAAAACTGTAGCCGAACTGAACGCTTCACAGGTGGAGCGCGTTGACCTCAACGCGCTGGTTTGGGCGGAGCTTTGCCGCAACGCGTTCCACCTGATTCAGCTCGGCTATGTCTGGAAACGCCGGTCGAATCGGAATCGCTTCGCACAACCTGCGACCCGCATCTCACTGAATATAAATCCCGTTCTTGCCCGCAGGACCTCACCGGGTCGCGGCCACGGTCGCCGTGGAGATCCGGTAGAGGTGCACATCCCAAGAGGTGAAGCGGTCGGTGAAGACGCCGTCGCGGGCGGTGAGGGTGCGGTTTTCGCCGAGGACCTCGACGCGGTGCTCGCCG
This sequence comes from Rariglobus sp., assembly GCA_029266495.1. Taxonomy (GTDB): domain Bacteria; phylum Verrucomicrobiota; class Verrucomicrobiia; order Opitutales; family Opitutaceae; genus Rariglobus. The sequence continues at coordinate 58,764 of JAQSWS010000007.1, read as the reverse complement.
GTGAGGCCGTGCACCGTGAATGTCGCCGCGGTTTCGCCGTCGCGAGAGGCGGCGGCGAAGAGGTGGATCGCCTGGTCGTGGCGTCGCGCGGTGAACGCCATGGGAACGGAGGGGTTGACGACGCGCACGGTGGCGGCGTCGCGGAGCGCGGGGCTGTTGAGCACGGGCGCGAGCGCGGTGATCTGCTGGTTCAGCGCGGTGACGGTGGCGGTCATTTCGGCGTCGTCGAGCAGGGCGGCTTCGCGGAAGACCGGTTTGAATTGGTGGACGAAGTAGATGAGTCCGCGCGCGCCGGCGATGAGCGCCTGCCAGACTTCGGCGCGCACCTGGACGGGCGTGGGCTTTTGGCCTTCGTTGTTGAAGCGGGTGGTTTCGATGCAGGTCCACACGGGTTTTTGTTCGTCGGTCCAGCGCGCGAGGCGAGTGACGCCGTCGGCGACGAGGTGGAGTTTGCCGGCGACCTCGGGGTGCGTGGCGTTGGCCGGGTAGATGTCGAAGGAGGCGATGTCGCAGCCCTTGAGGTAGCCGGGATAATCCTCGGGGTGGCGGGTGCGCACGCCGCGGCCGTGCCAGTTGTCCCAGGCGACGCCCTGCCCGAGGTTGAGCAGGACGGGACGCGACGGATCGGCGCGACGGAGGCGGGCGTAGCTGGCGACGATCGTCGCGGGCGGGATCGGTGGGCCGTAGCCTTTGTTGTCCGGCAACGATTGGGCGTTGTTGGGTTCGTCGCCGTGCATCCAGGCAATGATGGCCGGGTCGGCGAGGTGCCGGAGGCCGACGGCGTTTTGGTCGCAGATGGCGAAGAGCCCGGCCTGTTTGAGGGTGGTGAGTTGTTCCTCGGTGGGACCATCCCACAGGCCGGCGTAGGTGTTGATGCCGGCGGCGCGATAGGCCTGCGCGCGCGAAGGGCTTTGGACCCAGACGGCGAGGGGGAAGAAGGCGGGGTCGGCCCATACGCCGGACGGCGTCCAAGCGGGAGGAGGAGAATCGGGCTCCGTGGCCGCGAGGCAGGGAACGAGCGCGAGGGCGAGCAACGCAGCCGGGCGGCAGAGGAGGACCGTCATGGTTTCGCGACAGGGGCCGGCGAGAAATCGATGAGGTTGCGGACGAGGATGCGGTAGCGGTCGGGCTGGTCCGCGGTGGGTGGGAGATCGAGCAGGACCCACGTTGAGCGGGTGTTGGGAACGATGGCTTGCGGGCCGCTGATGCGGACCTGCCACTTGCCCTCGGCGGGAACGGCGGCTTTCAACCACGCTTGCTGGCCGCCGGGGTAGGGGCGGGTTTCCGATTGGGTGGGGGCGATTTCGAGGACGTGGTTGGCGAATTTTACGCCGGCGGGGGTCTTGCAGAAGTTGAAGATGCGCACGGTTTCGGTTGGATGGACGGTCCACGAATCATCCACCACCAGGGCGTTGATCCGGGGCTGGGCGGGATCGGATGGGTTGCGCGTGCTGGAAAAGAAAACCAGGTGAGGGCCTGCGCCGGTGAGGCGGAATTCGGTGACGGGGACACGGCGTGGTTTTTCTTCGGGCGGAACGGGAGGCACTTCACGGTAGAGCGCGACGAGGCCGCTGGCGGGGCAGGGATAGGGCGAGGAAAATCCCAGGTCGCCGGCCGAGAGGGCGATTTGTTTGCCGTGATCGTCGTAGAACAGGCCGGACACGCCTTGGTCCACCGAGAGCGTGCGGAACGTGACCTGTGGTTTTTCGGAGGGCGCAGTGATTTGAGCGGTGACGGGAAGGCAGCAGGCGAGGATCAGCGCGGAGAGGTTGAGGGCCGTTGCATGCGACGTGCCTCGCATCACGGAAGGCACGTCGCGAGCGACGGCCCTACAACGGGCGGAAGGCATGGCGCTACACAGGGAGGCGAGGGCCCGGTCTAGATATCGTTGGAGGAAAGCCATCGGAAGGAAATGATTTGAAAGCGCCGGCCGAAGTCGGGTTGAGCAGCGGTGCCGGCGGCCGGTTCGTTGTAGTCGGGATCGGTTGCCGTGTTGTTCTTGCGGCGCACGGGTTCGACGACGCGTTGGACGACGGCTTCGCACCAGGCGCGGCCGCTGATGTCGCCGGTGACGGGGTTCAGCACATCGCCGTAGGTGCGGATGGTGAAGGTGTCGGAGCGTGCCGAGAGGCCGCTGCCGATGCTGGAGAGCACGTCGGCCTGGGTGAGGAATTGCGGGGCGAAGGCGGACTTGGATCCGATGGGCGGCACGGAAAGGGTGGTGGAGTTCGCGACGCGGCCGCCGACCAGGCCATCGGCGTCGAGTTGATCGTCGTCGGTGGCGTCGGAGTTCATGGCTGAATTGAAAGGCGCGGTGCCGTGATGGTTGTTGATCGAGGCGCTGCCGCTGGTGGTGGCATCGATGGCGGCTTGCAGCGGGCCTTTCAGCGTTTCGTCCGATCTCAGCAGCGGCGAGGTTCCGTGCGTGGTCGACGCGGGATTGTCCTTCAGGCGGCGGTTCACGAAATCCGCGAGTGAGATGAACGGGCCTCGATTGCGCACTTCGCGGACGATCTCCCGGGCGAGCTGTGCGATCTGTTCCTCGGTGAGCTGGCGATAACCTTTGAAGGCCCAGTCGGTCTTCGATGAGTCGTAGGCGGGAGCGACGGGAGGTCTGGCAAATCGGGGCAGGGCCGCGTTGAGGGGTGTGCCCGGGGCGGCGGCGGCGTCTTCGGGATCGTATTCGAGGCGGTTGATGCCGCCGAGGACGGCGCGCCAGGCTTGTTCGGAGGTGGAGTTGATGTTGAAGCCTCCGTTCAGGAGGAGGTGGGCGGCGGCTTTGTCGGTGTCACGGAGGTCGGCGGAGCGGTCGTGGATGAGCCGGGAGTTGGGCAGGAGGTCGGGGATGCCGGTCGTGTTGGTGTCGCTGCTGGTGCCGGTGCCGGCGTGGGGCACGGTGGAGACAAAGTAGCGGTCCCACAGAGCGCGGTTGAGGAGGTAGGAGATGTCGTATTGTCCGCCGATCAGGTTGATGGGCGGGGAGGAACCCGAGGAGCCGGCGGTCCGGTAGAGGCGATCGCGATCGGTTTTGTTGGGGTTGAGATGAAACATGTCGGCGAGGCTGTTGCCGAGCGGGTAGGCGGGGATGTCCTGGTGCCACGAGAGGTTGGCGTGTTGCAGCTGGCCGAGTGAAAGGAGGGGTTGGTCGGAAGGGCGCAGCTCGAAGAGAATGCTGTCGATCGGTTCGTCGGTGGTGGGATTTACGTCGAGTCCGCTGGTGGTCGACGAGGCGGTGGAGGAGGAGGCGCGGCCGTCGGGGCTGGGATCGAAGCTGAAGAGTTGAAACCAGGTGTCCTTGCCCTGCTTTGAAATCATCGCCCGTGTTCCGGGCATGCCCGTCTTGCTCATGAACGGGGCGCGCACGTTGTTGTTTGCGATCCAGCGCACGCGGTTGCCGAACGACATCTGGAGTGAAACGCCCCAGAGGCCTGCGCCGGTGACGCCATTGGGGACGCTTTCTTGCAGCAGGGGGCTGGCGGGCGTGCCCGACATGGCGACGAGCGCGGCCGCTTGATACCACGGTTTGCCGGCCTGGGGCATTTCCGGGCCGACGGGAGGCACGGTGCTGACTTGTCCGAGGTAGGCGCACATTTCGTTGCGGAAGTTGCCGCCATACGTGGGCACGTGCTGGGAGCCGTCGCCGGCCACGCGGAAATCCGTCTCGCCGGGGGCCACGGCGGCACCTTCGTCGGAAGCGAACACGTGGCCCAGAATATTCAGGCCGGGGGTGAGGACGTTGGCGGGGGCGCCGCCGGCGAGGGTGTAGTTTCCACCGCTTTGGGATCCTTGCAGGGCAAAGATGCGGCTTTCGCCGGGAAGGAGGCTGGTGGCGGTCGCGTCGATTTGAAACCTGAGGTAGCTCTTGGCCGTGCCGGTGCCCTGGAGCTGGAGGCCGTTCGAGAGGTTGCGGGTTTCCTTCGCCACCCAGGGGCCGGTTCCGATGCGGCTTTGCAGTTGAAACCGTCCGCCTAGGGAATTGATGCCGACCTCATAGGTGCCGCCCTTGATCGGGGCGGTGTAGGGATTCCACAACACGACGACGGGGAACATCGCGAGGCGGAGGGAGCCGCCCTGATTAACGTATTGGAAACCCGCGGCTACGTAGGTTATAATTGGATACACGCCGACGTCGGTGGTGGACGGCAGGCGGGGTTCGATGAGGGCGGTGCCGGTCGATGGCGGGCGGACGAAGGAGCGAAGTTTTCCCCACGTGGGCACGCCGTAGATATCCCGGGCGGCGGTGGACGCCGGGGTGAACAGGTAGTCCGTATCGGCCGGAGCCGGGGCGCCCGTGGCGAGCACGGCGGAGAGGTCTTTTTTCAGGCCTCCGGCGTAGGTGTCGCTCAGGACGGATTGGGACGCGGCGGTGAGGTCGTGGAAGCGGAATTTGCGGGCGGTCTCCAGCGCGGTGGCGTGGGCCGACGACAACATCGGCAGTTGAGCGCCGCTCAGCAGGCGGGGGATCGTCGAAGAGGACGGATCATACGCGGCGGGTCCGATCAACTGACCGGTGGCGAACGCCGCGGTGCTGCCCACCGCGTTGACGCCATCGACGAGTTCGACCGCGGTGCGCTGGGCGGCGACGAACGCGTGCGCGGGTTGGGTGACGGTGGAAGCCGAGAGGTTGATGCGGGCCTTGGCGCCTTCGTCACCCACCCACCAGGCGTAACGACCGATGTTGATGTCGCCGCCGGCCGGGGCCGCTCCGGGAATTTGTGAAGGAGCCACCGCGATGGAACGGAGCGGGGCGGCGACGTAGTCGCTCGGGGCGGTGACGGAATTGGGCCCGACGAGGAGGGCCTGGGTTGCGCTCGCGGCGGGGCTGGTTGAAACCGTGGTGAGATCAACCGTGCTGGCGGGGGTGAACGCAAATGAAGCGGGCGCGGCGGTGATATGTCCGTCGGCGGCCACGTCGGTGGCGGGATTGAACGCGGTGTTTTCGTTTCCGCTGACGAGCCAGTTGAGCAATCGCGCCTGGGAGCCCTTTTTGAGAAGAGGGTCGGCGGCGTCGTAAGCGGCCGCGAGCTTGTCGGAAACCTGCAGAGGCGTGTCGGCATAGCTGGCGGCGACCGCGCTGCCGTAGACGCCGAGCCAGCGTCCGTTCTGGTTCGTGACATTGGCGAGGTTGCCGTCGAGGTCGGCGCGGGCGGTGGTGCGTTGGTCGGCGCCGGCGTATTTCTGAAGCTGGCCGATCGCGACGTTGAGCGCCATGAGCGCGTTTTGACGGGCTTGGGAGATCTGCTGGTTGTTGGCGGCGACCTGGGTTTCGACCCGGGTGAGGGAGGCCAGGGACACCAGCAGCAGGACGAGGAACGCCAGCAGCGTGATGGTGATCAGGAGCGCGAAGCCGGAGCGCCGGTTATCTGCGCGACGGGCAGCCGGGAGCGGGGAGGGTGAAAGCAAGGATGACGCACGGGGGGCGTTCATGGGGCGAAAGGGACGACTCGGACGGGGCGGGAGCAAGAGGGCGGGAAAGCGAAAATTCCGAGGGGAGGGCGACCGGGATGGCCGGTTGGAAAAGGGGGTTGAGCGACACTAGATCATTCGTGTGATCAATAATCAAGTGCTAGATTTCGAGGCCGGTCAGTTTGTTGGGTTCCAAGCAGTTCCTGCGGGTGGTCACTTAGGGCTGCGGCTGCAGGGTGCTGGAGCGGCGAACGACCAGATGGGGGGCGATCATCAAGGAGGCGGGGCGTTCGCCGTCGATTTCGGCGGTAATCATGTCGGCCGCGTGGCGGCCCACCGTGACCCATTCGGCGGTCACCGAGGTGAGCGGCACGGGGCTGGCGAGGCAGAGGGGGGAGTCGTCCACGCCGACCACGCGCACGGCATCGGGCACGCGGATGCCGCGGCGGAGCAATTCGTGAATGGCCCCGATCGCCTGGTGGTCGGACTGGGCGACGATGCCGTCGAATTGGAGTCCTTGCGCCAGCCACTGACGCACGGCTTCTTCGCCGGAACTGAGTTTATAATTGGGGGCTCGAAATATCAGGTCGGGATCGGGGGAGATGCCGTGGCGGGTGTGCGCCGCCAGAAAACCGCGGTAGCGGCGGCTGGTTTCAGGATCGGCGGCCGACGTGGTCACCAGATGGGCGATGCGTTTGCAGCCGCTCGCGAGCAGGTGGTCGGTGGCGAGATACCCTTGGTGCTGGACGTCCGGCATGACGTTGGCGACCTCGGGGATGACGGAGCCTTCGAGCACGCTGACGACCGGCAGGCCGGAGGCGTGAAGTTTTTTGATCAGCTCGAAGGTGGCCGGGTGGGCGATGCCGGCGACGATCACGCCGTCCATGTCGTAGCGGGCGCGTTTGTCGAAGTGTTCGAGGAACTCGTCGTCGGATTCGAAAAAGCGCAACCAGAGGCGCAGGCGGTGCTCGTCGAAACCGGCGGAGATGCCGCGCAGAAGATTGCTCGCGATTTCGGTGCCCTCTTCGCCCATCGCGTGGATGAGCACGCCTACGGCGCCCTTTCGTCCGCGTTTGAGCGCCCCCGCCAGCGGGTGAGGTTGATAGTTCATCTCCCGGGCCTTGGCCTGAATCGCCTGAACCACTTCCGGGCGGGCGCGGGTGTTGCCCATGTTGCCTCCCATGACCTTGGAAACGAGGGAGTAGGATACGTCGAGGGCTTGGGCGATGTCTTTGAGCGAAGTGGCGCGTTCTCGGGGAGGCATGGGTGGGCTGGCTGATGATTTCCCGTTGGGCACAATTGGCAAACAACCCGTGATCACAGGTGCGATCAATGCTATTCCCAATTTATGGGATATCGCGCAGTGCGGGTGAGGGGTGTTGGTTTTGCGAGCGGAGCTGGTGCCCTTGGCCGGACTCGAACCGGCACGGCCTTACGGCCAAGAGATTTTAAGTCTCTGGTGTCTACCATTCCACCACAAGGGCATCGCGAGGCGGGAGAGTGAACGGGGGCGAAGGCGGGGGTCAACGCTGCGGCGGAGGCGAGGAGGAAATCTTGTGCTTCGGCGCATCCGTGGTCTGATGCGGTTTTTCATCCACCGGCATCCGCTCTCTCCATGAACCTGCTCACCACTTCACTCGGACGTTTGCGCGTCATCGGTTTTCTTGAAGGCATTTCCTTCCTGGTGCTGCTCGGCGTGGCGATGCCGCTGAAATATTACTGGGGAGAGCCGCAGGCGGTGCGTGTCGTGGGCATGGCGCATGGCGTTCTATTCCTCGCCTATCTCGCGGCGGCGCTGCAGGTGTGGCTTGAACACGAGTGGCCGTGGCAACGCGCGGCGCTCGTGATCGCGGCGAGTCTGGTGCCGTTCGGGACGTTTTATGCCGACGTGAAGTGGATGCGGACCTCGCGCGAAGGGGTATAGGCGGTGGATCAGGCCGCAAGGCGGCGGGCGGCGCGTCTGCGGAGCGCCGCGGAAATCGGGTAGCGAACGCAGCCGTGATACACGCATAAAATCACAATCATGCCGGCGGCGGCGTAGAGCAGGCCCTCGGTCGTGGTGGGCACGGCGGGTTTGTAAACGTCGAGCGTCGCGGAGGCGATGGAACGATCGAGATTGGCGAAGAAGACGAACGGCCGTTCCCAGATCGAGGCGTTGCGCAGGGCGGACTCGGCGGAGGCGAGTTCGTTGACGCGGTCGAGGGAGTTTTGCATGATAGGACCGAGCTGTGCGACGGCGCGATCACTGTTGGCGGAGGTTCGCTCGATGTATTGGGGTAGGGTGAGGTTGAAAGGTGGCGATGCAGCGGTGGTTTCGAACACGGCGAGCTGATGCCGGGCCTCGTCGAGATGGCCGCCGAGGCGCTGGAGATATTGCTGGATGAACTCGGGCAACTGGCAGAACGCCACCGCGCCGAGCAGGCAGAGCACGCGGTCGAGAAATCCTTCGCTTGCGCGGAAGAGAGGGCGGAGAGGTGCAGTCCAACGCATGCCGGCCAGCTTGCCCGGCTGCACCCCGCCGGCAAGCGGCGAACCGGCAGGGTGCCCGGGCGGCGGCTGTTTTAGTTCCGCCGTCCGCCGGCGGGCCTGCCGTCGACGTCGACCGTGACGCCGGCTTTTTCCAGCTCGTTGAGCAAGGGTGCCGCGAAGGCTTCACCCAGAGCCTCGATGGGGAACTCCAAGGTGACGCGGCTCGTATCGGTGGCATGGGCGAGCGCCTCGGCGAGCTCGATCAAATCGTCCTCGGAGAAATGCTCCTCCAGGACGGAGGCGCGGATCTCGTCCGAGGTGAGCGTGGCCCAAGGGAGGTCGTTCTCGGCGGGATCACTTTGATGAAGGCGGACCATCCCGCGCAGGCCGGCGGCGGCGATGCGCGTGGACGCGTGTTGCAACGTGAGCCAGGCGGCGGCGGTGTGCGCAAGCGCGGCCTGGCGGAGGATCGTGGGACGGGAGGCAAGCAAGGCAGAGAGCTTCATGGTAATGACTTTCCGTCTGGGTGCCCGTGCACCGGGTTGAGGTGAGGAAGAACCCGCTTCAGCCCGCATGTCCGTGAGCGACACGCCGGTGGAGCGGCTGACTGTCAACTTAGCCAAAAGCTGAGGTAGTCAGTTTTTGGCTGAGCCTGCGCCTGATAAAGCACGACGCGGGCCGAACGATCTCGAACGCGGAAAATCAAAGGCATGTCGCGCGGCGAAGCAAGCGGCGCGTCAGGGAAACCCGGTGCGATCAGCCGCGCAAGACCCGGCCGAGGCGTGCGATGCCCTCTTCGATCCGGGCTTCGTTCGCATTGCTGAAATTGAGGCGCAGGGTGTTGTGCACCGGTTCACCGACCCAGAACGGCGCGCCGGGGACAAAGGCGATTTTTTCGCGGGCGGCGATGGAGAGCAGATCCGTGGTATCGCTGCCTGCGGGCAACGTGGCCCAGAGAAAAAGTCCGCCGTCGGGGCGCGTCCATGTGCAACCGGCGGGCAATTCGCGGGCGAGAGCGGCGAGCATCACATCGCGGCGGCGCCGATAAACGCCGCATAATCTTGCGACATGGGTGTCGAGCACGCCCGGCTGGCTGACGTAGTGGAGCACGATGCGCTGGGTGAACGAGGAGGTGTGCAGGTCGGCGGCCTGCTTGGCGGTGGTGATTTTTTCGCGCAGCGCGCGGTCGGGCACGACGAGCCAGGCCACGCGGAGGCCGGGGGCGAGAATCTTGCTGGAGGTGCCGAGGTAGAGGCAGTCGCGGGCGCCGGGGAACGTGCCGAGCGCGGGCAGGGCTTCGCCGGAGAAACGCAGGGCGCCGTAGGGATCGTCTTCGAGGACCGGCACGCCGAAGCGGGCGGCGATGCGCACGATTTCCGCGCGGCGGGCGGAGGCGAGCGAAACCCCGGTGGGGTTTTGGTAGTTGGGAATCAAATACAGCAGTTTCGGGCGCACCGGGCTGGCCTCGAGGAACGCGAGGAGGGCGCCGGGCCGCAGGCCGTGTTCGTCGGAAGCGATGCCGGCGATGCGGGCTTCGTAGGCTTGAAACGCCTGGAGCGCGCCGAGGTAGGCGGGATTTTCGGTGACGACGAGGTCGCCCGGATCGAGCAGGACCCTGGCGGTGAGATCGAGTGCCTGCTGGGAGCCGGAGGTGATCACGACCGCGTCGGGGGAGGCGGAGAGCCCGACGGTGGCGGCCAGGTGGGCGCATACCCATTCGCGCAGCGGGAGGTGGCCTTCGGTGACGCCGTATTGGAGCGCGGCCGGTCCGTCGGCGGAGAGCACGGCCTGGGCGGAACGCGCGACCGCGTCGACCGGGAAGAGCTCGGGCGCGGGAAGTCCGCCGGCAAAAGAGATGACGTCGGGCGCGGCGGTGACCTTGAGGATTTCGCGGATGGCGCTCGGTTTGAGCGCGACGGTGCGCGCGGCGAAGCGGTAAACCGGCTGGAGGGAAGGGGTCACGGGAGACGGGGACCCGGCGGCGGGCGCATTCACGGGCGGTCGAGATTGAAAAATGTGAGGTCGCGGAGGGGGGCGGGTTCGGGATTCGGGAGGAGATCGGGATGCGTGGTGAGCATGAGCATGTCGTGGGCGGCGGGGCGGCGCGGCGTTTCGAAGAACGGACGCGTGATCCCTGGGCGGGGTTGCGGGGGCGTGAGGTTGAGCGGTTGCGTGAAACGCAACGTGGCGGTGAGGTCGGTCTTTTTCATGGCGGGTGTGGTTTGGTTTTTAGGCCCCGCTCCCTGTGCCCGACCGGACAGGGCACAAAAAAGCCCCCTCCGGTGTGGCACCGGAGGGGGCGAAAGTGTATTCGCTCAGGCCCCTCTCGGCGCGCGGGTAACGGACACGACGACTGCGACTACGGAGGCGTAGGCGGAGGCTTTGGCGGAAAGCGTCGTGTGGCGGAGGTTCATTGAGACGAAGCGAAAGAGGCGGGGAAGCGCGTGCAGGTCAAGTTTCGGTTTTTCAACGCGCGGCGCGGGCGGCTCGGCGGTTTTTCACGGCTTCGTCTGCGCGACGGTCGAGCCAGCGGATGAACGCGAAGCGCGGCTGCGGGCTCGCGAATTCGTCGGCATGGACCTTTTCGCCGTGGGTGTAGAGCGTCTCGGGATCGACGTAGGTGCCGAGGATGAAGTCGACGAGAGGCAGGCCGAAGATGCCCGAGATGCCCTCGTTGCAACGGATGTCGGCATGGTGGCGCAGGTGGAAGGCATAGGCCTTGCGCCAGATGCGGCCGTAGCGCGGGTGCTCGATGAGGCGGTCCCACGTGTCCTGCGGCCAGTGTTCGACGGCGTGGATGAGTTCGTAGAGCGACATCGAGAACGCGACGGCGAGGTAACCGCCGAGGAACACGGGCGCGGAGGGAAGCAGCCATTGGCCGAGGGCCAGGAGAGGCGTGACGACCAGGGAAAACACCAGCATCGAATACCACGGAAAGTAGGAGGCCTCGTGTTGTTTTTCCTCCTCGATGGGGAAGTTATTGCGGGCGATGTGTTCGTTTTGGGCGGCGAGGTCGTTGTCGATCAGGCCGGGCACGTCGGTGTTGCTGATTTTCGAGCGATGATAACCGATGTGGGTGAGGGCGTGGTGGAGGGTATGCTGCTTGTAAAAGTAGCTGAGGAAGGGAAGCAGCGGCGCATGCAAGATGTAGCGGTGGAAGAAATACTCGAAGACGCCGGCGATCACATGCACGGCGGCAAAGCAGAGCGCGAGCGACCACCACGGAGCGGCCCGCTGGACCTGCCAGGTTCCGGGGAAGAGAAAGGCCATGGCCGCAAAAAGAGCGACGAGTGAAAGGAGGATCGTGGCGATAAAGAGCCACGGGGAGAATTTCTCCTCGTGCTTACCCCCGTGGGAATGGTCAGACATGATGAACGTGGTGAGGGTTGGCGATTCGGTTAAAGGGGAGACTTCATCAGCAAACGAGCGGGCCGACTAGCGTAATCGCCGGCGCAAGCGATATGCGTCGGGCGGGCGGGTGGCCGGGAGCGGACAGGCGGCGGGGCGGGTTACTCGTCTTTGTCGCCGCCGAAAATTTTCTTGAGGCCGGCGCCGGCTTTTTTGGCGGCGCCGGAGACGGCATCGGCGCCGGCGGCACCGGAGGCGGAGCCGATGTTCAACGCGGAATCGGCGACGGCCTTCGTGATATTGGTGAGGATGTTGGCGACCACCTTGGTGGCGAGCTGGTTCGCGGTGATGCCTCCCTCCTTGGTGCCGAGGTCGGTGAGGACGAGCGGCGGCATCGGCACGGTGATCGCGCTGGGGCCGACGCCGAGGGTGGCCCGGGCTTTTTCCAGACGGAAGCTCTTCACCTCGAACTTGAGCGGCTTGCCCTCCTTCGTGGTGGGTTCGCCGGCGGGCTTTTCCGTGCCGCCGCCGAGGTTCTTTTCAATGTTGTTGAGGATGTCCTTGATGTTGCTGCTAAACACCTTGGTTTCGTAGACGAATTCGGGCGCCTCGATGAGCACCTCGTTGATGATGATGTGATCGCCGAGAAGCGAGCGGGGTTCGATGCTCACATGAACCTTGCCGAAGGAGAAGGCCTTGTCGCTTTTCCAGCCCGGGGGATTGCCAACGAACAGGCCTTTGAGCGTGCCGGCACCGGAGAGCGGGGAAATGGCGGCGCTGTCGAGGGTGACTTTCGTGCCGGTGATGCCGGGGGCGAAGTCGTTCACGCCTTTGGTGACGATTGATCCCAGAAAAAACGAGGCCACGACGAGGCCAATGACCACCAGTGCGAGGAGGCTGCCGAGGATGATCAGGAGTTTTTTCATAGATGGGGATGAAGGCCAAACCTATCGACCCGGATGCCCACGGCAAGCTCACCCTCGGAAGCCAGCGGAGAGGGCCACGCAAGGAATGCGCAGCCATTGGCAAAACGCGATTGGTGTCTGCGGGAGCAAGCGCGCATACTCTCAGATCCCATGAGCTTTCCTTTTCCCACCCTCACGGCCGATGAAGCGGCCGCTCTTATTCAAAACGGGCAGACGCTCGGAGTAAGTGGATTCACCCCGGCCGGGGCGGCCAAGGTCGTGCCGCGCGCCCTCGCGGTCCGCGCCCGCGCCGAGCACGCCGCCGGCCGCCCTTTCAAGGTCGCGATCGTGTCCGGCGCCTCCACCGGGGATTCGCTCGATGGCGAACTGGCCCGCGCCGACGCCATCTCCTGGCGCACGCCTTACCAGAGCAACAAGTCGCTGCGCGAAAGCATCAATGCCGGCCGCACCCGGTTTTTCGACATGCACCTCTCCCACCTGCCGCAGCAGGTGCGCAGCGGTTTTCTCGGTCCGTTCGACTGGGCCATCGTCGAGGCCTGCGATGTGACCGCCGACGGCGAGATCGTGCTCTCCACCTCGGTCGGTGCTTCGCCCACGTTCCTGCGTTGCGCGCAGAAAATCATCATCGAGGTAAACCGTTTCCATTCCCCGAAGCTGCGCGGGTTTCACGACATCTATGAACCGCTTGATCCGCCGTTTCGTCAGCCGATTCCGATTTTACGCCCGTCCGACCGCATCGGCACCCAGACGGTGAAGGTCGATCCGCGGAAGATCGTCGGGATCGTCGAGAACAACATGCCTGACGAAACCGGCGGCTTCGAGCCCGCCGACGACACGACCGAGCGCATCGGGCGCAACGTCGCCGGGTTCATCGCCGGCGAACTCCACGCCGGCCGCATCCCCAGGGAGTTTCTTCCCATTCAGTCCGGCGTGGGCAACATCGCCAATGCCGTCCTCGGCGGTCTGGGCGCACATCCCGACATACCCCCGTTCGAGATGTATTCCGAGGTGATCCAGGATTCCGTCATCGACTTGGTGCGCGCCGGCAAGGTCAGGTTCGCCACCGGCACCTCGCTGACCATCGCCCAGGATGTGTTGCGCAAGTTTTACGACGACCTGGAGTTTTTCCGATCTCGCATCCTGCTGCGTCCGCAGGAGATCACCAATAATCCCGAGATCGTGCGCCGCCTCGGTATCATCACGGTGAATACCGCCATCGAGGTGGACATTTTCGGCAACATCAACTCGACGCACATCATGGGCACCAACCTCATGAACGGCATCGGTGGTTCGGGCGATTTCACGCGCAACGCCCATATTTCCATCTTCACGTGCCCGTCCTCCGCCAAGGGGGGCAAGATCAGCACGATCGTTCCCTTGGTTTCGCACATGGATCACAGCGAACACTCCGTGCAGGTGGTGGTCACCGAAAACGGCGTGGCCGACCTTCGCGGCAAGAACCCTAACGAGCGTGCCCGCCTGATCATCGAAAAGTGCGCCCATCCCCAGTTCCACGACCCGCTCATGCACTATTTCGAGATGGCGAAGCACGGGCAGACGCCGCAGACGCTCAGCCGCGCCTTCGCCCTGCACGAGCAGTTCCTGCTCACCGGCGACATGCGTGACGCTGCAATGGTGTAAGCGGGTGATGTGCAGGGGCGTCCGACCCTTGGATTGAGGAAACGGTTAAGTTTTACCTTGTCAGCACGGAGGCGCGGCCCTGCCTTGGCCGCAGTCGTTAACTTTTCCGCGCTCCCTCATGGCCAACGCTTACACCGAAGACTCGATCAAGACCCTTTCACCGCTCGAACACATCCGCCTGCGCCCCGGCATGTATATCGGGCGCCTCGGCAGCGGCTCCAATGCCGAGGACGGCATCTACGTCCTCCTCAAGGAAACCATCGATAACTCCATCGACGAGTTCACGATGGGCTACGGCAAGAAGATCGAGATCGAACTCACCGACCGCACCTTGCGCGTGCGTGATTACGGACGCGGCATCCCGCTTGGGAAGCTGGTCGATTGCGTTTCGATCATCAACACCGGCGCGAAATACGACAGCGAGACCTTCCAGAAGTCCGTCGGCCTGAACGGCGTCGGCCAGAAGGCCGTCAACGCCCTCTCCATTTATTTCTCGGCCCAGGCGATCCGCGAAGGCGAAACCCGCATCGTCGAGTTCGAGCAGGGCAAGCTCCGCAAGGATCACAAAACCCACAAGACCACCGAGAAGAACGGCACGATCATCGCCTTCACGCCCGACGAGGCGCTCTTTGGCAAGGATTTCAAATTTCGCACGGAGTTCATCGAGGAGATGCTCTGGAACTACGCCTACCTGAACCGTGGCCTTACGCTCACGTTCAACGGCAAGGCCTATAAATCCGAAAACGGTCTCAAGGACCTCCTCACCAAAAAACTCACCGGCGAGCCGCTCTACGCGATGGCTCACCTCGAGGCCGAGGATATCGAGGTCGCGATCACCCACGGCGCCCACTACGGCGAGGAATACTACTCCTTCGTCAACGGCCAGCACACCACCATGGGCGGCACGCATCTCGCCGCCTTCCGCGAGGCCTTTGTCGCGACCATCCGCAATTTTTTCAAAAAGGAATACGACGCCGCCGACATCCGCCAGTCGATCATCGCGGCCGTCTCCGTGCGCGTGCAGGAGCCCGTCTTCGAGTCGCAGACCAAGACCAAGCTCGGCTCGACCGATCTCGGTCCCAAAGGTCCGACCATCCGCCAGTTCATCGGCGGCTTTCTCCAGCAACACCTCGATAACTGGCTTCACCGCAACCCCGAGGCGGCCGACGCCCTCAAGCGCAAAATCGAAGAGAGCGAACGTGAGCGCAAGGAGCTCTCCGGCATTCGCAACCTCGCCCGCGAACGGGCCAAAAAAGCCTCGCTTCACAACCGCAAGCTCCGTGATTGCCGCGTTCACCTCGATTCCAAGGACAAACGCGCCGAGGACAGCTCCCTCTTCATCGTTGAGGGCGACTCCGCCGCCGGTTCGCTCACCTCGTGCCGCGACGTGCAGACCCAGGCGGTCTTCGCGTTGAAGGGCAAACCGCTCAACACCTTTGGCCTCACCAAAAAGGTCATCTACGAGAACGAGGAATTTCACCTCCTTCAAAGCGCGCTCAACATCGAGGAAGGCATGGACGGCCTGCGCTACAACAAGGTCATCATCGCGACCGATGCCGATGTGGACGGCATGCACATTCGCCTCCTGCTGCTCTCCTTCATCCTCCAGTTTTTCCCCGAGCTGATCACGCAGGGCCATCTCTTCATCCTGGAGACGCCGCTCTTCCGGGTGCGCAACAAGAAGGAGACGCGCTACTGCTACAGCGAAGCCGAGAAACAGGCCGCGCTCCACAAGCTCGGGCAGAGTGCCGAGATCACCCGCTTCAAAGGCTTGGGCGAAGTCAGTCCGGCCGAGTTCAAGGACTTCATCGGCGAAAACATGCGCGCCGAAAAGGTCACCCTCGACCGCCTTCATGACGTCGAAGGCCTGCTCACGTTCTACATGGGCAAGAACACTCCCGACCGGCAGGACTTCATCATCGGAAACCTCAGGGTGGAGAAGGACCTGGTGGACGTTGGGTAATGAGCTTGAAGGTTCACCACCGGACGATTTCTCCCTCACATTTTATCGACCCGCCAACGGCCACTTAATTTTCCCGTAGATGCCCAAACGCAACGATCCCAAAGACGACCAGCCGCAACTTCCGCTGAATTCCAATGCCGATGCCGGCGGGGTCATTCCGCCTGCCGGCCCATCGGACTCCGCCGAGGCGACCGAACTGGTCGCCGCCGAGCCCGAGGCACCGAAGACCAACGACCACGCCCCGCTCGCCGCATCCTACAAGTCGTGGTTCCTTGAATACGCGAGCTACGTCATTCTCGACCGCGCCGTTCCGCATATCGACGACGGCTTGAAGCCCGTGCAGCGCCGGATCCTCCACACGTTTTGGGAGCAGGACGACGGCCGTTTCCACAAGGTCGCCAATATCGTCGGCGCCTGCATGCGCTACCATCCGCACGGCGACGCCTCCATCGGCGCGGCCCTCGTTGGCATGGGCCAGCGCGGCTACTTGGTCGAGCCGCAGGGCAACTTCGGCAACCTCCTCACCGGCGATGACGCGGCCGCGCCCCGTTACATCGAGGCCCGCCTCACTCCGTTCGCCCGCGAGGTTCTTTTCAACCCGAAGACCACCGTCTGGCAGTCCAGCTACGACGGCCGCGCCAAGGAGCCCGTCACGCTGCCCGCCAAGTTCCCCATCGTGCTCCTCGACGGTGCCGAGGGCATCGCGGTCGGCCTCTCGACCAAGATCCTGCCGCACAATTTCAACGACATCTGCCGCTGCGCGATCAACCACCTCCAGGGCAAACGCTTCAAGCTGGTTCCCGACTTCCCCTCCGGCGGCATCGCCGATTTCGCCGACTACAACGACGGTGAGCGCGGGGCGAAGGTGAAGATCCGCGCCAAGATGGAGGCCCGCGGCAAATATCAGATCGCCATCACCGAGCTGCCCTACGGCACCACCACCACCTCGCTCATCGAGTCGATCCTCGCCGCCAACGCCAAGGGCAAGATCAAGATCAAGCATGTCGACGACAACACCTCCGAGTCGGTCGAGATCCTCGTCCACCTCCCGCAGGGCGCCGAGGCCGACAAGCTGATCAACCAGCTCTACGTGTTCACCGACTGCCAGGTGTCCCTCTCCCCCGCGGCCTGCGTGATCGACACGATCGACGGCCAGGACAAGCCCGTGTTCCTCGGTGTATCCGAAATTCTGCGACGCTCGGTCGACAAGACCGTCCAGCTCCTCAAGCAGGAACTCGAAATCAAGCTCGGCGAGCTCGAGCAGCAGTGGCACTGGGATTCCCTCGAGCGCATCTTCATCGAGGAGCGCATCTACCGCCGCATCGAGCAGTCGAAGACGTGGGAAAGCGTCCTGGCCGAGATTCATGAAGGCTTGAAGCCCTTCGTTAAAAAACTGCGCCGTGCGATCACCGACGAGGATGTCACCCGCCTGACCGAGATCCGCATCAAGCGCATCTCCGCCTACAACCGTTTCAAGGCCGACGAGGCCATCAAGGCGATCGAGGCCGACATCAAGCAGACGAAGCACGACCTCGCGCACCTCACCGAGTTCGCGATCAAGTGGTTCGAGACCCTGCAGGAAAAATATGGCAAGGGCCGCAAGCGCCGCACGACCTACGACGAGATCGAGCAGATCAGCGCCGCGCAGGTCGTGGTCGCCAACCAGAAGCTCTACGTCAATCGCGAGGAAGGTTTCGTCGGGCTCAACTGGCGCCAGCACGAATTCATCACCGAGTGCACGATCCTGGACGACGTGGTGTGCTTCATGGGCGACGCAACGTGCAAGGTCGTGAAGGTCGCCGACAAGGTCTTTGTCGGAAAAGACATCCGCCACCTGCATGTCATCCCGAAGGACGGCGACGACCGCTTCTACACGGTGGTTTACCAGGACAAGGAAAGCGGCAAGGCTTTCGCCAAGCGTTTCCAGCTGGGAGGCACCACGCGCGAGAAGGTCTACAACCTCGCGGCGAGCGAAGGCTCGAAGCTGGTGTTTTTCGACGAGACGAAGAACAAGGAAAGCATGCCGGCGAAGATCCGCGTGCAGTTGAGCGGACGCTGCTCGGCGCGCGTAAAGGACTTCGAATTCGACCTGAAGGAGCTCACGATCGGCAGCCGCGGGGCGAAGGGCGTCACCGTGACGCAATACCCGATCAAGGATGTGACGCGGGCATGAGCCGGGAGTCGGGCTATTAAGATAAAACGGCAGCCGAACCGGATGTGGGCAAGCCACGCGCCTGCGCCTGAGCCCGCAGGCGCCCGCCTTGGGCCCGTCCATTCCGGCGGGTTGATGAGCGGGCGTCCCTGCGGACGCACGGTGCGCTCAAGGATGTGATCCGGGCCGGGATTTCAGCCGGGGTTTTACGTGGAGTGAAGCCATTCGGGTTTCCCGGCCTGATTCGCGATAGGATCGAGTCGCGAAGGGGGAGGCCTGGGACTGTGCCCTGATTGCATCGGAGCCTAGACGTTTAGAAGCCTGTGCGAGAACGTAGACTTGTTTTACCCGGTTCAAAAAGGTTTCACGACTGACGACGGGCCCGTCGTAATACGAGTTGTTGAGGCCCGCAGCGATCCAGTTCTTTCCCTGGCGTGCCACGATCTGGTGGATCACGAGTTTGTTTTTCCAGCGGTAGATTACGAGGTCGCCTTTTTTCAGGGCTTCGTAGGGCGGGCTTTCGACCGCGGCGACGGCGACGACGTCGTTGGGATCGGTGCTCCCGGGAATATAGGGCTTCATGCTGCCCGTTCCCGCGACGGGAACGGTCTGTGGCCAGCCGCCGAGCGTGTGGGCCTCCTGTTCGGAGTTCACCACATAACGGGGTGGAAGCAGGGACTTGGCACTGCGGCAGGCCGCGGTGGTGCTGACGATGAACAATACAAGGGCAGAGATCGCTAGCAGGGTGGGGAGGGTTTTCATGAATGCGGTGGGGTGGCCGCTTTGATATGCTCAGGTGCCGGCCGCTGGGGACGGCGGCGGGGTGGCTGCTCGACAAGCGAAGCGGAATTCGGTTCCAGCGTAGCAGGCCGGAGGGAGCGGCATGAGTGGGTCTCCGCCCAATGCGACTCCGAGGCAACCCCACCAGCGGTAGGTTCGCTTTTACCGGGACGTGGAAGAATTCAGGCCTAGTATCCACTAGCCACTACATGACTGTGCGGTTCAAATGAACCGACAGCCACCCAGGGTAGGCGTGATTGCCGGGTGCGCCGGGTTGGATGCGTTTCCCCTCTGGAATTCACGGCGGTCCCAGCGGTCCCGCCCTACTTTCAAGCCGCAGATAACGGCTGTGCATTTATTAAATGCTTCGGGGGCTCCGGAAAGTGGAGATTCCTCTCAAGGAGCCTCCGTCAAAATCGCATTCTTTTTACCGCGTGAAGAGGTGTGGCGGACCAACAGTGTTATTCATCATCGCGGTGCTGACGATGGTGGAAGGGACGGGAGGTTTTCTCGTCGGCGCGTTTGCGCCAGCCGGGGCCGCTGGCATGGGCGCCCGGTTTGCGGAGCTTCGGGATCTTGGCCGCCTGCTCGGCCTTGAGTTTGAAATAGCTGTCGAGACGCTCGGGGGGAATCGTGCCGGCCTCGAGGGCGGCGCGGATCGCGCAACCCGGTTCGGTGAGGTGCGTGCACCGGCTGAAGCGGCACTGCGCGGCGAGGTTGATGATGTCGGGATAGGCGTCCTCGACGGCCTCTTTCGCGTCCCAGAGCTGGAATTCGCGCATGCCGGGCGTGTCGATCACGAGGGCGCCGGTCGGCGTTTGCGTGAGTTCGCGCCGCGTGGTGGTATGGCGGCCGCGGCTGTCCTTCTCGCGGACCTCGGCCGTCGGCATGGCGTCGGGGTCTTTCAGCAGGCGGTTGATGAGGGTGGATTTGCCGGCGCCGGAGGAGCCGACGAAAGTGAGCGTGCGGCCGGGGAGGGCGTAGGTTTCGGCGAGGGATTTGAGCCCCTTGCGCGTGTAGGTGCTCGTGATGCACACGGGGATGCCGGGGACGATTGATTCGATTTCGGAGCGCACGGCTTCGGGGTCGTCGCAGAGGTCGGATTTGTTGAGAATGATGACGGGCTGCGCGCCGCTGTCGCGGGCGGCCACGAAGAAGCGCTGGATGCGCTTGGCGTTGTAGTTGGCATCGAGGCCGCTCACGAGGAACACGGTGTCGATATTGGCGGCGACGATCTGTTCGACCTGGCGTTCGCCGGCGGCCTGGCGGGAGAAGCGGGAGCGGCGCGGAAGCAGGGCATGGATTTGCGCGCGACTGCGGTCGGAGGCGATTTGCACGGCGACCCAGTCGCCGACGGCGGGGTAGGATTGCGCGTCGCGGGCGGCGGCGTGGTGGAACTTGCCGGTGAGTTCGCCGAGGACTTCGCCGGATTCGGTTTGAACGGCGTAGTAATGCCGGCGCAGCTCGACCACGACGCGGGCCGGCTCGTAGCCGGCGGCGGCGTGCGGGGCGAAGGCGGCGGCCCACGCGTCATCCCAGCCGTAGGAGCGGAGGACGGTGGCGTTAGCGCGGTCAGCGGACATGGACGGAAGTTTAACGCAAAGACGCGAAGGCGCTAAGGCCGCGAGGCGTCGGAGGAATTGGCCACAAAAAACGCGAAAATATGGTCTGCGAATGGAGCCTTGCGTGCGCCTATAGGCGCGCGGGTGGGTGTCGAAGGCGGCGAGGAATTTTTGTGACTTTTTGTGGCCATAAATTCCGGAAGTTGAATCAGGTCAGTTCGATCACCCGGCGAGCAGGGTCGGGGTTTTGGCGGAAGAAGAGGGCGGTGGCGCCGACGGAGCTGATCCAGATGCAACGGCCTTTGTCGGCGATCTGGGGGGCGAGGGCGGCGCGTTCGTCGCGGTCGGCGGCGACGAAGCGGACTTTGATCAACTCGCGCGCGTTGAGATGTTTTTGCAGTTCGGTGAAAAACTCGGGCGTGAGGCCGCCTTTGCCCACTTTGACGGAGGCATCGAGGGTTTGGCCGAGGCCGCGGAGAAACGTCTTCTGCGCGCCGGTGAGGGGGAAGTCATACATGTGTCCGCCACGCAAAGCGACCGGCTGAAGACTGGCAAAGGGAAACGCCGCGCCGCAGGCGCGGAATGACCAATGACCAATGACCAATGACCAATGACCAATGACCAATGACCAATGACCAATGACCCAATGACCCAATCCCAATTTGTCACTTATTAAGTGACAAATTGGGATTGGACGGGTCGTGGGCGCGGAGTGCGTTGACGAGGGTGCGCGGCCTTATCTTGGGCAAGGTAATCGACCCGATGGCGGAGGGGGCGGTCATGGGCGAAGTTGGGCGACGGTAGCAGTCATCCCGGCCGGCCGGCGAGGGCACCTACTTAACCCCGTCAATGGAGGAACCACCCATGTTAATAGACGCCAAAACAATCGAGGGCTTTAAAATTCAGGCGACCGATGGGGCCATCGGCGAGGTGCACGATATTCTGTTCGACGATGTGGAATGGACGGTCCGCTACTTCGTGGTGAATACCGGCAGCTGGTTCAACCGCGGGCAGGTGCTGCTTTCCCCCGAGAGCGTCTCGGAGATCGACCGGGATGGCCGCAGCCTGGTGGTGGCGCTGAAGCGGCAGCAGGTGAAGGACAGCCCCGACGTGTCATCCGATCTGCCCGTGTCACGGCAGGAGGAGGAGCGGTTGCGCAGCTATTACGCCTGGCCGGTGTATTGGGGTGGAACCGGGTTGGGCGACGGGCTCGGCGGGGCCATTTCGCCGGCAGTTCTGCCGTCCGCCGCGGCGGTGTGGACTCTGCGCGCGTCCGACCGGGCCGACGGCGCGGAAGTGCCGCCGCCTCCCGCCCGTGAATCGGAGCCTCCCGGCGATCCCCACTTGCACAGCACTCGCGAGATCCGGGGCTATGGCATCGAGGCCATGGACGGGGAAATCGGCCATGTGGAGGACCTGCTGGTGGAGGACGGACATTGGGCTGTTCACCAACTGGTGGTGGACACGAAGAACTGGTGGCCGGGCCGGAAGGTGGCCGTATCTACCTATTTGATACGGGACGTCCGCTGGTCGGACCGGGAGGTGTCGGTGAATATTTCCCGCGATGAATTAAAGCAATCGCCCGAGGCCGCCTCGCTGCACGCCGGGTGATTTTCCGGGCAGGGCCAAGAAAGGGCATTCCGATGGATTCCATGGCAATCAGGAAGGCCGGCAGGCGCGAGGTCGTGGACCCGGTCTGCGGCATGTCGATTGATGCGAACGATGCGTTGAGCAGCGAGCACCATGGGCATACCTATTATTTTTGCAGTGAGACCTGCCGGGGGCGCTTTCAGCAGGACCCGGTGCGTTTTGTGGATGAAGAGGGCCGCCGCAGGATCAATCGACCCGGCGAGGACGCCGCCAGGGATGAGGGGAAAAAGATCCATCGTCGCGAGCCCGGCCGCGGGACGCGCGGGAGGGATTACCTGCCTTTGTTGATCGTGATCGGATCCGCGATCGCCGCGGCCACGGCGCGGCAGGCGGGGGCTGCCGGACCTTGGTCGGGCATGGCTTGGATGCACGATTTCATGGGGCTCTTTCTCGTGATCTTCGCGATGTTCAAGTTTTTCGATCTCCCCGGCTTTGCCGACGGTTTCCAGATGTATGATCTGCTCGCCAGGCGGGCGCGGGGCTATGCCTGGGTTTATCCGTTTATCGAGCTGGGCCTGGGGCTCGGTTATTTGACGCAGGCGCGGCTGCCCGTCCTTTATGGAGTGACGGTTGCCGTCATGATTTTTGGGGCAATGGGAGTCATCCGGGCTTTGCGAAAGGGACTGGATTTGAACTGTGCGTGCATGGGCACGGTGCTCAAGGTGCCGCTCTCCACCGTCGCGTTGACGGAGGATCTCGGGATGGCGGCCATGGCCGCGGTGATGTGGTTGCGGCCCGGATAACCGCCGGCTTTCCCGGAGATTCAGAGTGCGGTCAGCTCCGGACGTTTGGGGCCGCGTCCTTGTGAGGAGGACTGGCCGGTGAGCCCCTGAACTATCCAGGGCAAGAGATGCCGCCGGATCCAGCGGGCCTCGGCGTGGCATCCTTCGAGACGGCTTTGTGGAAGCGGGGAGGAAAAGGAGTGGCACCAGGCATCGTCGCTGCCCGGAAGGTTCAATGCGTGGGCGAGCGCGTCGGCGATGCGGGCGTGGCCGGCGGAGTTGGCGTGGATGCGATCTTCGCTCCAGAGCCGGCGGTCGGTGGCCACGGGCCGGGCGGCGAAATCCACGAGGATCGCGCCGGTGGCGCGCGAGGCGTCGGCGAGGGCACGGTTGAGCGCGGCGATGCGGGGGGCGATCAGGCGCGCGAGCGGCATGAGCGGGGTGAGATCGGGCAAGGTGAAGCTGAGGACGGTCGCGCCGGAGGAGACGAGCGCACGCTGCATGTATTCGATGTCGGCGGCGACGCGACCGGCGTCGAAGCGGAAGGCGGTGACGTCGTTGGTGCCGCAGAAGACGGTGGCGAGGTCGGGACGCATCGCGAGGGCGGCGTCAAGTTGACCGGCGCGGACCTGTGCGGTGGTGAGTCCGCGCACGGCGAGATTGGCGTAGAGAAGGTCGGGGGACGTGGTCGCGTGAAGGCGTTCGGCGAGGCGTTGGGACCAGCCGCGGTAGCCGCCGGCTTCATCGGGATCGTCAAGGCCTTCGGTCGAACTGTCGCCGAGGGCGACATAGCGGGCGAAGGATCGGGTGGACGGGACGGGCATTTCGTGAAAGCGGGCCCAACCTATTTGTCACTTATTAAGTGACAAATAGGTTGGGCGTTGTTGAGAGAGAAAAGATTGAGGGGTGGTTTACAAAGGGGAGTGTCACCAATCGTAGCGGAGGCCGGCGCGGGACCAGCGGGGCGGGGCGATGCTGACGATGCCGGCGGTGGTGCGGCCGGTTTCGACCTCGGCGTCGAAGAGGTTTTCGACGGCGACGAAGACTTCCCAGTGTTTGCGGAAACGACGCGAGACACCGAGATCGACGGTGGCGGCAGGGGCGAGGCGGAGGGTGTTTTCGTCGTCCTCATATTGCGCGGAGAACCAGCGGGCGCGGGCGGTGAGTTGCAGCGCGAACGGGGCGTTCCATGTCGCCGACGTGGTGAGGGTGTGGCGGGGGACTTGGGCGAGGCGGTTGCCGTCGAGGGACGCGGGGGCATTGGCGCCGGGATCGGTCACGCGGGCGTCGGTGAAAAGATAGGCGGCTTCAAGCGTGAGCGTGCGGTGAGGGCGGGCGCGGAGAGAGGCCTCGAGGCCTTGCACGCGGACGTGGTCGAGGTTTCGGCGTTCACGGGTGTCGGGGGCGATGGTGACGTTTGCCACGGCGTCCTGGAGTTCATTGACAAAGGCGGTGAGGGAAGCGCCGAGCGGCGCACCGGGGCGTCCGAGGTCGAGGCCGGTTTCGAAACCGGTGAGGGTTTCGGGGACGAGGTCGGGATTGGCGTTGGTGGTGACGGCACCGACACGGAAGGGGCGGTAGTATTCGTTGAGCGTGGGGACGCGGAATGCCTGATAGGCGGAGGCGCGGGCGCGGACGTCGGGTGCGGGTTGCCAGACGAGCCCAAGATGGGGGCTGAACTCGACGCCCTCCTGATCGGGGAACGTTTGGTCGAGGGGAACGGGACCGGTTTCTCGACGGAAGCCGCCGGTGTTTTGCCAGGTGTCGATGCGGGCGCCGGCGGAGACGTGCAGGGCGGTCAAGACGGAGCGGTCGTGGCGGGCGAAGAGCCCGAGGAAGGTTTGTTCGCCACCGGCACGGCGGTCGAAGGGTCCGAGGGCGAAGTTGAAGCGTTCGCGGGTCTCGCCTTCGACACGGCGGAAGTCGGTGCCGAGCGTGGTGATGGCGCCGGAGCCGGAGGTCCACGTGGCGGTGAAGGTGGCGCCCAGCGCGGTGGCGGGAACGTCGTATTGGTCATTGGCGGGTGTCTCGGTGGTGCGCGTCGGATCAACGGAGGAGAAGAAGGACGCGAATGACTGGTCCTGGGCGTAGAAGACGGCGGCCCAGGTGAAGTCTTGGGTGTCGTAACCGGAGAGCACGACAGAGAAGAAGGCCTCATCGGAGGAGTTGCGCTGGAGCGGAGTGCCGTTGCCGCGTTCCTCGGCGTAGAGACGGCCGGTGACGGTGAGCGTGAGCGTATCGGTGATCGCACTACAGATGGATGCTTGGGCGCGTTGGTAATCGAGGCTGGCCGGGCGATCGATGGAGCCGGGATTGCGGATCAGATAAACGCCATCGGTGGCGAAGGCGGCGGCGTCCACGGTGACGCTGGTGCGGTTGCCGGCGGTGGAGCGGGTGATGGCGACTTCCCCGCCGCGTGTGTCGAAGTCGCCGATGTAAGCCTCGGCGGCGGCGTGGTTGCCATCGGGCGGTGCGGTGAGGAGTTGCACCGTGCCGCCGAGGGCGGCGTTGCCCCAGGCGCCGGAACCGCCGCCGCGCACGATCTCGGCGGAGGAGAGGGAGAGCTTGGGGAGCTTGGTCCAGGCGACCCAGCCGCCGAAGGGGTCGTTGAGGGGGATCCCGTCCAGAAGGACGAGGGAACGGCTGGCGCCACTGGGGCCGAGTCCGCGGAGGGAGACGCCCTGGGCGGTGGGATTGGCGGTGAGGCTGCCGGTGCGACGGAAGAGACTGAAGGACGGGTCGGAGCGGAGCGTGTCGTCGATCGCGAGCGAAGGCGACGCGCGCAGGTCCTCGACGGTGAAGACGGTGACGGCGACCGGCAGGGCTTGGGCGGGTTGTTCGCTGCGGGTGGCGGAGACGACGACGGGAGACAGGGCAACGGGCGGATCCCCGGCGAAGAGCGCGCAGGCGGTGACCGGCAGAAAAAGCAGGGGCTTAAATCTCATCGACGGTCACGGGCCGGAATTCGCCTGGGGCGAGATTGCCGAGGGTGAGATTGCCGAATTGGACGCGGTGGAGGGTGAGCACGGTTGCGCCGGCGGCGGCGAACATGCGGCGGACCTGGTGGTATTTGCCCTCGGTGAGAATCAGTTCGGCGGTGCGCGGCGACTCGGGAAAGAGGCGGAGTTCGGCGGGGGCGCAGGGATCGTCTTCGCCGTCGAGGACGAGCGTGCCGGCGGCGAAGAGCGGAATGAGACCGGGCGTGAGGTCGCGGTCGGTGGTGGCGCGGTAGAGTTTGGGGACCTTGTGCTTGGGCGAGGTGTATTTGTGAACGAGCTCGGTCTGATCGGTGAGGAGGATCAGGCCGGAGGTGTCCTTGTCGAGGCGGCCGATGGACGTGACCTGGGGATTGCGGGCGCGCCAGCGCTCCGGGAGGAGGTCGTAGACGCGCGGGCCTTCGCGTTCGTCATGGGAGCAGACGAGGCCGAGGGGTTTGTTGAGCAGAAGCAGCAGGCCATCGGGGTGGTCGAGCGGTTCGCCGTTGATGAGGACATCGGTGGCGCAGGCTTTATCGGAAGGGTCGCGGACGGCTTTGCCCTTAACGGTTACGGCGTTTTTCTTGAGGAAGTCGCGCGCTTCGCGGCGGGAGCAGTAACCGAGGTTGGCGAGGAGCTGGTCGAGACGGCGCATGGGAAATGGGAAAAGGGATGCGGGGAATCGGAGTTTTTAACCACGAAAAACACGAAAGACATGAAAGGTTCGGAATCGGAATTTTTTGCCACAAAAAGCACAAAAAGGCACAGAAGTCGGAGAGGAATCGGACGAAACGGCTCCGCCGTTCCGTTACGGGAATGAGCGATACGCAAAATATTTTGCGCCTGCGGGGAGTTTACGGGCGTAGTGAGAGGATATGGTGCGTTGGACATTGCTGTTGCTGGCGGTCGGGTGTGCGGGGGCGGCGTCGCTCACGTGGTGGCGTGCTCCGACGACGGGGCTGTGGAAGGCATCGATTTTGGCCGGCGAGTTCGGGCATCTGCTGATCGTGCTCCCGGTGGTCATCGGAGCGGTTGCGTGGGGATGGGGCGGCGGGTTGCGCGGAGTGATCGTCGCGGTGTGCGCGATGGCGATGGCGGGATTGCTGAGGCCGGTGGTGCAGGCGATGGGGATTGCGGAGACATTGCCGGCGAAACTGGGATCGGCGTTTGGCAAGGTGGAGCTGGCGCGGCCGGCGTTTTCGGTGGGCGGGTTGTTTGCACGAGAGGCGGACAAGGTGCCGGTGGAAACGCGGGTGGCGGGCGGCGGACTGCCAATGGATTTTTATCGGGCGGCCGGGCGCACGACTCCGGCGCCGTGCGTGGTGATGATCCATGGCGGCGGTTGGGATAACGGGGACCGAGGGCAGTTGCCGGAGGTGAATCATCATCTCGCCCGGCTCGGGTATGCGGTGGCGGCGGTGAGCTACCGGCTGGCGCCGGCGACGCGGTGGCCGGGGCAGGCGGAGGATGTGAGGGCGGCGATCGCGTATTTGAAGGCGAATGCGGCGGAACTGGGGATTGATCCGGCGCGTCTGGTGTTGATGGGGCGTTCGGCGGGCGGTCAGATCGCGACGGCGGTGACGTATGGATTTCCGGATACTGCGGTGCGCGGCGCGGTTTCGTTTTATGGTCCGCACGACCAGGTGTTCGCCTGGGGATTCTCGCGCGAGGATGATATTTTGAACGCGGTGAAGCTGCTGCGGCAGTATCTCGGTGGTTCGCCGGAAGAGGCGGCGGAGATGTATCGAACGGCGTCGGGGTATCTGTTCGTGACGAAGGAAAACGCCGTGCCGACGCTCCTGGTGCACGGCGCGATGGACCCGATGGTGTGGCACAAGCAGAGCGAGCGGCTTCAGGTGAAGCTCGATGAGCTGGACGTGCCGAATGCGCTGGTGTCGCTGCCGTGGGCGACGCATGCGTGCGACTTTAATCCGCGCGGTCCGTCGGGTCAGTTGTCATGGTATGCGCTGGAGTGGTTTCTGGCGGCGGTGACGAAATAAGCGAGGGCGCGGCGATTGCAGGGTTGTCAATTCATTGTGCCGGCTGGTGTGGTGTCGTGCGTCTTTTTAACCCCACCTGCTTATGAACAATTATTGCTCGATGGTTTTGGACGGATCGTGGATCCGCCGTTTTTGGATTTCTTCCATTATATCCATGGCCGTTCTGGCTGGGCCGGTGTGTTCGGCGGAACCGGACAATGCGCCCACGCCTGAGGCGTTGAGCACTGCGCTTGGCTGGAAGCCGGTGCCGGAAGGCCGTTACGAGCCTTACCGGGCCGGATCAATTTTTGCGGTGGGGAGCGAACCTGTGGAGTGGCCGGCGGCGCGCGCGCAGGCGGTCGCGTGGGTGGGGACTACGCCGGCGTTGGAGGAAAATCCGGTGGAGCACCTGATGCGCAAGCTGGCGCTCATCGAGGCGTTGGTCTTGAACGCGACGGCACCGGACGCCGCCGAGGCGTTGCGCAAGGAGCGCAAGGAACTCGGGGCAACCGCGAAGAAACTGCGCGCGATGAAAGCAGGTGACGATTCGAACTGGCAGGCGCGGGGTGCGTCCGAGCAGTTGCAGCAATTGGAGAAAGCACTGGGCCAGTGGCTGGCGGACTCGCCGGCGGAGCGAGTGCAGGCGTTTCGCGAGGAGATGGATGCGTATCGTCCACCGGATCGTGCGCAGATCGCGGCGCGCTATGGCGGGGAGGAGAAGCTGGCGGAGCTGATCAAGCTCGGGCAGGAGTTGACCCGGCTCAACGCGGCGTATCAGGCGGCGCAGCAGAACACGATGCTGCCCGAGAAGGAGCGCGAGCTGGCGGTCCGCAAAGCCGGGGGCGCGCTGGGCTATTTCTATGGGTTCAACGGCGAGGACCGTGCGTGGCAAACGGCGATGCAGGACCCCGATCTGGCGGTCGAGTTCAACGCCGAAGGCCGAGATGATCATCGTAGCATCAATGTGCCTGACCTGGTCACGTGGGCGGGCGAGGCGGAAGCGGAAAAACTATTGCGGGAGGTTTATGCGTTGCCGGTTGACGTGCAGCTTGAGCCCGGCAATCGGACGGGCGGGCTGGCGCGCCGCATGATTGTCGAGGGCCGACTTTCACCGAAACGCGTGCCTTGGTCGCTGATCGGCTGGCGGAGTTCGTCGGTGGACGCGGAGTCGGCCGGCGAGTTGGTTGCGCTTTTTGACGTTTTGAAAAAGCAGTTCCCGGAACTCACGGCGAAAAAACCCGGCGAAAACGATTGGGAACAAAAGCGCGCGCTGGGCGCGCTGGCGTATGCACTGGCGATCACGGGACGAATCGACGAGGCGGCGGAGTTACTGGGAGACGGTCCCAACGACTCGGGTCTGCCATATCATGCACGCATGACCCAGGCGGCCGCGGGTGCGGCGTGGGATCTTGTGATCCGGATCGCTTCACGCGACCAGGGCACCGGAGGATGGCGCGGGTTGACGAACCTGGCCGGGCTGGCGGGTCGGGGAGCGGATCTCACGGCCTTCGCGGCGAAGCAGGCGGCGGCCGCGCCGAAGGATTCGCAGGAGGCCAGGGTCTGGCAGGCGCGTCATGGGTGGGCCTTGATCGGCGAGGAAAAAATCGACGAGGGCTTGGCGTTGCTCGAGCCCTGCCTGGAAGCGCGCCCGACGGTTGTGGAAAAGATCTGGCTGGCCGAATGGCAGGAATCCGCCGGCCGTCTGCTCAAGCTGGCGGAGGCGGTCTCGCGTCCGCAGCTTGCGAAAAACTGGAGCGAAAAATTGACCACGGACTTCAAAGACGCGTCGGGCCCGGTCTGGGTGGGGGGCGGCGATGTATTCGACACGTATGCGGCCGGGCAGCTGGAGGCGGGCAATTTTGCGGTGGTCGAGGAGATCCTCCGTGCGCGGCTGGCGGTGAAGCCGAAGTCCCGTGCCGGCGGAGTGATGAATATGCCTGCCGAAGAGGACGCTTCGCAGGACGAGATTCGCGTGGACTTGCAGTCGGTGACGCAGCAACTGGCCGATGTGATGGCGCGCCAGGGCCGTCATGCCGAGGTGATCGCATTGCTCGCCGAGTCGCCGAACTGGGGGCGGACGGACGTGGCGCAGTTTTTAAGAAATTGCGATGCCGGTGTCTGGCGTCCGCTGCCGCTGGTGGTCGCGGAGACGTTGTTTGCAATGGGCCGTGGCGACGAGGCCGTGGCGATTGCTGAGGGAGTCCTGATCGAGAGTTCCGGTTACGATCCGGCCTACGCGCTCTACATCCGGTTGAAGGGAGCCAAGGCGGTTCCGTTCCTGGAGAAACTCGCGGCGGCTGATCCATATGAAGAGCGTCCGCTCATCTGGCTGGCTTCGGTGCAACTGGCCGGAGGCAAGCTGGCCGACGCGGAGACGACGGTGAAGCGGGCGATCGCGATCGACCCGTCTGACGGCGAGCAGCCGAAGGGCGATCGTATGCGCGCATATGCAGTGTTTCGCGACGTGGCGCTGGCGAAGGGCGACGCGAAGCAGGCGGAATTTCTCGCCGGGGTGCTTGCGGCCATCCGTCGTTCGGAGGACGCCGATGATATCGCGGCGGCCGGACTCATCGACCGGGCGATCAAGGAATACGAACTGGCCCTGGAGTCGTTTGCCGACGCGTATTGCATCCAGTCACGGTTGGCGCGCCAGCTGGCCGAGGAAAACCGCCTCATCGAGGCGGCGGAGCACTACAAGCGCGCATTCGAGCTGATGCCCGACAGTTTCGGCCGTGTGGAAAGCCACTGTTTCGGCTGTGAGCAGGCGTTTGCGGGCGAGGATGCGCAGGCGATCGCCGAGCGTGTGTTCATGGAGATGGCCGCCAAGCCGGATGCGAAGCCGCAGGTGCATTATCTGCTCGGTTATCTGCGCATGGAGCAGGAACGCTGGGAGGAATCGGCGGCGTATTTCACCCGGGCGGTAGCCGCGGATCCGGACTATTTGAACGCGTGGAAGAAGCTGGCCGATGTCCTTCCGAACACGTTGCGTCCGCGCGCGGAGCAGGACCGGGTGGCGTTCCGCCTGCTGGCGCTTGATCCCGCCGGGAAGCACGGCGGCGCAGGAGATCAGAAGGTGCGGGATCTTCCCAGCCTGTGGCGGGCTTACGCGGCCTCGGTCGATACCGGGCTGGTTGTGCCTGAAAAACTGTTCCCGCTCGGAGACAAGGCGAAGAAAAGCAAGGCGCCCGGAAACGACTACATGAGCCGCATGTTCGGTCGTGAAGCCCCGAAGACACCCGCGGAACGGATGGCGCGGCACGATGTGCTGGAAGGCGTGATCCGGACGCTCGACGGCCTGCATGCATGGAGGACATCCGCCAACTGACCGTGCAGTGGATTGAACGCTCAACAAAAGGCCGGACCCGAAAAGGTCCGGCCTTTTTGTTACGTGGTGCGCGGAGCCGTTTATTTCAGGCCGAGCGTTTCGGCGATCCAGGCATTGGATGCTTCGTTCTCCTCGGGGAGGGTGCTGTGGCCGGTCTCGAGGGCGAGAACGAGGCGCTTGGGCGAGGTGATCACGTTGTAGACGGCATAGAGCGACGTGGGCGGGCAGGTTTCGTCGTTGTAACCCCAGGCGAAGTGCACGGGAACCTTCAGGCGGCGGGCGAAGTTGACGGCGTCGTAGTAGCCGGTGACGGCGATTTTCTCGGCGGTGGCGTGGCGGGAGGCTTCCCCCGTTTTTTCGTTGGCGCGCATCATGTGGGGCCAGCCGCCGGCGCGGCCATGGAGATAGCCGGTGACGTCGCAATAGGCGGGGTAGAACGCGGCGAGACCTTTTACGCGGGGGTCGAGCGCGGCGGTGACGATGGAGAGCTGCCCGCCCTGGCTGCCGCCGGTGACGACGAGGTTTTTCCCGTCGTATTCAGGAAGGGATACAAGGAAGTCGTTGGCGCGGACGCAGCCGAGGTAGACGCGGCGGTAGTAGTAGGCGTCGCGGTTATCGAGGTTGAAACTGTTGTAACCGTTGAGGGCGCCGGCGCCGAGCTGGTCGTAGGTTTCCTGCGGGAGGTTGACGGGAATGCCGTGAATACCGATCTGGAGCGTGATCGCGCCGCGGGCGGCGAGCTCCTTCATGCCACCGTAGGGACGCACGCCGGCGCCGGGGACGCCGAGGACGGCGGGGTATTTGCCGGGGGCCTTGGGCACGCAAAGGATGCCGTAGACGCGGGCATAGAGTTTGTTCCAGCCACCGCCGACGTTGCGAAAGCTGACGTGATAAACGTTGACGGTATCGGTGCAGGCGTCGGGCATCAGGGTCTGACGGGCTTCGAGGGGAATCTTCGCCAGCTCGGCTTTGCCGGCCTCCCAGAACGCATCGAAATCGGCGGGATCGGTCTGGGTGGGCTGGATTTTTTCGGGGGACAGGCCTGCGGTGGCCAGCCCGCGGTAGGTCTTGCCCGCCACGTCAACGGTCACGCTGCAGCGGATGAAGCCAGGCTCTTTCAAGGTTCCGCCATCAATCACGAGGCCGCCCTCGGGAAGGGATGCGGTTTTTTCGTCGGCGGGGAGCATTTCGGGGCCGACCTTGTAGCGGAGGGTGGCACCGGCGAGGGGCTGGTTGTCGGCGGTGACGTTGACGAGGAATTTGACCGGTTCGCCTGCCTGGTAGGTCCAGCCGGCGCGGTCGGGAGCGACGCGCACTTGCACGGCGGCGACGCGGGCCTGGGCGTTCGCCGGCACGGCCGGGATCGCGAATGGGGCGGGCGCGGCGTCCTGGGCAAAGCCGGCGGAGACCGCCAGGCCGAGGAAAGCCGCGAAGGGAAGCAGACGGATGGGTTTCATAGGCAAAGGGAACGGCGGGCCCGATTATAGGCTCGCAAGGGGGAAGCCATTTGGGATGCGTTAGCCGCGCTACCCCTGCAACATCACTTTTTATGTCTCTTTGGGAATACAAGCATATCACGAGCGGTCCGCATGGTTTCGCGACGCCCGCCCTTTTGGAGTCGTATCTCAACCAGCTCGGCAAGGACGAGTGGGAGATCATCAGCTATCACACGCTTCCGAACAACCCGCTCGCTTTCACCGGTGTCGCCCGCCGCACCACGTTGCGCGACTGGACGCTTGAAACCGCCGCTGCGGCCGCCGCGAAGGTCGAGGCCGACAAGATTCGCGCGGAATTTGCCGCGAAATTCCAAGGCAGCACGTCGTCTTCCGTCGCAGCCGAGGCCCCGGTCGAGAAACCCGCCACACTTATTTCCGAAACCGCCGCGCCCGAGGACGGGTTTCGCAAGCTGCGCGACACGGAACGCGACAGCGATCCCGACGCGGCCGAGGAAGGCGATGACTGGGATAATTGGGACAACCTCGATGACGACCTGCCGACGTTTTTTGAGGCGATCAAGCCGCATCTCCGCAAGAACCAGCGCGGTCCCGGCCAGTCGGTCGGCATCACGTTTCTGGCGAAGCGCTGGGAGCAGACCGAGGGCGATCTTATCGGCGCGCTCAAGGAGTGCGGTTTTGTCGTTCCCGAGCGTGAGGACGACCCTCCGGTGCACCTGGAATTCGAGGGTGAGCTCTACTGGCTGAATCTCAACAACCGGCACGAACTTTTCCTGAACACCCGCGAGAAACCGCGGCCGGTGTTCCGCGTTGTGCAGGCGAAGAAGCTCGATCCGGCCGACCCGGCTGCCGCGGTTCTTGCCGAGGAAGTCGCGGCTGAGCAGGCCGAGAAGGCAAAGCGCGAGGCGGAGCGCCTGGCGCGCGAAGCCGAGCACGCGGCCCGTCGTGCGGAAAACGAGGCGCGTCGTGCGGCGGCGCAAGCTGCCGCCGTCGCGGCCCGCGAGGCAGCCCAGGCCGCGGCCGCCGCGAAGGTCGCCGCCGCCGGAGCCGCCCCTGCAACCGCGGACGAGGAGTCGAGCGAGTCCGCCTCTATTCCCGTGGCGGTTGCGGCTGAAGATCTGCCTCCCGAAGCCGAGGACTTTCTGACCGCGGTGCGTGCGCAGATGCGTCGCAATCGACGGGGACCCGGCTACTCGGGGAGCATCACGTATCTCGCCCGGGCCTTTAAACAGACGGAGGCGGATCTCGTGGAGATGTTCGTTGCGGTGGGCCTTGCCGTGCCGGAAGCCGCAAGTGACAAGCCGGTGAAGACGCAGATCGGCGCGTTTGTATATTGGTTGAACAAGGACAGCCGCGGAGCGATTTGGATCAACGGCGACGAAGTGCGTGCAGGCGGCGGCGAGCCGCAGAAGATGGAAGCCGGAGTGGCGGAGGACGGAGGCTCGGAGGAACGGGCGCCTGAGTTGCCCGCGCCGGCTGCCGTGGAGGCTGCACCCACCGAACCCGCGCCCGTCGTGGCTGCGACGGCTGCGCCCGAGTTGCCCGAGGCTGAGCCGGTGGCGGAACCGGTGCAGAAGGCTGCGGTGTCCCTCTCCGACGCTCCCTCCGCCTCCGTCCTCACGGGAGTGCGACTGCTGCTCAAGCCCAACAAACGCGGCAGCGGAGTGTCGGCCGAAGTCGGTTATCTTGCGCGCACGCTCGACCAGGATTTGCAGGTGTTTCTGACGACCCTCACGAACCTTGGCCTGGCGTTGCCCGCCACCGAGGAGGACAAGCCGTCGTTCGTGGAAAACGCCGACGAGATCTTCTGGCTCAATAAAAACCCGAAGGACGGTTCCGTGTGGCTGAACGCGAAGACCTCAAAGGCCGGCGCGAAAAAAGCGGCGGGCGGCGCGGCGAAACCGAAGGCGAAGAAAGCGGCGAAGCCGGAGTGATGTCCTAAAAGTAGACGCGGCGTCCCGTCGCGTTCTCCGCATGCCGTTTCAACGCGGCAAGATGCCGCGTCTACTTTAATTCTCAGCGCGAAATATCGCGCTGGGTGAGCACCTTGAAGCCGCGGTTGTTCAGTGACTGCGCGGCGACGTCGGTGTCCTCGATATTCATGGCGAGGGCCGATCTGCCCTCGGGGCGTTTGATGAAACTGTAGATGTAGTGGATGTTGATCTCCGCCTCGAGCAGGGCGGCGAGCACGTCCTTCAGGTCGGCCTCGTCGTTGATTTCCACCGCGAGCACGTCGACTTCGGTGTAAGGAAAATCGTTGTTGATCATCAGCTCCCGGGCCTTGTCGGGATCGTCGACAATCAACCGCAGGATCGAGCTGTCGGTCGTGTCGAGGACCGTGAGCGCCATGACATGGACATTGTTGTCCTTCAGAAGCGCGGTGAGGTCGTAGAGGCGACCGACGCGGTTTTCCGCGAACACGGAAAATTGTTTAACGGGATCGGTGCCGATGGAAATATTCGTGGACGCCATAAACGGGCTGGATGGCGGAGGATGCGACAGTGTCCGGGCGCGGTCAATGGCGGTGCGGGGCGGTTTTACGGACCGCATGATCTGCTTGCTTGCGAGTCGCCGGAGTCGTCGGCCTTCGCTATTCAAGCGCAGGGCAATGGTCCATGCGGCCCTAGGTTTTTTAGGCGTGGCTAAACAACTTGCTTCAGCGGGTGGCGTTGCTGACATCCGCCCCACACCGAGTGAAACGCTCCGAAGCGACAGTCCATGCCAGCGTCCAGCGTCGCGCCGAAACCAGCGCGGCTCTGGTGTTGCGCGGCATCATGCTCAATTTCGTGCTCGCGATCGTAAAGTTCGCCGGCGGTTTTCTGGGCGGCACGTATGCGCTCATCGCCGACGGGATCGAGTCGTTGCTGGATGTGTTTTCTTCGGCGCTGGTGTGGGCGGGGTTTCGTGTGGCGGCGCGTCCGCCGGACAAGGAGCACCCCTATGGCCATGGCAAGGCCGAGCCGCTTGCGGCGATGGCGGTGGGCCTGGTGGTTTTTGCCGCGGCGGTGTGGATCGGGGTTCACGCGGTGCGGGAGATTCTCACGCCGCATCGCACGCCGCACTGGGCGACGCTGCCGCTGCTCGCCGGCGTCGTGGCGGTGAAGTGGTGGTTCTCGCGCCGCGTGGCGCATGCCGGCGAGGCCGAGGGCAGCACCGGGCTCGGCGCGGAGGCGTGGCACCATTATTCGGATGCGTTGACCTCGGCGGCGGCTTTTGTGGGCATCGCGATCGCGGTGACCTGCGGCGAAGGCTACGAGGCGGCCGACGACTGGGCGGCGTTGGTGGCCTGCGCGGTCATCGTTTTCAACGGCGTGGTGATTTTCAACCGTGCGTTGCGCGATGTCATGGACACGGCGGTGCCGCTTGCGTTCGAGAACGAGGTGCGCGCGATCGCGGTGGCGGTCGGCGGCGTGTGCGCCCTCGACAAGTGTCGCGTGCGCAAGAGCGGGCTGAGCCATCTGGTGGACATTCACGTGGTGGTGAATCCGCTGCTCACGGTGCGCGAAGGCCACGAGATCGCCCACGCGGTGCAGGATGCGTTGATGCATTCGCCGCTGCACATCACCGACGTGTCCGTGCACATCGAGCCTGCGGGGGATTGAAGCCGGTCGAATACTGCGCGCGGGGGAGCTAATAGCCGGGGCGGCGGGAGGCGATTTGCGGTTTACTGGCGTATAAGTTGCAAGCAGCGTCCCTCCATCATGAAAGCGCGCAATCCATCGAAGCCTCTCAGCAAAAATCCCAACCTGCTCAAGTGGGTCGCCAAGATGGCGGAACTCACCAAGCCCGCGGCGATTCACTGGGTGGACGGCTCGCAGGAGGAATACGATGCGCTGTGCGCGCAGATGGTCGAGGCCGGCACGTTCACCAAGCTCAACGAAAAGCTCTGGCCCGGCTGTTACTACGCGCGCTCCGACGCGACCGATGTCGCCCGTGTCGAGGACCGCACCTTTATTTGTTCACTGTCCAAGAACAACGCCGGGCCGACCAACAACTGGGTGGATCCGTTTCAGATGCGCAAAAAGCTGAAGTCGCTGTTCAAGGGCTGCATGGCGGGTCGCACGATGTATGTGCTGCCCTTCAGCATGGGGCCGGTGGGTTCGCCGCTTTCGCAGCTCGGCGTGCAGCTGACCGACTCGCCTTACGTCGTGGTCAACATGCGCATCATGGCGCGCATCGGCCTGCCGGTTTTAAAGGAGATCGATAAAAACGAAAAACGTGTCGTGCCCTGCATGCACTCGGTCGGCGCGCCGCTGGCGGAGGGTCAGGCCGATGTGCCGTGGCCCTGCAATGCCGAGAAATACATCGTCCATTTTCCCGAGACGCGCGAGATCTGGTCCTTTGGCTCCGGCTACGGCGGCAACGCGTTGCTGGGCAAAAAATGTTTCGCGCTCCGCATCGCCTCCAACATGGCGCGTGACGAGGGCTGGATGGCCGAGCACATGCTCATCCTCGGCGTCGAGGATCCGAAAGGCGAAAAAACCTACGTTGCGGCCGCGTTCCCGAGTGCCTGCGGAAAAACGAACTTCGCGATGCTCATCCCGCCCGCGGCACTCAAGGAGAAGGGGTGGAAAGTCTGGACCGTGGGCGATGACATCGCGTGGATCAAACCCGATGCCAAGGGCCGCCTGCACGCGATCAATCCCGAGGCGGGTTTCTTCGGCGTGGCCCCGGGCACCTCGGTCAAAACGAACCCGAACGCGATGGCTTCGCTTTCGAAGAACACGATTTTCACCAACGTCGCGCTCACGCCGGAGGGCGGCGTGTGGTGGGAAGGCATGACAGACACCCCGCCCGCCAAACTCACCGACTGGCAGGGCAAAACGTGGACGCCCGCGATCGCGAAGGAAACCGGCGCCAAGGCGGCGCATCCGAACGCGCGTTTCACCGCGCCGGCTTCGCAATGCCCGACGATCGATCCTGCATGGGAGGCGCCCGAAGGCGTGCCCATCAGCGCGATTATTTTTGGCGGACGACGCGCGACGACCGTGCCGCTGGTCTATCAGGCGTTCAACTGGAGTGCGGGGGTTTACGTGGGTGCGACGATGGGCTCGGAGATGACGGCGGCGGCGGCCGGCACGATCGGCAAGGTGCGTCGCGATCCGTTCGCGATGCTGCCGTTCTGCGGTTATCACATGGGCGATTATTTCCGTCATTGGATTTCAATGCAGAAGACGCTCAGTGAATCGCCGCGTATTTTTTGCGTGAACTGGTTCCGCAAGGATGCCGACGGCAAGTTCCTCTGGCCGGGCTTCAGTGAAAACATGCGCATTCTCAAGTGGATCGTGGACCGCGCCCGCGGCCGCGCGCTGGCGAAGGAGACGCCGATCGGCTGGCAGCCACGTTTCGATGAAGTCGACTGGACGGGCAGCGATTTCACGCGCGAGCAGTTCACGGCTTTGCAGGTGGTGGATCGCGCCGCATGGCGTGCCGAGGTGATCGGCCACGAGGAACTCTTCATCGACCTGCATTCGCACCTGCCGAAGGAAATGGTCTACGAGCGCGAGTTGCTGATCTGCCGGCTGTAGAGTCCTGTCATTGAAGTTCTCTTCCTGATTGGGTCGGAATGTGGGCCACAAAAAGACGCAAAAATTGCCGATCCTGCCACCGTTGCTCTCCAGCGCGCCTATAGGCGCCTCTCACGGTTCATGCGCTTTTGGACTTTTGCGATTTTTTGCGGCCATCCTTCCGGGGTAGTTCTCAACGAACTTCGATGACGGGACACGAGAGGCGTCGTGTGATGGTTCATGCAACGGTTACATTTCGAGCCGCTTGAGGGCGGGACCTCGGGCCGCTTAATCGCGGCAATGCACCCATCACCCCGACGTTTGTCCTCCTCCGCCATGGGCCGCCGTGTCGCACTGCTTCCGGCCTCCCTGTTGTTCGCCACGCTTTCCGCCCCTTCGTTGTTTGCCGCGGATCTCTATTGGGATGCAGACGGTGCGACCAGCAACGGGACCGCCGTCACAGGTGCCTGGAATGGCACGAATGCGTTCTGGAACACGGATGCCACCGGCGCTGCCGCAGGCAGTGCGTCCGCCGTGACGACACTCGACGACAATCTGTTTTTCTCGGCGGGCACCACCTACACGAGCGGGACCGTCACGTTGAGCGGAACGGCTGCGGCCAACCGCATCACCTTCCAGGAGGGTCCGATCACGGTCGGGGGAACCTCGGGCACGTTGCAACTGGGCGCAGGCGGGGTGACGTTTACCGGCACGTCGGCCAGTCACCTGGGTGCCTCGAGTGGGAGCACGTTCAGCCTTTCGTTGCAGGCGAACACGGTCTTCACGACCAACAACACCGCGACCGCCACCTCCGGCGATGCCGCGGCGTCGCAATCCATCAACAGCAGCATCACTGGAAGTTTTGGCATCACCAAGACGGGCGCGGGCAATCTGGTGCTGCGTGGCGCCAGCACCTACACCGGGGCGACGATCATCAATCAGGGTTCCATCTTCATGGGCGGCAGCGCGGTCCTCGGTGCGTCCACGGGTGCGCTTGAGCTCCACAACACCAACACGACGCTGGCCGGGAATCACGTGAGACTCACCTTGAACGGCGCCGCGGTCACCAAGGGTTCGTTGAGCGGCACGGTGGCCGCTGCTCCGAGCGGCACAAACCGGACGATCATCGATTTGAACAACCGGGCGTTGACCATCAATCAAACCGTCAACGGCACGTATGCGGGCGAAATCATCAATGCACCCGGCTCGGGCGGAACCTTTACGCTGGGCGCCTTGAGCACGGCGCGCCTTACGATGGCTGGTAATACCAGCTACACCGGTGCGACCACGGTGAACGCCGGCACGCTGGAAATCGGCGCGACCGGCGCGGTCAACTCCTCCTCCGGGGTCACGGTCAACGGCGGCAGCTTCATCTATAATGCGACGACCGCCCTCACCAAGGCCGTCACCGTCAACAGCACCGGCACCGTCGGGGGCACGAAGACGCTTGCGGGCGTGACCGTGAACGCGGGCGGTTTCGTTTCGCCGGGCGACGGCGGCGC
Organism: Rariglobus sp.; assembly: GCA_029266495.1. Lineage (GTDB taxonomy): Bacteria > Verrucomicrobiota > Verrucomicrobiia > Opitutales > Opitutaceae > Rariglobus. Next base: position 19,403 of record JAQSWS010000007.1, on the reverse strand, counting down.
GGGAACGTTGACGGCGTCGAGCCTGACGTGGAATTCGAACGGCACGACGGGCGGCTTCAACTTCGATCTCGGTCTGGATGCGGCATCGTCCGACAAGCTCGCGATCACGGGGGCGTTCACCCAGGGCACCGGCAGCACCTTTGTATTCAACTTCAATGACGTGGGTGCGCAGTCGATCACCTACACCCTGGTCACCTTCGGCTCGACGACCTTTGGTGATGCGAGTGTGTTCAGCGCGACCGGCGTCGACGGCACCTTCGCTTTCGCCGGCAACAGCCTGACCTTTACGGTGACGGCTATTCCCGAGCCTTCGACCTACGCGGCGATCTTGGGCGGACTTGTTCTGGCGGGGGTTGTTTATCGCCGCCGTCGTTGACGGAACGTCTGGCCGGACGCCTCATCCGGCTATGGGTCAGGGAGATGCGCACCGACTTGGGGTGGGCGCGTTTTGGTGATTGGGACGATGGCTTCGGCGATCCGCATTGTGGGTGCGGTCCGCTAGGGTGGAGGCTGGAAGTGGCGGGGATTCGATCTGCTTCACTGTTTAGCATGGAGCGCCTTGTTTTGCTAAAGAAGAGCTCCTTTAAGTCGTAGTAGGAATCCCCCCGTTGTTCCTCCCTGCCCCTGTTTTCCAGCTGCGTCCGATTCATAACGTGTTCGCTCCAACTAAGAACATCCCCATGCACCCCATCCCCAAGCCTGTTTTGTCCACCGCCGCGCGCCGCTTCATGCGCACTGCGCTTGTCACGTCGTCGTTTGTTCTCGCCGCTCACTCCGCCTTTGCGGCCAGCACTTCATGGAGTTTTGCGGGTGGTGGAGACTGGGTCACCGACAGCAACTGGACCAGTGGCTCCGCTCCTGGTGGCGTGGGAACAACTAGCAGCGCTGATACCGCGACATTTGGTTCCACGTCCACGCTTCGCACCATCACGGTCGATGCCACCCGAAATGTTGCTGGCATCACTTTTACCGGCACAAGCACATCCGGCTATACGCTCACGGGCGGATCGCTTTGGCTGACGAGCGGCGGAACTATTCAAAATTCGGGTGCTGGGAGCAACCACACTGACCGGATTGACTCCCAACTCGTCATTCAAGGGGATGGTGGCTCTTACACCATCAACGCCACGGCGACGAGTGGTAGCACTAATCTGGCTATTGGAAGTGGGGGTATCACGGGCGTTTCCACACTAGGAAATACCACAACCCTGACTCTCGGTGGCGCCAACACATCCGCTGGCAACAGCATTACCGGTGTGATCGGCGACGGTAGTGGAGGCGGGAAAATTGCGGTGTCAAAGACCGGCGGCGGTTCATGGAACCTGGGTGGTGCAAATACGTTCTCCGGAGGGTTTACTCTCGGTGCAGGCAATGTCCGGATATCAAATAATGCGGCGTTTGGCACAGGGATTCTGACCATTAACGGCGGCGCGCTTTCGGGTAGCGCGACGGCGACCATCGCCAATAACATGGTTTGGGGTGCCACCGTGAGTCACAATAACTCGATCGGTAATTCAGGCAGCATCACCATGAATGGCACGGCACTTTTGACCGGCAACCGAGACGTGAGTGTTACCGCCGCTGCTTCAAGTTTAACCGTGAATGGCGTGATCAGCGATGGGGGCAATAGCTTTGGTATTACCAAGACGGGGAACTATGCTCTGACTCTCGGCGGAGCCAATACCTACACTGGAACGACAAATGTTAATGCCGGCACCGTGACAATGGGCGCCGCCGGCAGCCTTAATTCCGGATCGACTCTCGCGGTAAACGCAGGCGCTTCAGCCGGCACGGCAGGCGGGCGCGTTAATCTGAATGGCCGTAGCTTCACCGTCGCAGCCCTTGCCGGAACGACGGGGTTGGGCGGTCAGGGCGTGATCGCCAATAATTCCGTCACCGCCAGCACGCTTACGGTGAATAACACCAGCAACTCCACCTACAACGGTCTCTTGATCGAATCTGCCGGGAGCCTGGCGTTGGTCAAGTCAGGCGCTGGAGCACTTACGCTTACCGGTAGTCACAGCTATGCGGGTGGAACCACCGTTAGCGGTGGCACGCTGTTCGTGAACGGTGGCGTCACGACTGCCGCCGCGCAAACGGGACTTACTTCTGGCGTCATCACGGGTAGTGCCGGTGGCAATTTTACCATGACGGGGGTTTCCACCGCGAACTTGGTGGTGGGCCAGCGCATCAGCGGAACCAACATTGCGGCCGGTTCTTATATCACCTCGATTAACGGCTCGACGATTACCGTCAGCGCTTATTCGACCACTGGAAATACCGCATCAGACGGAGAGGCCTTCGCCGCCTACAACGGCTCCGGTCTTGGCACCGGGGCGGTGACTGTTTCCGGCGGCACGCTGGGCGGCACGGGCGCGATCGCGGGCGCCACCACGATCCAGGCGGGCGGCACCTTGGCAACCGGTGTCAACGGAGTGGGCACGCTGACATTTAACAGCAACCTCACTCTGGCCGGCACGACGCTGCTCGAAATCGCGAGTGCATCGAGTTACGACATCGCCGCGGTCGGCGGTGCACTCAACTACGGCGGAACCCTTACACTAAGCCTGTTGAATGGTTTCACGTTCAGCGGCGGTGAAACCTATAACCTGCTTACCTCGACAACTCACACCGGTAGTTTCACTTCGATCTCGGTCGCCGGCACCACTCTTGATGCGGGCAACGGTTACACTTCCACAATTGGAGGCCTGACCTACACCTTCACCACCACGGACTCTGCGGGCATGTTATCGGTCTCCGCAATTCCCGAGCCTTCCACTTATGCGGCGATCCTCGGATCGCTGGCGCTGGCCGGCATGGTGGTTTACCGCCGCCGCTCACGTTGAGGGGAGCCGGGCTGAATCGACGGTTACTCTTCTCGTGAAAACGACGCCGCCCGCATTGCAGGCGGCGTTTTCTTTTTATGAGAAACCTGACATCGCCGGACTTCACTCCTCATGCCTCCATCCGCCATCCCTGACATCCGCCCCGCAACCGACCAGTGGAAACAACTCGACTGGCCGCAGGATATCGCGCCGGGGTCGGCGCTCGACTTCTCTTCGCTGCTCGATGGCCCGGCGGGAAAATACGGGCGACTGATCGTCCGCGACGGGAAATTCGTTTTCGAACAACGCCCGGACAAACCGGTGCGCTTTTACGGGATCAACCTTTGCAGGCAGGCCAACTTTCCCGACAAGCCCACCGCCCGCCGGCTGGCCGATCGCCTCGCGGCGTGCGGTTACAACTCGGTGCGTTTTCATCATCATGACACGCAGCTGACGCAGGCAATGGACGAGCGGGCGACGCAGCTCGATCCCGTCGAGATGGACAAGCTTGACCATCTGTTTTTCTGCCTGAAGGAGCGCGGCATTTACCTGACCACCGATCTCTACGTGTCGCGCAAAACACGGGAGGTGTTCCCGGCCTTGGGCCGGCCCGTGCAACATTGGGAGGAGTTCAAGTTCCTCATCCACCTCGTCGATGAGGCCCGCCAAAACTGGGAGGATTTCGCGGGTAATTTTCTGCGGCACATCAACCCTTACACGGGACTCGCCTGGAAGGATGACCCGGCGCTGGTCACGTTGAGCTGCGTCAACGAAGACGCGATTTTTCACTGCTACGCGAATGCGAACCCGGACATTCGCCGTGTCTACGACCGGCGTTTCGAGAGAGCGGTGATTTCGTGGACGATCATTTTTACTGCGACCACCCGGCGCATTTTCCGCTGCCATCGAAGTTGCACAACCAGAGTGCGCTGGCGGATCTGCCGGCGATTTTCTCCGGCATTTTCCCGGGGCGGACGTTTGGGAAGCCTTATACGATCAGCGAATTCAACTGGGTTTATCCCAATCAATTTCGTGCGGAGAGCGGTCCGCTTACGGCGGCCTACGCGGCGTTGCAGGACTGGGACGGGCTGTATCGTTTCGACTACGCGTCGAGCCCGTTGGACGGTGAGATCGCCCCGAGTTATTTCGCGATTGCGGCGGACCCGATTAATTTTTTGTCGGACCGGATCGGCATGCTGCTTTTTCTGCGCGGTGATGTGAAGGCGTCCTCGCTGGCAGTGCCGATCGCGATTTCGTCGACACACCTGAAACAGGAAATTCCGGTGAACACCTATCCGGGGCAGCTCTGGAAGCTGGGCTTTCTCGGGCGGATTGGGAACGTCGTGGAGAAGAGCGGGCGCCTGACGTTGCCCGCGGGCGCTGCGGTGTGTCTGCGGCTGAAGGATAATCTCGCGCTCGCCAACGAGCCGGAGAATTGCCGTCTGGTCTCCGCCGACAACGACGAACAGGTATTCGCCGCGTTGCGCCAGGCGGGCGGTCTGGGCGAGGGAAATTTCGATTTCAATGGAAGCGTGATTCGCAGCACCACCGGCGAACTGGAGCTGGGCGAAACTGCCCGCACGTTCAAGGTCGTCACCGGCCGCAGCGAGGTGTTCGCCTTTGCGGGGCAGGGCCGCCAGGCGGGTGGCGTGACCACGGTCGCAAATCAGGGTGGGCCGGCGGTGGTGTTTGCCGGCTCGGTGGACGGACGTGAGCTAAGGGACTCCTCAAGAATTTTGGTCATGCACCTGACCGATGCGCTCCATCACGGCACGAAGTTCACGGACACGGTGGTGGAAGCGTGGGGTTCGGCGCCGCATCGGGTGCGCGGCGGATTGGCGGATGTCTCGTTGAGGCTGGCGGGACGCACCGCCGGAGCGAGGATCTGGGCTCTGGACATGGCGGGTAACCGGGAGCGGGAGCTCACGATCGATTTCTCGGATACGGGAGTCATTGATTTTAAGGTCGATACCCTGGCCGGGGAGGGCGCCTGCCTGCTTTATGAGCTTGTTCGCTGATGGAGTCGGGCGGAATGGGCGGGCAAGAACCGCGTAGCCCTCGCCAACGCCTGCGGAGCGGGTTTTCCCGGGTTCGGGCACATTGGTGGAAATCCTTTCCACCATGGTCTCCTCGCTGCTTCCTTCTCCGTGCTATGTCCCGGGCATTTCAGGCGGCCTCGATCTGTTGCGAAAATACGCGGGACCCGCGCCGCGCTACACCTCTTACCCGACGGCCAATCATTTTACCGACAACCTTGCGGCGTTTGATCCGGCGGGCTTGATCGCGGAGGACAACCGACCCGGTGCCGGCGCGTTGTCGCTCTACGTCCATCTTCCGTTTTGCCAGAGCCGGTGCTGGTTCTGCGGCTGCACCAATCTCATTACGAGGCAGCAATCCGCGGCCGACGCCTACCTTGATGATCTGGAGCGTGAGATTGCGCTGGTGCGGCGGCGGCTCGATCCGGCCCGCGCCGTCACGCAACTTCACCTCGGGGGAGGCACGCCGACATTTTTATCCGAGACGCAGCTGCGACGGCTCGGGGCGATCCTGCATGCGGCGTTCTCCTTCGAGGCCGACGCGGAGATTGCCGTCGAAATCGATCCACGCCACCTGGAGGCGGGCCAGGTGGCCGCCCTGCGGGAGATGGGGGCGCGGCGCGCATCCATTGGCGTTCAAGATACCGATCCGGCGGTGCAGATGGCGATTCACCGGGTGCAGCCGCCGGCGCTGAACGAGCGGGCGTTCACCTTGCTGCGCAACGCAGGTTTCAACTCGATCAACGTCGATCTTATCCACGGCCTGCCGAAGCAGACCGTTTCCACGTTTGCCCGCACGATCGATGATGTGCTTGGGCTGGCGCCCGACCGCCTCTCGGTTTTCAGCTATGCGCACGTGCCGGGACTGAAGCCGGCGCAACGGATTTTTGACGAACAGGGGGTGCTGCCGGAGCTCAACGAAAAGCTGCGGATGCAAGTGCTCGCGCGGGAGCGCCTGCTCGCCGCCGGTTACGTGGACATCGGCATGGACCACTATGCGAGGCCCAATGACGAACTGGCGATCGCGGCGCGAAACGGCGGCCTGCATCGCAACTTCCAAGGCTACAGCACGCGGGCGGGCGCCTCGGTTTACGGTTTCGGGATTTCTTCGATCTCCAGCACGCCGGGCGGCTACCGCCAGAATCACAAAACGATGACCGCCTACCGCCGGGCGCTGGATCGGGGTGAGTTGCCGGTGGTGCGCGGCTGGAGGCTCACCGAGGAGGACCGCCGCCGGCAGATCCTGATCATGCGCCTGATGTGCGAACGCCGGTTGGAGTTCAAGGCGCTCTCGAGCGAGTGGGGCGTGGATGTGGCGGCCGTCTATGCCGCCGAACTGGCGTCGCTGGCCGATCTTGAGGCGGACGGGCTCGTGGTGCGGACGGCAGACGGTATCACCGTGACGGATACGGGATTGCCCTTTATGCGGGTGGTGGCGGCGCGCTTTGACGCCTACTTGCAGCCGGGCGCGGGTTGTCACGCGCGGGCGGTGTGACCGGAGATTTTTTCAACGCAAAGACGCGAAGGCCTGGCGCAAAGGTCGCAAAGAATTCCTTCCGGGCTTTGCGCTCTTGGCGGCTTTGCGTTAAAAAAATTCCGGGACGGCCGGGGTTGCGTTGACGGCGGTCCAGGCGGCCCAGAGGAAGAGCGCGATCATCACGAAGGCGCAGAGCAGGCGGCCGACGGTTGAGATGAGGAAGCCGACCGCCGCGCCTGCGCCGGCCAGCAGGGAGGCGCGATGGGTTTTTTTAGCGATCAGTTTTTCTGCGGCGACCGCTCCCAGCACCGTGCCGAGGATGAGCATCGGCAGGGAAAAAAACATGCCGATCATCGCTCCACCGCCGGCCCCGGCCATGCCCCATTTTCCGCCGCCAAAGAGGCGTGTGCCAAGGATCACGCCGAGAAAATCGATGAGCACCGACAAAAACCAGAAGCCGGCGATCCAGCCGATCACGGCCCAGGAAACGTCTCCCGGAAGCAGCAGTTTGTGCACGATCATCGCGATCAAGATCAGCGTGGTGCCGGGCAGGAGGGGGAGCACCACGCCGGCCAAGCCGACCAAGGTGAGCACGATTGTGAGGGTCCAAACGAGGTAGACTTCCATCGGAACACGAAGACAGCGGAGTTGGGAGCAGGGTTACACTGAATTCCGGCTCCTTATCGAAAATCGAGTGCGTGAATTTATGAACACGGGCGTGTTTTTTTGCGCAAAAACAGGGCTTCTTAATGGACTGGCATTTGGGTTGCTGCATGAATTTTGTTCATTCCATGGGCTCAACGCGTTTCACTTCTTCGGCACCTCGCTGCTGTTGACGGTGGGGTGTCTGGTCTCAAGCAACTAAACAACATCATGTTAACATCCCTGCATCGTCTAAAATCCCTAGTTCTCGGAGCGGTCCTGGTGTCCGTTCTGGCGTGTGTTACCGGTCTTCGGGCCCAAGAAGCCGCCGCGGCTGCTCCGGTTGAGCCGACGGTGGAGCAGCGTCTCGCCGACGTGGAGGCCTACATCAATAACACGGCCCGCACCCCTGATGTCGCGTCGAAGGTTCCCGGTCCTGGCCCGGGCCATAACGCGTGGCAAATGATCAGCACGGCGCTCGTTATTTTTATGACGCTGCCCGGCCTTGCTCTCTTTTACGGCGGCTTGGTTCGCAAAAAGAACGTCCTCTCGGTTCTTGCGCAGTGCATGGGCATCGCCGGACTGGTGACGATCCTGTGGTGGGCCATTGGTTATAGCCTGGCCTTCGGTTCGGGCAACGCCTTCATCGGCGACGCGGCCTTTGCGTTCTTGAAGGGTGTCGAGCCGGGTAACGTGGGCGCCGGCTATTATTGGATCAGCGATGCGATGTGGGCGATGTTCCAGTTGTCCTTCGCGATCATCACTCCGGCGCTGATCGTCGGAGCGATCGCCGAGCGCATGAAGTTCATCTCGGTGCTTGTCTTCGTGACGCTCTGGATGTTCGCCGTTTATTTCCCCTTCGCCCACATGGTGTGGAGCGGCACGGGTTTCATGTCGGGCATCCTCAACGCGGGCGCTGGCATCAAAGCGATCGACTTCGCGGGCGGCACCGTTGTCCACATGACTTCGGGTTGGTCGGCGCTGGTGCTCTGCATCATCCTCGGCAAGCGCCGTGGGTTCGGCAAAGAGCCGATGCCTCCGCACTCGCTGGTGCTCTGCACTGTTGGCACCGGCATGCTGTGGGTGGGCTGGTATGGCTTTAACGCCGGTTCCGCATTGGGCGCCGACGCGATCGCTTCGAATGCCTTCGCCACCACTACGCTCGCCGCCGCCGTCGCGGGTTTCGCCTGGGGCATGGCCGAGTGGGTGCTTAAGGGTCACCCGTCCGTCCTTGGTTTCTGCTCCGGCATCGTCGCCGGTCTGGTGGTGATTACGCCGGGCGCGGGTTTTGTGACCATGAACTCCGCGGTCATCATCGGCCTGATCGCCGGTATCGTGCCGTTCCTGGCGGTCTCCTATCTGAAGAAGATCCTCGGTTATGACGATGCGCTCGACACCTTCGGCGTGCATGGCGTCGGTGGCACGCTCGGAGCGATCCTCACCGGTGTATTCGCCGACGAGAAGATCAACTCCGTGGTGGGGCCGCTCAAGGAAGGCCTGTTGGTCGCCCAGTTAAAGGCGTGCGCGCTGACCATCGGTTGGAGCGTGGTGGCCACTGTGATCATCACCTTTATCGTCAAGGCCGTCGTCGGCCTGCGTCCGACTCCCGAAGCAGAATCCGCCGGTCTCGATACCTCCGAACACGGCGAAGAAGGTTACATCAACTGAGCTTCGCAGCGCTTCCTTTGAAAACAAAAACCGCGGACGTGATGTCCGCGGTTTTTTTGTTGAAGCCCCGACCGGCGGCCGGGCCTGCAAGATTCAGCGCAGGTTTTTTTCGATCAGGTCGTAGAGGGCTTGCGAATTCTTTTTGTCGCCGGTCGTGCTCCAGCGGATCCGGAGCAGGGTCTGGCGGCTGTTGATCTCGGCGACGCTCACGAAGACTTTTTCATCCTTGCGCGAGCGGGCATAGAGTTCGCCGTCGTAGGTGTTGAGTTTGCTCTTGGTCTCGAAGAGGTCGTATTCGCGAAACGCCTTCTGTGTGGCCGCAAACGCGGTGGGTGCGGTGGTGTTGAGCAACATCCGGAACTCGTTGAGTTGATAAACCGCCGCGGTGTCGCCGTTGCGGTCGAGTTTGACCGTGGTGCAGCCGGAGAGGGCCAGCACGAGGCCGGAGCCAAGAAGGAGGGAGAGAGGAGCAGAGCGGAGGATTTTCATGCGAAAGGGGAGGTCAAAGACCGCAACATAGGCCGGAGGTTCATGCTGTCACCGTGAAAACCAGTTTGCGGAGCCGGCACGGCTTCGTTTATCGATCCTTGTCTATGGCCAAGCCACTTGTCGGGATCATCATGGGAAGCACGTCGGACTGGAGCACGATGGAGCACGCCGCGCAGACGCTCAAGACGCTGGGTATCGCCGCCGAGCACCACGTCGTCAGCGCTCACCGCACGCCCGACAAGATGTATGATTACGCCAAAACCGCCGAGGCACGGGGATTGAAGGTCATCATCGCCGGCGCGGGCGGCGCGGCGCACCTGCCCGGGATGACGGCCGCGCTCACGCCGCTGCCCGTGCTGGGCGTGCCGGTGGAATCGCATACGCTCAAAGGGGTCGACTCGCTTTATTCGATCGTGCAGATGCCCGGCGGTGTGCCCGTGGCGACCTTTGCGATCGGCAAGGCCGGCGCGATCAATGCCGCACTCTTCGCGGCCGCGATTCTTGCCACCGGCGGCGACAAGAAGGTCAAGAAGGCGCTCGACGCCTTTCGTGCCGATCAGACGCACAAGGTGCTGGCGGCGAAGTTGCCGTGAGACCGGCTGAGAGTTGAGAGTTGAGTGACAAGCGTTGGCGGATTGTGCTCTCAACTTTCATCTTTCAACTCTCTACTTGCGCATGATTCCCCCCGGCAAAACGATCGGTGTTCTCGGTGGCGGCCAGCTTGGCCGCATGTTCGCCCATGCGGCGGAGCGTCTCGGTTACCGGGTGCACATTTACGAGCCCGAGGCCAGCGGCCCGGCGGGCGAGGTCTCCGCCTTGGAAACCAACCGGCCCTACACCGATCTTGAAGCGCTCACCGCCTTCGCCAAGAGCGTCGACGTGGTGACCTACGAATTCGAGAACATCCCCGCCGAGCCGCTGTGGGGAATCGAAAAATATGTTCAGCTGCATCCGCACTGGGGGGTGCTCGAGACCTGCCAGAACCGGATGCGCGAAAAAAACTGGCTGCGCAAAAACGATTTCCCCCACGTGCCCTTCGCCGAGGTCGAGGCGGCCGACGACCTCGCCGCGGCCATTCGCAAGATCGGGCTGCCGTGCGTCGTGAAAACCGCCGACTTCGGCTACGACGGCAAGGGGCAGATCAAGGTCAGTGACGACGCCACGCTTGCAAAGGCCGTCGCCTCGTTTGCGAAGCAACGGTGCGTCATCGAGAAGTTCATCGATTTCAAATGCGAGCTGTCGGTCCTCGTGGCGCGCAGCAGCAATGGCGAGGTGAAGGTGTTTCCCGTCGCGGAAAACATTCACACGAAGCACATCCTTGATTTTTCCATCGTGCCTGCGCGCATCGCCGATCCGGTGCGTGCCGACGCGGAAAAACTTGCGCTGGCCATCGTGGAAAAGCTCAACGTCGTCGGTCTGCTGGCGATCGAGTTGTTTCTTACGGATCGCGGCGGGATCCTCGTCAACGAGCTCGCGCCGCGTCCGCACAACTCCGGCCATTGGACGCTTGATGCGTGCGTGACTTCTCAGTTCGAGCAGCATGTGCGCGCGGTGTGCGGCCTGCCCCTGGGTGACGTGTCGGTCGTGTCGCCGGTGGTGATGGTCAACATCCTTGGAGACGCGTGGAAGTGGCAGGACGGCGCGCTGGTTGGCGACGCCAACTGGCCGGCGATCCTCGCCGAGCCGCGTGCAAAGCTTCACCTCTATGGAAAGAAGGAGCCGCGCATTGGTCGGAAGATGGGCCATTTCACGGTGACCGCGGCGACGGCGGACGCGGCATTGGAAGCAGCGCGGGCGTTAAAAGCGAAGCTCTGAAGGCAGGGGATGTCTCGTGGCCCGAGGCATGAGCCAAGGGAGTTCGATCGTCGGACGACTTGCTCTCTGAGCTCACGCTCAGAGCCACCCCAGGCGGATTGGCCCGGCGGTCCGTTTCTAACTCCACACCAGTTCCACTGCATCCCGGTTGCTCGCGAGATGCAGGTCGGGAAAGCCGGAGCGTGAGGCAGGTGTGCCGAGCGTGCGGTGTTCGCGCACCGGCCAGTCGCGCGGTGCCAGCGTGATCACGCCCTCTGTCAACCTGACGTGGCTCACGGTGATCTCACCGATCCCGCGCAGCGCAATCCGCAGCGGACGTGCGGGCGTGTCGACCGGAACGGAGAACTCACGACGGATGCTGGCATGGGGACGCGCGGCCTTCGCGCGAAACTCGATGGTGAAGCGTTCCGCGAGCGCCGTCCACACGCCGTCGGCGGACTGTTGCTCGACGAGAATTTTTTGCAGGGCGGGCGCGTGATTGTGCACGATGAACGTGAGTTGCCAGCGACCGTGGACAGGGGATGTGTCCAGGCAGCGGGAGGGGCGTCTGGCAACGGCGGCGAGCCATCGTTGCCAGGCCTTCAGACGGGCGGTGTCGCGGGCGATAATGTCCTCGTTGGGTGAACGCACGCGCGGGTTGCGGGTGCGCGCCCACATCGTGCGGGCGGCGGCGCGACCGGCCTTGATTTGCACCGCAAACAGGTCGGCGGCGGTTCGCGCGGTGGTCACGGCATCAGCGACAAACCGGGCCTGGCCGGTGGCGTGACGCCGGCGGATTTTTTGGACGGTGCGGGCGGCGTGGCGGATGAACGCCTCGCGGGCGGCGAGGTAGGCGTTGAAGGCGGCGCTGGCGGCGAAGGGGGCGGGCAGGTTTTGCCGGGCGAGGCGGGTGAAGAAACGAGCGCTGCGCCCGGCGCGCGCGGGGCCTTCCGGGCCGGCGAGGCCGTCCCAGCGGTCATTGATCTCCCATTTGGCATAGCCGGCGAAAGCATGTTCGTCGCAGGCGAGCGCGGCACGGGCGGCCTCGCGCGCGCCGGCTTTGCCGAAGACGCGCTCGAAGCCTTTGGCGAGCATGCCGGCATGGTCGTCGATTTCGGGATTGATCCACAGGCTCGCGGCGGCGGCGTCGACCACCAGGGGCATTTCGAAGGCGAGGCGCTGCGGTTCCCAGCCGGTCACGAGAAAACCGCCGGCGCGGGTCTGGCGGCAGCGACGCCACCAGGACTGGAGGTTGGCGAGGCGGTCTCCGAAGACGGGCAGGGCTTCGTGGCGAAAGCCACCGTTCATCGGGCAGCCCCAATACTCGATGCCCTGTTTCGCGAAGGCGGGGGCGAGGTCGTAATCGGCAAAATTGTGCAGTTCCATGCGCGGGTGGCGCGGGAACGGGTAATAATACCAATCGTAGGCGATCAGGCCGCGCGGGAGTTGCGGGATCGCCTCGGGGAGGAGTGCGAGCATGTCCGCCCACAGGCCCATGCGCAGGCCCAGCGGCTGGACGAGGGTGTGGAGACGGTTGACGTATCCGGAAAAATGTGACGCGAGTCCGATGCGCTTCACCTCGGCGTGGCTGAGCGGGTGTTTGCCGAGTTGGAAGGATTCGTCGAGGCCCACGTGGACTTTGCCGGCGGTGCAAAAGGGGGCCATGTCACCCAGCAGTTTTCCGGCGGTCTCCAAGGTGCGCGGGTGCAGCGGGCAGAGCTGGCCGCGCGGGAGCGGCGAGCCGTCGGGGGCGCGGAGTTCGTTGAGGTCGCGCAGCTCCGGGTGGTTGATCAGATACTGGGTGTGGCCGAGGAGATTGACGATGGGAACGACTTTGATGCCGGCGCGATCCGCGGCCGTGACGAGTTTCTCGAAGTCGCGCAGGGAGTAGGCGTCCGGGCGGGCGACCCCGGGTAGGCTCGGATAGTCGACGGCGTCTTCAAGGTGGAGATAAAGCTCCTCGTAGCCCCAGCCGGCGTAGCGGGGAAGCTGGTCGAGGAGGAAGCCGAGGCGCTCGACCTGGCGGGCGAGGTCCCATTGAAAGGCGCGGATCATGTCGAGGCGCGCGCGAGGGGAAACGGCGGAGTCGTTTCACCGCCGCCGCGCAGCCAGCGGCGAAACGCGCGGAGTTCGTCGAGTGTGCCCACCACCAGGAGATTGTCGCCAGCCTGGAGGGGTTCGTTGCCGCCCGGGTTGATGATTTTGGTGGTTCCCCGGTGGATGCCGACGATACGCACGCCGGTTTCCCGGGCGACTCCCAGGCTCGCAAGGGTTTGGCCGGAGTGGGGGCCGGCGGGCAGGGTATGGGTCTGGAGGATGGAGCCGCTGAACTCCGCGGAGCCATCAACCATTTCTTTGTCGCGGCTGAGGAAGGTTCGGGCGGCGGCGAGGCCTTCGGGCTGGCCAAGGAGGAGGAGTTTGTCGCCGGGATAGATGCGGAGGTCGGGCCCGGTGCGGGTGATGACATAGCCGTTGCGTTCGACCTCGATCACGGAGCAGCCGAAGCGGGAGGGGATGGCGAGTTGCGCGAGGTCGCAACCGGCGTAGTCGGCGGCATCGTGCACGACATATTCCTCCAGGTGCATGCCCCAGCTCTCGAGGCCTTGGTCGAGGGCGACGCGGGCGGTGGCGCGGACGCCGGCGGCGCCGTCGGGGTCTTCGCTGAGAACCTGCTGGACGGAGGACTGCCAGGTGCTGTGCCAGTAGACGAGGCGGCTGGAAAACACGGCGACCACAACCAGCGCGGCGGTGCCGATGACGAGCCATCCCCAGACGGGCAGTGCATCAAGGGGAAGGATGGAGTAGAGCCAGTAGCCGAGGGCGAGGCCGGCAACGGTGCGCAGGGTTTTTTCGATGGCTGGCGCTGGAAGACGGGTGCTGCCGCCAAGACTTTCGCCAAGGATCATGGCGATCGCGCTGACGTTGCGCCAGAGGGCGACGAGCAGGACGAGCGTGATCAGGCCGATGATGCTCCAAAACGCATAGTCGAGCCTTGCCCCCTCAAACCAGTGGGCGAGCGGGGAGGTTTCGATCATCGAGAAAATCTGGCGTGAGAAAATCAAGACGCCGGTGACGAGGAGCATCTCGACGCAGATTTGGGGAATGCGGCTGCGGATGAGTTTCCATGCGAGCGGCGAGGTGCTTCCGTTCTGGGCCTGCTGGATCCAGCCATGATAGGCTTCCAGCGCATGCACGAGCCAGCGGGGCTCCAGGCGCTCGATCGCGAGGAGCAACGGCCCGGCGTTTCGATTGATGAACGGTGTCGCGAGCACGGTGAGGATGGAGGTGCCGACCGCCAGCGGGTAATAGGACGCGGGGAGCACGGCGCTGCTGACGCCGAGCTGGGCGATAATGAACGAGAACTCACCGAGCGGGGTGAGCAGGAGTCCCGCGCGGCGGGCTTCGCGGGGATGAGTGCCGCATACGACCAAGGCCATGCCGATCGCGATCGGGCGGCCGATCATCACGAAGGCGAACAACCCGAGAATCATCGGCCAGACATCCAGGAGGAGGCGGATGTCGATCATCATGCCGATGGCGACGAAGAACACGCTGCTGAAGAGGTCGCGCATCCCGGCGAAGGATTTTTCGACGCCGGTTTTTTGAGGCATTTCGGCGACCACGGCGCCGAGCAGGAAGGCGCCGAGGGCGAGCGAGTAGCCGGCTTTGGCGGCACAGATCGCGAGCAGGAAGAGCACGCCGGCAACGATGATCGTCTGCAGTTCGGGATCGGCACGCCCGTCCAGGCGGCGGAGAAGGCGGGGCACGAGCAGGAGACCGCCGCCGACGAGCAACACGACGAAGGCGCTCAAGGTGGCGAGCAGGCTGCCGACGTTGGCGCCTCCACCACCGTCGCCGCCGGCCTGGGCCTGGCTCGCGAGCACGGTGAGCATGACGACGGCGACGACGTCCTCCATCACGGTGATGCCGAGTGCGCGCTGGGCGTAGGCTTCGTGGCTGAGTTTGAGTTCGCTGACGATCTTCGCGATCACCGCGGAACTGGAGACCACGAACATGCTGGCGACAAAAAGGCTTTGCATGGAGGTCCAGCCAACGAACACGCCGAGAAGATGCGTGAGGTTGAGCATCAAGAACGCACCGAGACCGGTGGCGATCAATGTGGGCAGGCCCAGGCGGCCGAGCTTGGTGAGGCTGAGGCCGAGGCCGATCGCAAACATGAGGAACACGAGGCCGACTTGGGAGAGCGTCTGGATGCGGGCGACGTCGGTGACGAACGAGAACGGGGGCGTATAGGGACCGATGAGGATGCCCGCGGCGAGGTAGCCGACGATGACCGAAAGGCCGATGCGTTTGCAGAGGGCGCCGGCAAATCCCGCGGCCAGCAGGACGATGGCGAGATCTTGGATTAAATTGATGCCGTCCATGGGAGGAGAGTGCCGTCCGCGCGGTGGTGGTTCACGCAGCGCGGATGCGATGGAGCCTGAAGGCAGGCCCGCCGGGAGGGGTTGTCAACGGGAGTTCGCCGAAGGGGCGCAAAAAACCCGGCGTCGGTGAAGACGCCGGGTTGCGTAGAACGGACCGCAGGTGCGTCCGCAGGGCTGGGCGGGGCTCAGCCGCGTTTTTTGGCGATGAGTTGCTCGAGCTTGACGATGTCGGCGGAGAACAGGCGGATGCCTTCGGCGGTTTTCTCGGTGGCCATGGCATCTTCGTTGAGGGCGAAGCGGAAGGACTTTTCGTCGAAGCTGACCTTTTTAAGGTCGGCGGAAGCGGCCTTGGCGGGGTCGAGCTTCCGGGCGAGGGGTGCATCGGAGGCCTTGAGTTCGGCGAGGAGGGCGGGGGAGATCGTGAGCAGATCGCAGCCGGCGAGCTCGACGATTTCGCCGGTGTTGCGGAAGGAGGCGCCCATGACCTCGGTCTTGTAGCCGAATTTTTTGTAGTAGGTGTAGATCTGGGTGACCGAGATCACGCCGGGGTCCTCGGCGCCGGCGAACTCCTTGCCGTGGGTTTTCTTGTGCCAGTCGAGGATGCGGCCGACGAACGGCGAGATGAGCTTGATGTTGGCTTCGGCGCAGGCGACGGCCTGGGCGAAGGAGAAGAGGAGCGTGAGATTGCAGTTGATGCCTTCCTTCGCGAGGACCTCGGCGGCCTTGATGCCTTCCCAAGTGGAGGCGATCTTGATCAGGATGCGGGCGCGGGGAATGCCGGCTTTCTCGTAGAGGGCCATGATCTCGCGGGCTTTGGCGAGCGTGCCTTCGGTGTCGAACGAAAGGCGGGCGTCCACTTCGGTGGAAACGCGGCCGGGAACGATCTTGAGGATTTCGAGGCCGAAGAGGACCAGGAGGCGGTCGATAACGTGGCCAATGGAGGCGGAGGGGCCGGAGTCCTTGATCGCCTGGTCAACCAGCGGGGCATAGGCGGGAAGGCCGGCGGCCTTCAGGATGAGCGAGGGATTGGTCGTCGCGTCCTGGGGGGTGAATTCCTTGATGGTTGCGAAATCGCCGGTATCGGCGACGACGGTGGTGAACTGCTTCAGTTGATCGAGTTGGTTGGGCATGGTTTTAAAAGGAAGGGACATTCATGCGCAGACCGGGACAGTTGTCACGAGTGCGGAGGGGGATTGTCCTGCAAATAATTTCTCAACCAGATGAGGCCGGTTTCTTCATCGGTGAATGCACCATCGAGCTGGGCTTCGAAGGCGGCGGCGAGCAGCTCGGTAAAGCGGGGACCGGGCTTTTCGCCGAGTGCGATGAGATGGCGCCCCAGAAGAAGTGGACGGGGCGGGGCTTGGCGCAGGGAGAGTTGGTGGGCGCGGGTGTGAAGTTTCTCGATCAAGGCGAGGTTCTCCGGGCTGGTAAGCGGAGGCCGTCCAAGGCTGTCGGCTGTCATGACCGCGCACAGGTCGTCGATGGTCGCCGGGTGGAGTTTGCGAGCAAGGCGGCGGATATGACTGTCGGTAAAGTCTCCGTTGCCGTGATGATGGGCGAGGTGGAGCACCACCAACGGGCGGACTGCCTCTATAATAGAGTGCAGTGCCCCGATCCGGCGCAGGAAGCTGTCCGCGAGCGGGCCTCCGGAGGACTCGTGTCCGAGGCTGCGCCACCGAAGCCGTCCCTGGTGTTCGGACTGGCAGGTGGTGGAGGGTTTGCCGAAGTCGTGGGCGAGCACGGCCAGAAGCAGCATGCGGCGGCGGGCGGGCGGGGCGTCGCGCCAGTCGGGCAACCCCACGAGGGCATCGCAGCAATGTTGCGTGTGGGTGAACACGTCGCCTTCCGGGTGCCAGTCAGGATCTTGTGGGCAGCCACGCAAAGCGGCGACTTCGGGAAAGTGAACGAGCCAGCCGGTTTCCTCAAGGACGGCGAGGCCGCGGGAGGGGCGGACGGCTTGAGTTGCCCATTTGTCCCACTCGCCCCAGACGCGTTCCACCGGTAGCTCGTGATAAGTTTCTACGATACTGCGGCACAAGGCGGCGGTTTCAGGAGCGAGCGTAAGTTCGAAGCGGGCGGCAAATTGGAACGCCCGCAGCACACGTAAGGGATCCTCGACAAACGCCGGACTGGTGTGGCGGAGGACACGTGCTTGCAGGTCCCGACGACCTCCATGTGGATCAAAGAGTTCACCCGTGAACGGGTCACACGTAATGGCGTTGATCGTAAAATCCCTGCGAGCGGCTGCATCGGCATCGCCTAGCAGGGGGTCGGGCGTGACGGCAAAGCCGCGATGGCCGTTTCCCGTCTTCGACTCGCGGCGAGGCAGGCTAAAATCGTATTCGGTGGATCCGAGTCGCAGTTTGATCACTCCAAAGCTGCGTCCTACCACGTCGGTCGCTCCAAAGGGGGCGAGGACGGCTTGAAGCCCATCAAAGGTGATTCCCTGCACCTCGATATCGAAGTCCTTGGGCTTCAGGCCTAGCAACGAATCCCGCACGCAACCGCCCGCCAATCGCGGACGGCCCACCCGGCCCACGGCTTCAAGCACGATCATTAAATCGGGAGGGATATCCACAGCGCGTGCTATTTATCAGCTGATGAACCGCGATTGAAGGCGCCAAGTCCGATGAAAACCCAGCCCAGAATCAAGGCCAGTCCGCCCAAGGGTGTTACCGGCCCGAGCCAGCGAGGTCCGCCTATCGCCAGCCAGTAGAGCGAGCCGGAAAAGAAGAGAATGCCCAGCGCCCAAAAGATGAACGCGCGTGAATACCAAGCGGAACCGCGTTCGCGGACCGCTCCCATGTGCAGGCCAACGCCCAATAATGCCAGTGCGTGAATAAGCTGATATAGCACAGCGGTTTCCCAGGTGTGGGTGGTATTTCTCGTCATGAGGGTGTCGGCCAAGCCGTGAGCCCCAAACGCACCCAAAAGCACGCCCGTTGCCCCGGCAATCGCTGCGAAACATAAGTATTTTTTCATCAAAAAATTGTGTGGTCGCGGGCCCGATCCGCATGGCCGGGGGCAGCAATGAGGGAAAGCACTGCTTATCTATATCGCATACCGGGATTAGGTGCCGTTCGAGTAAAGACTTGAAGTATTCGCAGTAATTCTATGCATTCCAGCCGCCGTGACCTAACGGCAAACCTGACAGAGAACTACAAAACTACAGAACTACACATGAAAAAGACGATCCTCGCTCTCGCGGTCCTCGCCGCTGGCGTTTCCGCTTCCGCCCAGGAAGCCTCCAAGTCGGCCCTCGCTGTTACCCTTGATGTCACGTATGTTAGCGACTACGTGTTCCGCGGTCTCCGCCTCGCCGATGCCTCTGTCCAGCCCTCTGTGGAAGCCTCCTACGGCGACTTCTATGCAGGTCTCTGGCACTCCGATGCCATCAGCGATGGCCCTGCCAACTTCTCGGGCTCCGAGACGGACCTCTATGCTGGCTACAACCTGTCGATCAATGAGACCTTCTCTGCCGATCTCGGCGTGACCCGCTACACCTACAATGGTGGCAGCCAGGGTGACACCACTGAAGTTTACGCCGGCCTCAAAGCCGACGTGCTCCTCAGCCCGAGCGTCTACTACTACTACGACTTCGACCTCGATGTTTCCTCCTACATCGCTTCGATCGGCCACAGCATCGCGGTGACCAAGCTGGGCGTGTCCCTCGACTTCTCCGCCACCTTCGGCTACATCCAGATCCCTGGTGACAACGAAGATTACTGCTATTGGGGCGCTGGCGTTGCTGTTCCTTACCAGCTGAGCGAAACCGCCACGCTGACCGGTGCCGTCAACTACACCAGCCTTGATCGCGACAACCTCCTTGCTTCTCCTGATCAGGACCAGGTTGTTTTCTCGGTTGGCCTCGCGATCGGCTTCTAAGCTGACACGAGCGACAGTCCAAGTCATTCAGCGCCCGCTTCGCCTTTTGGCGGGGCGGGCTTTTTTATTCACAACGCCAAAAGAGGGGTTGACACCTTTCCCGCAAACCTACGCAATCCGCCTCTTTTCTCATGAAAACGTTCCTCGCCAAAAAAGAGACCGTGCAACCCAAGTGGCATCTGATCGATGCCGAGGGCGTGGT
>JAQSWS010000066.1 GCA_029266495.1 Rariglobus sp. | reverse complement strand
ACATCCGGATTAGCCCGAAAATCAATGACCCTACCCCTCTTCGCAACAATGATCCCCCGGCTGGCCTTTGTTGCCGCGGTCGCCATCGGCCCAGTCGCATTGGCCGGTCCGGTGAAAATAATATTCGACACGGACTACTCGACCGACTGCGACGACCCGGGAGCCTTGGCCGTCCTGCACGCCCTTGCAGACAACGGCGAGGTCGAAATTCTTGCGACCGGAGCGTCCACTTTATTGCCCAAGCCCCCTGGCGCCATCGACGTGGTAAACACCTACTATGGCCGACCAAATATTCCCATCGGCGCAACGAAGGTCGGGCCTGCCCGCTTCACCGCCTTCGCCGACTTTCTCTTTGATAATTTTCCGCACAACACGCCACTCACCACGTCGGTTCCCGATGCCATCCCGCTTTATCGGCAGATACTCGCCGCGCAGCCGGACAACAGTGTGGTGTTCGTTACCGTCGGCTACCTCACCAATATAGCCGGGCTCCTCAAGTCTCCCGCTGACGGCTACAGCCCGTTAACCGGACAGGAACTGGTCGCGGCCAAGGTCAAGGAATGGGTCTGCATGGGCGGAAATTTTTGGACGTCATCCACCGACAACGTGAATTTCTCCTACGACTCGGCGGCGGCCTACTACTCGATTAGCAACTTCCCCGGCAAGCTCACCTTCATGCCTCGTGAGGTCGCCAGTGTTCCGAGCCCGCTGCGCGCCGGCGAGGAACTCAATGGCACGCCGATCACCAACCCGGTGCGCATCGCCTACCATAAATACTTTGGAAAAACCACCGGGATAGACCGGCACTGCGCAGACTTGGCCACGGTCCTATACGCGGTGCGCGGCAAACATGACTATTGGGATATGCAGACGACCGGCTCGATGAATATCAAAACGGACGCCACCTTCACTTGGGACCCTAACGGGACCAGAGACCATAATTACCTGGTGATGAAAGGCGGCTATGGAGTTTACTCGAACAAGGCTTACGTCGAGGGAGTGCTCCGCAACCTGCTGAAACAAGCGCCGGCAGTCTTGTCCTCACCCCACGCCCCTACGATTAACGTCCATCCGCAAAACATCGGGGTATCGCCCGGGCAAGCCGCTTCGTTCTCCGTATCCGCCGCGGGAAATCCCGCGCCTTCCTACCAATGGCAGAAAAATGATGCCGACATTTCCGGCGCAACCGGCTCGACCTACACCACGCCGCTGACCACCAGCGCCGACAACGGCGCCGTCTACCGGGTCGTGATTACAAATGGCGAGGGCAGCGTGACCTCGAATGGAGCAACATTGACCGTGACCAGTGCCACCGGCGGCTTGATCGCCCACTATACCTTTGACGAAATCTCCGGCTCAATCGTCAACCACGGCACAACCGGCTCCGCGCTCAACCTCACCGACACCGGCGGACTGAGCGGACGCGACAGCACCGGCTCCGGCGGTTACGGGGCCTCCGCTCATTCCGGTTCCGGCAACGCCTTCAACGTCCCCGCCTCCGGCGATGGCACCTACCACACGGGCAGCTCCGGCGCGTCCATGGGCGGCGGTCTGCTCACCAGCGGCTCGGTCCTGCAGTCCAGTCTTCAGGGTTCTGACGGAGCGTTCACCTATGAAGCGTTTATTTCGCTGAGCACCACCGCCGGAGAACAAAACATCCTCGCGCACGACGGCAGCGTCACCCGCGGCTTTCTCTTTCAGGTCAACGGCGGCCTCCTTAGATTCTACACAGGGACCGTCGCGCTGACAGCCTCGATTCCCACGACCGGCGACCACGCCTTCACCGCCAACGCGTGGTTTCACGTCGCGGTCGCCTATACCGGCCAGGCCGGCGTTACCGGCAACCTTACGTTCTACTGGACCGCCCTCGGCGCGTCCGCGTCCTCGGCAAACCTCATCGGCACCGCCACGCTCACAGCCGACCTGGATGGCACCGTTGGCAACGTCCTCGGCGTCGGCACCACCACGCGTAGTTTCTTCCGCGCCGAACTGAATGGTTCGGTGGACGAGGTGCGCATTAACGGCATCGCGCACGCGCCCGACACCTTCGCGTTTCTCCCGCCGCCGCCCGACGCCAACGCCGACACCTCCGGCGACGGCATCCCCGATGCCTGGGCCATCGCCCACGGCTTCAATCCCGCTCTCAATAGCGCTCTCGGCGACCCCGACGGCGACGGTGTCCCCAATCTCCTTGAATTCGCGCTCGGGCTCGACCCCACCATTCCTGCTACCGCTGGCCTGCCGGTGGTGGAGCCGAAGGACGGGCATCTCACGCTGACCGTCGCGCGCAATCCGGACGCCTCCCACCTGCTCTTCGTCCCCGAGGTCAGCGACGACCTCACCACCTGGTCATCCGGCCCGGATCACGTGACCACCGTGGAGGACACGCCTTCCCTTTTGCGCGCGTATGACAACCAGCCTCTCTCCGCGTCGCCCCGCCGTTTCATGCGCATCCGAATCGCCGTTCCCCCTTCTTGATCCGCATTGCCGAGCACATGCAGGACGAGTGATTTCAGACCGCCCGTCGGGACTAAACATATTTGGAATCAGAGAGCGACTAACAGCCCGCAGGAAGTTTGCTCTAATATGTTGCGGTATGATACCCCACCCCGCCCCATCAGCCCTCACCTCAGCCCCCCGCATCGTCTCGACGACGATCCACCGCCCGTTCCGCAAAAAGGCGTTGTCCCGGCCCATCCTCGGATGCGTCGCCGTATTGAGCCTCACCGCCTCCAGCCATGCCGCTGATTTCACGTTCACGAATACCACCGCTAGCCCTAGCCAGGGATGGAATAGCTCAAATTGGAGCCCTGTCGGAGGAGGTGCCAACACTGCCCCTACACTCGAAAACAACTACATCGTCGAAAACAAAAGAGTCGTCTCAACCGTCCTCTCTACCAGTGCCGCCGCTTCTACCGTTTTCGCCGGAGGGACGTTGACACTGAACGGCCAGCTCAACCTCCGTGCTCCAGCAGCCAACGGAACTAGCGAGGCCAATATCGTCCTCAACAGCGGTGGCGTCATTGTAAACGCTGTCGGTGGCTCCACCCAGTTCTTGAACGGCACGTTGGCGGTCGGCTCAGGCCTCGCCGTGGTGAAATCCACAGGCAGCACTGGCGCCGGCACCGGTGACGTGCGAAACATCACGTTCAACTCGCTGATCAGTGGTGGGGCCGACGCGACTCTTCAGTTTCTGCGCAACGGGACGTTTACGGTCGCCAACACTAACAATACCTTTGCCGGCACTTGGAAAGTGGGTGGTTCGGCTAGCGTGACGATTGATAACAGCGTCAATCCGACGACCGTCAGCAACGGATCCGCGGCAGTGATCTCCACCCTCAAGGCCACCGGCGCCGGATCGCTCGGCGACAATGCCAGCGTCACCCTGGACGCTTGGAGCAAGTTTGATGCTGGTTTTGATTGGACCACCACAGGGTCCCTCTCGGTGGCCACCAACGCCATCGTCATCCTCAACCAAGACACTAACATCACGGTGGGCTCCCTGAGCTTCAACGGCGTTGCCGCCACTGGCCTGATCGCTGGCAACGAATATACCTCCGCCCAACTCTCGACCTTGGGATACGGCGCCTATTTCGAGGGCGCCGGCATCGGAAACGGCACCATCACTATCGCCGCCATCCCGGAGCCTTCCACCTACGCGATGATCTTAGGCGGGCTGGCGTTGGGTTCGAGCCTCTACGTCCGCCGTCGCCAGAATTTATAAACCCGTTTAGACCCGTTCGGCGCTCTGTCAGAGCAAGCCGGAGGCCTCCTCCGCTGCTCCGATGGCCGGCTCCGGTGCGGCGGCGGCCCCTTCCGCTGCATCGGCGAAGTCCTGGAACTTCAGCCGTAACGGCCTGATTCAAGACAGAGGCCAGGGCTCTGATCAATTTGCATCGAACTCAAAGTATCGAGCAACGGTCCGTCCCTGTTACGTGCCACAGATTTTCCGTTGCGCTGGTCCGGCAACATCGCGCTCTCTCGCTCATGGCAATTGTAATCACCCCTGACGACGGCACTCCCTTGCACAATGAATTTCAAGCGGTGGTTCAACTCCGCTCGTCACACACCAACGGCGCGCTGGCTGCGCTCAAGCAGACCGTGCCTCCGCGACGTTTGATCCCTCCGCACGTGCACGAGAACGACGTCTGGGTGTATGTGCTCTCGGGCGAAATTGGCATCCTGGTCGGCGAGGAAATCGCGCATGCCGGACCGGGCAGTTGGGCCTTGAAACCCCGGAATGTAGTTCACGCCATGTGGAACCGCGGGGACGTCGGAGCCGACATCATCGAAATCCTCACGCCCGCCGGGACCGAACGCTGGTTCGAGGAAATCAACGCACTCGAAAACGGCGACCATGCAGGTTTCGCGGACGCCTGCCGGCGGCATCGCATCCGGTTTTTCAGCGACTCGCCCTGGACGGCGGAACTGCGCCGCAGGTTTAATCTGAAATAAACCGTCGAATCACGCAGGCAGAGTCGGACGGTCTCATTCGGCTCGACATCGAGACACCCCGCTTGCACTGAACGCCGCATGAACTCCGGTTCCAACGACCTTGCGCGTTTCGTGAAAGACTACTTCTACGCCGGCATTCGTCGCGACTTCGAGGCGATGTTGCCGGCGCTCTACCCGGGCGATGTGGATAAGTTGAAGGCCAATCTCATCTGGTGCAGCCAGGCGATGGCTCGCTTTGGAGAGAGCACCGGGTTCCTCGCGATGTTCGGCCCGGACACCGACGTGGAGGACCTGCGTGTGCTTTCGCCCCAGGCATTCCTGCGCAAGCTCTTCGAAGGCGCCTCGCGCGATATTCCTCCCGGTGAATGGCAGGACATCGCACTTACGTTTCGCATCCTTAACATCCACCAGGTCTCCGAGGACTACGCAGAGGTCGAATATTCATATGAAGTGCCGATCGACGGCACGTCACGGGTCTGCGAAAAAGAAGTATGCCTGAGTCGCATCGGTGAGCGTTGGTATGTGATGCTGAACCCCGGGCTTCGAACCACCTTGGATTCGGTGCGCCACCAGGTAGAAAAATTCAACGAACGAGAAAAACGCGATCGGACCGAAGAGGTGAGCGATCCTGCCGGGGAGGATTTGGAGCCGTTTGCGCTCTGGGGTTATCGCGATGGCGACGAGCGCGTGGTTCTGGAGCCCCGGTTCGGCGGAGCGGGCAAGTTCTCGTCAGGCCTGGCTCCGGTGAAGTTTTTCAAAAAGTGGGGTTACATCAATCCAGAGGGCGCTGTCGTGATCCCCGGACGTTTCGCGCGAGCGATGGAATTTTCGGAGGGGCTCGCCGCGGTCGCGGTTCACGACGACGAGTTTGAACTTCGCTGGGGCTATATACGCACCGATGGCACGATGCAGATCGAGCCGCGTTTCGCCTCCGCAGAGCCCTTCACCGACGGTGTGGCCGAAGTCACCTTGTTCAATGACGAGGACGAGGTGCCTTACTTGATCGATTATCACGGCCAGCGCGTTGAGGAGGACGACTCGCCGGACGAAGGGGACGAATAGGAACATGCCGGGCGATCGCCGCGCCCCACCCGACCGCCCTCACTATCCGGTCCCGTCTACCAGCCGCGGATCCTCATCGGTAGCGTTAATCGGCCCGGCACCATTTACGAAACGGTTAAAGACGGATCCGGATCGCAGCTCAGCGGTCCGGATCGTTTGAACGCAGCGAGTTTTTACTCAGCTCTTCACCATCATATTGTTCTCGACCGATTTCACGCCACGGACCTCTTGGGCGAGTTTCGTGACAAGCGATTTCTCGGCGTCGGAGGCGGCTTCACCCGTGATGACAACCACGCCATCGGTGGTGGTCACCTTGGTCTTGAGAGCGCTGGTCGATTTGTGCCGGAGCAGCTCGTATTTTACCTGGGAGGTGATGGATGCATCGTCGATCTTCTCACTCATCGTCGAGCCGGGCGCAGGCGGATCCTTCACGACGATATCGTTTTTAACCGATTTCACTCCCTCGATTTCCCTGGCATATACGGCGGTGAGTTCCTTCTGGGCGATATTGTCGGCGGTGCCGGTGAGCGTGACCACACCGTCCTTGACCGCGACCGCCGTGGAGGTGGCGCTGACGTGGGCCTTTGCGAGCAACCGGCTGCGAATCTTGAGGGCGATCCACGAATCCGAATGTTTGGGTTGGGGATCCTTGAGGGTGATTTCATTCTTCACGGCCGTCACACCGGGAAGGTTTTTCACGGTATCCATGGCGAGATCCTTGTGGTCCTCGTCTTGCACGGTGCCGGTCAGGGTGACGACACCATCGGTTGCCTTCACCTTGACGTGATCCTCAAGCACGGTGCGGTAATTATAGGATGCCTTGGCGGCTTCCTCGATCTTGCGATCAGTCGAGGAGTCGGCGAATACCAGCGCCGGGCTGGCCGCAAGAACAAGCAGGAGCGATATGTATTGGGTTTTCATAAGTCTCGGGGGACTGGGGTTGAAACATACACGGCATATTTGGTTAGCCATGCTTATATACTACAGTAGACAAGTTTATCATAATTTGGTTCATCCTCCCCGGAAGCTTGTTAATCCACAAAGGATTAACACGGGCAACCGAATGACGACCGCTTCACGTCCAAAGAGAGATGAGACGTCAAACCGGAAGATCAGAGGGCCGTCCCCACGCCACTCTTTCACTCGATAACGATACGCTGTCCGCTCATGGCAACCGTTGCCGGTCGCCTGCTTTTTGGCCTGACATTCAACGAACGCCCGCCTGATTTCGCTCTTTGCCACACCCACTTCCATGAGCACCGGAAAAGACGAGAGCCCGCCACCCTTGGCCGGGACGTTGATGCAGAAGCTTGTTAAGACCGCGCTGCTGGCCTTGGTTTGCCTGGTCCTGTGGGGAGGAGTCGATTTGCGTGAAATCTGGCTCATCGCCGGACTGGTTTTGTTGGTCCGGATCATGTGGTTGATCAAGGCGCTGGCGCACCACGAACGCAGCCCGTTCGACCTCGGGCTCGAGGCCTTGAGCCTGATTGTCGTGGTGCCCTGTGCCATGCTGCTCGTGCTCATGCTCACGGCCAACATCGTGGCATTTACCGGAATCGCACGCTGGCCGATCGCGACCAGCCTGGTCGCGGCGATCGCCCTCCACTTCGGCCCCGGATTGATCAAAGCGCCCTTGCTTCGCGGATATTATCGCACCGCCATCGCCTTCGTCATGCTGGCGGCGACGGTCGGCGTCATGCAAGCGAGGCATCCCTATCTCCTCGCAACCGGCCCCGCCAAACGCCGCCTTGTCGCCGAAAAGGTCTGGAATCTCGGCCACACCTTCGAAGCCTCCCGACATGCCGACAAGCTCTTCGCCTACGCGGAGGACCTTATCGCCGAAGGTCGTCCGGCAGACGCCGTCACTGTGCTGGAACGCGGGCTTTCCTTCGATGCCTACAACGAAGCCGCGCGGCAACGCCTCGCCAGCATTTCCCAAAAGCCGGGCTCAACTCCCCCGCAACCCGAAAGCAGCGACCACCGGTCATCCACGTCCTTGTGGATAAAATCCGAAAATCTGTCCCCCATCGCGATTCTTCCAACGCCTCCCCCGGAAGGTTTCAGCATCGTTCTGGTGCCCTGCGGAACCATCCCCGGCAAAGTTCTGGATCGGGTCGCCGCCGAAGTCTCGGCACGAATCGAACTCCCTGTCTACCGCTATCACACCAGTCTCGCCCTGCCTCCGCCGGACCGGTCTTTCGGACTCATCGGAAACCGCCAATGGCATCCCGCCTCCCTCTGGGCCAGGTTCACCGACACCGCGCCCGCAAACGGTGGCTGCCAATACATCCTCGTGACCGCCGAAGATATTTTTATCGAGAATACGAATTTCGTTTTCGGAACCCGGATAGATTTCCACGGCCTCGTTTCGTATGCCCGCTTCGGAAACCCTGACCGTCAACCAGCCGACGACGATCTGCTGATCGACCGGCTCGCCAAGCAAGTTCTCTCCACTTCGATCAAAGGTTTCGGCATCGCCTCACGCACGACCGATTGCGTCACGACCATCAGCCGCAACCTGGAGGAGTTCGACCGCAAAGCCCAGGTGCCCTCGCCCGATATCCGCCGGGATTACTTCAATGCCATACGCACTCTGGAATCCCGGGCATCGGGTTCCGCGCTTTAAGCGTCGCTGTCGCTCGAGCCGACATCACTGACGACCGCCCGCCATGGGTTGATTTTTTAGACCACCTCACGCTCCGGTCACCTGGTAGATTTGGATCAGGTTGCCGCAGGTGTCGGCAAAGATGGCGATCTTCACGGGGCCGGCGTCAGTCGGGTCCATCGTAAACTGGACGCCGGCCTGCTTGAGCCGTTTCGCCTCGGCCACAATGTCATCCACTTCGAAGGCCGTGATGGGGATGCCCTGCTTCACCAAGGCTTCCTGGTAAACCTTGGCGGCGGGATTGGCGTTGGGCTCAAGCACAAGTTCGACATCGGGGTGTCCCTCCGGCGAGACCACCGTGATCCAGCGAAACTCACATGATTCCATGGGGATGTCTTTGCTCGGTTTGAAGCCAAGCACACCGGTATAAAATGCGAGGGCCTTGTCCTGATTTTCGACGAAGATGCTGTTCAGTTTGATTTTCATGGATGTGGAATGGCGAGGGAGGGAGTTTCGGAAATAAACCGAAGCACACTCTAGCAGCCACGGGCGCGGGCCGCTTCTTGGAAATTGCCATTCTTCGCGGGAATGCGGCCCATCAGCGAGAAACAGCCGGGGATCAACTCCGCGGGCATCTGGCGCGGGCGGCCCTCCGGCGGACGGTGACGCCGCTGCCAAGCGGACGGCGCCACGCCGACGCGACGGGTGAAGAGCGTGCTGAAGCTGCCCAGACTGGAGAAACCGACGGCCATGCACACATCCGTCACGGATTGATCGGTGAGGATGAGGAGTTCCTTCGCGCGCTCGATCTGGGCGTGCGAGCGATACTGATGCGGCGTTTCGCCGAAAACGGCTTTGAAGAGCCGGATGAAATGGAAAAGCGAAAGACCCGCGCGGCGCGCGACGGTGCTGACCGCCGGCGGCCGGTCATCACATTCGCGCAACCAGTCCCGGGCGAGACAGAGACGGCGCAAGAGCTCGTGGTGCAACATCGGTGGCCGCACTGTGCAAACGCCCGGTGACGGCGGCAACCCCAAGGTGAGCGCCGCAGTAAACGGACAAGGCTGACGGGCTTTTTTCGTGGTTTATCAAGATATACTTAACGAGTCTTCACCTGTTATGAAAACGCCCGGACTGCTTCTCCTGTTCTTGCTTTCATCGGCGATCGCCCCGCTTACCCATGCCGCGAGCATATCGCCCCTATTGGAAGCCCGGCGCGGATTCGAAACCAATGTCCTACGAAAGGAAGCAGTCGGTGAAGCTCCAGATCGACCACCCACGGGCGTCCTGAAATTGGTGACTTATTCCGCCCCGCTTGGTCGCAATGCGGCGTATGTGAGCCCGGCGCCGGCTGACGGCAAAAAACGTCCGGCAATCATTTGGCTCACCGGAGGCTTCAGCAACAGCATCGGCGCTATCGCATGGACGCCCGGACCGGCTTCCAATGATCAATCGGCCTCCGGGTTTCGGGATGCCGGGATCGTAATGATGTATCCTTCACTCAGAGGCGGAAACAACAACCCCGGCTACATCGAAACCTTCTATGGGGAAGTCGATGATGTGCTCGCCGCCGCGACGGCCTTGGCATCGCTTGATTATGTGGACGCCGACCGCATCTACCTCGGAGGTCACAGCAGCGGTGGAACGCTTGCCTTGCTTGTGGCCGCAGCAGGCGGTGAGCGTTTCCGCGCGGTCTTCGCGCTGGGTCCCATCGACAATGTCGCCGGCTACGGAGCCGAAGTGCTGCCTTTCGAGCTTAAGAATCCGAAAGAAATTCAAGTCCGCGCCCCCGTGGTCTGGATTTCGAGCATCCCGTGCCCGACCTATATTTTCGAAGGCACGAAAGATCCCAGCAACATCGCCTCGCTCCAAGCCCTGCAAACCCGGCCCAAGATCAAGAACCCCAACCTCCACTTCATTCCGGTTCCCGGCGAATCCCATTTCAGTCTGATCGCGCCGCTAGTCACGAAAATCAGCCGCAACATCAACTCCGACGATCCACAGTCGGCAAAGTTCAAATGGGCAACCCCGTAGCCACTCCGCCAGACACTGCACTTCCGTGAACAGTCCATTTTTTTCCTGCACGCAGACGAATCCCCCATGAACTCCAGCGTTTCTGAAAAACTGATGTGGGGTTTGGGGTCCGTAGCCATGTTCGTGTTTTTATTTCTCGGCGTGTTTCGTGCGCTGGGACGGTTACCCCTGCTGCGGGTAAGTGCGCGAGACTGGCCTTGGATCAGACGCAACAAAATGCGGCCCTACTATCTCCTGTTCGTTTTTTTCCTCCTCATCCCGGTGGTCGCGGCGATCTACAAAATCATCGGCGTCATCGAACGGCTGCGGTCATAAGCACACGGCTCCCACCAACGATAACGCCTCCCTTAAAGCAGATTTTCATTTTTCAGTTTGCGGCTTGATATGCAACCAAAAGGTTGCCTAATTTTGAGCGAGATGGACGCGGTATTCAAAGCCCTGGCGGACGAAAGCCGCCGAAAGCTGCTCGACCAGTTGCACCGGAGCAACGGCCAGACGCTCGGCGAACTGTGCGAGCATCTTGATATGACGCGGCAAGCCGTTACGAAGCATCTCCGGTTGCTGGAGGCGGCCAATCTGGTCGCCGTCGTCTGGCGCGGACGAGAGAAGCTGCACTACCTCAATCCGGTGCCGATCCACGAAATTTCCGAGCGCTGGATCGGCAAATACGAACGCCAACGCCTGCAGGCGTTGGGCGACCTGAAAAAGGGCCTCGAAAAAAACAAAAACAAGAAAGGATGACGTCATGGATAAACCAAAGTTAGTTTATACAACCTACATCCGCACCACGCCGAAAAAAGTGTGGGCGGCCATCACCAAACCCGAATTCACCCGCCAGTATTGGGCCGGCCTCGCGACGGTCTCCGACTGGAAGAAAGGCTCGCCGTGGCAGCTCATGGCACAAGGCGACAAACCCGAGGCATGGGTCACCGGCAAAGTGATCGAGTCCACTCCCCCCAAACGCCTCGTGCTGAGTTGGGCCGATCCGGAGGCGCCTACGGACAAGTCACGCGTCACCTTCGAGATCGAAGCCATCAAGGGGTTGGTATGCCTCACCGTGACGCACGATCAGTTCAAGAAGGGTTCGTCCACTCCCGGCAAAGTTTCCGGAGGATGGCCGCGCGTGCTTTCCAGCATGAAATCGTTTTTGGAGACCGGCAAGGGCCTCAGTCTGTTCGGCGGCCACTGATCACGGTGGAGCATCCCAACAAACTACAACCACAAGAAAGAACCACCTTATGTCCACCATCCACACGCCCTTTTCAGGCGGATGCGCCTGCGGCGCGATTCGCTACGAATCCACCGCCGAACCAGTGATGATGCTTCACTGTCACTGCCGGGACTGCCAGCGATCCAGCGGCGGCCCGTTCTCGTCATTCGTCATCGTGCCGGTGGAAGCGTTCAAGCTCTTGCAAGGCTCACCCCGCTTCCATGCCTCGCCCAGTGATGCGGGCAGCCAGACCAATCGGGGCTTTTGCCCCGCCTGCGGCTCGCCGATTGTGGTCAAGTCCGATGCAGCCCCTCAGTTTGCCGCGATCAGGACGGCGAGCCTGGATGATCCAAGTGGTTTTAATCCTCAAGTGGATGTGTGGACACTGGACGCACACGCGTGGGACCACATGAACCCCGCGCTGCCCAAGTTTGAAAAATATCCCCAATAAAGAAAACCGG
This sequence comes from Rariglobus sp., assembly GCA_029266495.1. Lineage (GTDB taxonomy): Bacteria > Verrucomicrobiota > Verrucomicrobiia > Opitutales > Opitutaceae > Rariglobus. The sequence goes on along the minus strand of JAQSWS010000066.1, from coordinate 17,357 downwards.
CCCGCGGGCGTGGGCCACCGGTTTCCGATCACCGATTGGATGCCCGGGCTTGACATGTAAGTAATATCTTACGCATTTTGGCGGCATGGTCATGACCGCCGATCGCCAGCCCGATGTGTTCGCCGCGATCAGTCATCGTGCGCGGCGCCAGATGCTGGATCTGCTCTACGAAAACGAACGCTCTGTCGGCGACATCGCCGCGCATTTCGAAATGAGCCGTCCGGCGGTTTCCCAACATCTCCGCGTCCTGCTCGACGCCGGCCTCGTGACCGAGCAGCGGCACGGGCGCGAGCGACACTATCAGGTCCAGCCCGAATGCCTGGGTCCCGTCCGGGACTGGATCGCGCGATACGAGCGATTCTGGGATGACCGTCTGCAGCGACTGCAAAGGCACCTGGCCAAAAAGAACAAGTCATGAACGCAGCCCTTCGATGAATACCACGATCCAACGAGAGCTTTTCCTTCCTCAGCCGCGGGAGCAGGTCTGGCAGGCGATCGCCAACCGCGAGGCCTTGGCCGATTGGATGTATCCCAATGATTTCGAGCCGCGCGTCGGCCACGCCTTCACCTTCCGTGTTCCACCGAATCCCAAGGTGAATTTCGACGGCCTGACCGTCCGCTGCGAAGTGCTCGCATGCGAAGCGCCCGTCCTTCTCGTGTTCTCATGGTCGGTCGGCGGACCTGTCGTCAACACGCAGGTGTCTTTTCGCCTCGAACCGGAGGGCAACGGCACACGGCTCTTTTTCGAACACTCCGGCTTCGATCTTTCCCAACCTGGAGGCGAACAGGCATTCCACGGCGCCGGATATGGCTGGGCTAGGATGCTCGGAAAGCTTTCCGACGTGGCGGCACGCGCAGGTTCGGCCTTGAGCACCGCGCGCATCCTGCCGGCCAGTCCGCAAAAGATTTTCGCCGCGTTCGAGCAACCGGATCAACTTGCCCGCTGGTGGGGACCGAACGGCTTCACCAACACGTTCGAAATTTTCGAGTTCAAGCCGGACGGACGCTGGGTCTTCGTGATGCATGGCGCAAACGGCGCCGACTACCCCAATGAAAGTATTTTCCGCGAGATCCAGCCCGACGCGAAGATCGTGATCGAGCATGTCGTGAAGCCTTGGTTCCGGCTGACGGTCACGCTGACCCCGCACGGCGACCAAACCCGCCTGGGATGGGTCCAGGAATTCGAAAGCCCCGAGACGGCGGCCGCATTGCGCCCGATCTGCGAACCCTCCAACGAACAAAACCTCGACCGGCTGCAAGCACTGCTCGCGGGCAGGAGTCCCTGAAGCAGGCCATGTGCTTCCTCCTCCCACCCATCACTCAATCAACCGCCCTCTCCTCATGAACACAGGCACCCAACGCATCATCTTCCGCTGGATACACATTCTCTTTGGCCTTCCGATCATCGGTTACATTTACGGACCGCCGGAGGAAGTTGCCCAATATGCCTACATGTTTCGCTATGTCTTCATGCCCGTGATTCTCTTGTCCGGATTATGGATGTGGAAAGGCCACTGGGTAACCCGGCTCTTTTCGAAGAAATCAAACTGATCGCGCTTCCACTTCGTCTCATAAAAAGAACCTGTCATGAAAGCCTCTGCATCTAAAAAAAACCTGTCGTCCGAACAAACCGAAGCGCTGCTCAAAAAACTTCAGGCCCGCTTCGAGGAATACATCAACCGCCACAAAGGGCTCGACTGGGCCAAGGTGAAAGTCCGGCTGGCGGCCAATCCTGAGAAACTGTGGTCGCTCCATGAAATGGAAAAAACCGGCGGGGAACCGGACGTCGTCGGCCAAGACAAGAAGACCGGCGAATACATCTTCTTCGATTGCTCGCCCGAAAGCCCCGACGGCCGCACTTCCGTTTGCTACGATCGTGAAGGGCTGGAATCACGCAAAGAGCACAAACCCAAAACCAGCGCCATGGACATGGCCGCTGACATGGGCATCGAGATGCTGACGGAGGAACAATACCGGGAGCTGCAGAAACTGGGAAATTTCGACCGGAAGTCGTCGAGCTGGGTGCAAGCACCGGCCGGCATCCGCAAACTGGGCGGCGCCCTCTTTGGCGACCGCCGCTACGGTCAAGTCTTCATCTATCACAATGGCGCGCAGTCCTATTACAGCGGCAGAGGGTTTCGCGGATCGCTGAGGGTTTAAATCAAGGTGCGCCCGGCAAATAAATCAGCTCTCGCTACCCCGCGTATTTCACCGGCCTATCGGCCACCACACTGAAACTCATCGTAGGGCCCGTCGCTTGCGACGTGCCTCGCCCGCCGGACGGCATGGCGCGAGCGCCAGCCCTACACAGACATTTGAATGCGTGGTGAAATATGCGGGCTAAAACCGCGATGGAAGCGAGAAAGAGATCTGGGCGTCATCGTCTCTTTGTCGAAGAGCTGTTCGTCGGACAGCCGTCGGGGATATCCGTGATAGACACCAACATCGCCCTCAGGCCGGTTCAGGCATAGACCCGGATTTCGTAGAGCGCGGCGGACGGATCACCGTTGGTGGCATGCACGAGGATTCGTATCCGGTCTGTGGTGACAGCCTCTCGCAGCGCATGGCGACGGTGGCGCTGGAAGTTCCCCTTCTCCACGTGGACCTCGCGCCACGTGCCGTCGATCCAAGCCTCGATCGCGTAGTCGCGCGGCGTCTGCGGATCACGGAAAAAAGGCGGATAGGCGTGGATCTCACGCAACAGGTGGCCGGGGAAAGTGAGTTCGACCTGGGCCACGCGCTGCGGCGTCTTCCAGGCAAGTTGAAGGGACTGCGGAAGCGGCTGGGCGGGGTCTGAACGCCAGAGGTTGGTCGAACGATGCGGACGAAAAACTCCGGAAACCGCCTGCTCCGGCCCGTAGACCGGCTGCGCCGGCACAACACGGAATGCCATGCTCACGCCCACCTCCATCCGGCGTAGTTTTTTCGCGCTCATCTCTTTTGCCGCCACCTGCCCGGGCAGAATGGCGCGACCAAAACGCCAGCTCGGCGCCACCGCGATGTCCGCCTCCGCCGAGACGAGATCGAGGCGCAGGTAGCCGGCAGGAACGGCTTCGAGTGCAACCGGCCAGTCGATCCAGCGGTCGTCACCTGAAGGGACGAGCAACTCCGTCTCGGCCACCGCGGGCAGTCCGCGGCGGTAATCCCAGATATGCTCAACACACACGAGGCGGGCGCGCACGCGTTGCGATTGCCCGCTGCGGTTGTCGAGACACACGGACACGGTCTCAAGCCGTCCTCCCGCCACCGCGATCCATTGGGCTGCCGCCTTGGCCAAAGACCAGCCCCGGCTCGCGTCCGGACCGCCGCCGAGACCGCCGGCCGCCCAGGCGCCCTCAGGGCTCACGCCGTGGCTGAGCGCCAGGGACGAGGCGGTGACACTGGCGGCGGGCGCAAGATCCGCGCCGTCGGCGTGCTGCACGTTGGGAAGGAAACAGCCGTCGCGCAGGAGGCGTTGTTGCAGTTCCCCGATCACGCCCGGCTCGGGCAGACGGGACACCGGGAAACCCTTGGCCAGGGCGAGCGCGGCTCCCGTGCCGACGGCCTGGCCGACAAGCGCAGTCGTGGCCATGACGCGCACCGTGCCGAGCGCGGCGTGCGTGGCCGACACGCAACGGCCCGCCAGGAGCAGATTATCCACGTCGGCCGCGATGCTGGAGCGCAGCGGAATGCCATAGGGTCCCACGTAGGAATTCGCAGCGTATTCGCTGTCTTGTTTGTAGCCCTCGCCCGCGGCGGGCTCGCTGTTCTCGGCGAGCAGACCGCCGGGCGTGTGCAGATCGACGAACCAGCCTCCGTAGGCAATCTCATCCGGATGGACGACGTTGGCCTGGATATCGTGCTCGGTGAGCTGATACACCCCGTCGACGCGGCGGCTCTCGCGTTTGCCCGGCACCTGCCCGATCCACTCCAGCGCGTAATTGGTCGCGCGGTGTTTGGTGGTTTCGTCGTGATTTTTGATCCAATCCCAGATGGCGAGGGCCCAGGCGGTGAGCTCGTGGCGGATGGTCTCGTTGTCGTGGATGGTGTGCCACGGCATGCCGATCTCGATCCACCAATAGCCGCCGCGCAGATCGTAAAGGTGGCGGCCCTTCTTATGGAAGAAATCGGCGTCAGGGATTTTTTTGGCCCACTCCGGCGGGGTGAAGGGCGCAGGGCGGCCGATGTCGCGGGCGCGAATATGAATGCTGTTGCCCATCGTGTTCGTCGAGGCGTCCACCGGCGCATGCAGCTCGCCGGTCTGCGCCTTGCTCTCGCTGCCCATGCGCCAGCCGCAGCCCGCCAGATCGGCGACCAAGCCATCGCCCGTGCAGTCGATAAACGTCTTGCCGCGCAGGGTCAGCTGGGTTTCGGCATTGGCCACGCGCGCGACGACCGCCGCGATGCGTTTGCGCGGCGCACAGGCCGGACGGCGATACCAGCCGTTCGTCGTGTCGGGCAAAGGACGCTGCGATATCTCGGCAAGGCCGCTGATTTCGTCGTCACCGAGCAACACATCCTGGACCGCAGTGTTGAGGTGCAGCGTGAGCCCGGGTGTGCGTTGCGCGACGTCGTAGAGCACCTGGTCAAAGACGGAGTTGGTCCAGCCATTCTCGTTCACCTCTTCGTGGTTGCGGGCGCGCTCCTCGATCAAGACCTCGGAGAGAATGCCCGTCTCGCGGGCATAGGCGTGGAAGCCAGTGGCGCCGTGCACGGTGACACGCACCTCGGAGGAGGCGTTGCCGCCAAGGACCGGGCGGTCCTGGACGAGGGCGACCTTGGCGCCGTGACGGGCGGCGGCGACAGCGGCGCAGAAGCCCGCCAGGCCGCCGCCGCAGACGACTACATCATACGAGAGAGAAAGGGTTTTCATGGGGATTACCCACCTCGTCACAGCCCGGGCTTGCCCGCAACGGACCTGGTATGACACTGTATCATTCATATGCAGCCCGGGACGCCGCCCACCATTCGCTCGCTTGCCGCGGAACTGAAGATTTCGCCGATCACGGTGTCGCGGGCTCTGCGCGGGCATGCCACCGTGCGGAAGGCGCTCGCGGCGCGCATTCAGCGTCACGCAAAGAAACGCGGCTACCGGAGCGATCCGGTCGTGGCCGAGGTGATGGGCGGACTGGGCCGCGCCAAGGGATCTCGCTATCGCGAAACCGTCGCCTTCGTCTGGACCCACGAACTCGGCACAGCCACCGCCGAGGAGAGCGGCGCGCGCGAGGCCGCCGAGGCATTGGGTTACCGCCTTGAGACCATCAAGCCCTGGGTCGAGTCGCTCGCCGAGCGCGATGTGTCCCGCATCCTCTGGGCTCGCGGGATCCGTGGCGTCCTGCTCGCACCAAACAACAGCCGCCCCGATCCGCGCTACGATCTCGACTGGCCCCGCTTCGCCGCGGTCCTCGTCGGCAGCTCCCTCGTTAACACCGGCCTCACTCGCGTCTCCCGCGATTATTACCACGACGCCAAGCTTGCCCTCACCCGCCTCCGTGCCGCCGGACACGCCCGCATCGGCCTCGTTCTTGACGCCAGCATACACGAACGCACCGACCGCCGCTATGCCGCCGCCTTCGCGGCTCACACCACCAACGATGCGCCGCCCGTCCATCTGGTTGATCCCGCGGGAACACCTGCCGCCGAGCGCGCGCGCTTCGAACGCTGGCTGGCGCGAGCCCGCCCCGACGCCGTCATCACGGATTTCCATTCAACGCGCGACTGGGTGCCCGCCCCCCTTCCACACGCCCGCCTGCTCCTTAACCCGCGCGACCCCGGCCCGGGCGTGCGCACCGACCTCGTGCGGGTCGGCGCCGAGGCAATGCGCGCCCTCGATGGCCTTCTTCGCTCGAACAAGCTCGGCCTGCTCCCCGAACCCGTGAGCATCCTGGTTCGCGGCTCATGGACAGACTGACGTTTTGCCCGATGGATCAGGCGAACCGGGAGGAACTGACCCGCATTAGGGTTTGCCTCACCTCATTACCACTGGCTTCAACCTTCATTTAATGAACATCATCGGTGCGGGCCAGCTTTCAGAGGAGGAAATCGCCCTCAAATTAACGGAGGGCTATCGGTTGGTGAGCTACGAATACTGCCTTTCCTTTATTGTCGTCACGCTCAAGCGGCCAACGAGCATTTATCTGGTTACCCCAAAAGACTCCGACTTTGGAAACCGCGCCTTGTTCAGCAGTCTTAGTTTTTTCATCGGCTGGTGGGGGATTCCGTGGGGGCCCATTTATACCGTCAGCACGATCTACCGAAACCTGAGCGGCGGACACGATCACTCCAAGGCACTCATCGATCACGTCCTCGCCAAAAACCCCTCGGGTCCGCCGGCGCTCCCGCCCGTCTACCCCGCCTCGGCGGTTTCCGGAAAAACCCCGGGCGTCGCCCTGGCTGCTTTGATCCTCGGCCTAGCATCGCTGGTGTTGTTCGGTCCGTTCACTGCAGTCCCTGCCATCATCTGCGGCCATATCGCGCTTATCCAAATCAAAAAAGATCCGGCGAAAAAGGGCCGGGGAATGGCCGTCACCGGCTTGATCATCGGCTATGCCATCATGTTGTTTTATGCCGCCATCTTCATCTACATCGCCCAACGCGCCGACGGGATTTCAGATTGATCGTCCTTACACTCGCAGCCTGGACGCCATGGTGTCCACGCTGCGCCGCCTCAAGGTTCCCGCAGGCACGACAAAAGACTCGCGAAGAAATCGACCGCGGCTAGGCCGCCCAACAATTCGCAACCGGACAACACGTTTCCGCCTTGGCTCCGCTGTCCACCGTCCCAGAGTTGCCCTTTTCATGAACTACCGCACCCAGGCTGAATACTACATCAAAGGCATCACCTCCGGCGTCATCGACGCCGCCGAGGTCATCGCGTGGTCCGACGAAGTGATCGTCTCCGCCCCCAAGTCCGAGGATTGGATGGTCGAGATTTCCAGCTGTGGCCCCGACGAACGCCTCAAGGTCCTCGGTCTCCTTAACACCGTGAAAGGCGAGGCCGATCCCGTCGAACTCGCCTCCCTGCTCAAAGCCAAGGGCCTCGCCTGAGGCGCCGCGGCGCCCCCGCACCGCTTTTAAATCTCGAATAGGAGGCGGGGCGGACCGCGCCCATTCTTGCACCGACTGTCGCATCGATGGGGAGTCATTCGATCTCCGGTTCCTCCGGCGTGATCGCCACCACCTTTTGCCACGCCTGGCCCAGTCCGAACTTCAAGGGAACGTCCGCCGGCAATGGGTGCAGCACCATCTCGATGCCGCGTGATGCCGCACGACGCGCTATCTCCGCGGTCGCCGCGTCGTCCCGCGTAAAGACCACCAGCCGTTGTTTCACCGGGTCGATCGCATCGACCGTCTTTTCCCACGACCCCGGGTCCTCGACCACGGACTGCCGCACGAGGTCGAGATTGCCCGACAACGATGCCCGCAGATTGATTCGATAGCCTGAAACGACAGCTTCTTCCGCCGTGATCGCCCGGATGTAGCCCGTGTTCACACGCCCGTGCCGTCGGAGCAAACGAACCAGTTCCTTCTCTGCCCGCAACCGGGCTTCCCCCAGCGGAACCGGGGTGATCCTTCCGTAACCACTTTCCAAATACACCGGTTCCAGGGGCGCCCGTCGCTCCTCCGCCCTCGATGCGAACGCATTCCACGCCGGTCGCGCCGCGCCATCCACATCGAACAATGCGAATCCGTTCCACATGCCTTCGCCCGCCCATTCCGCGGCTCCAGTAATACACGCCGGCGATCGCCGGGTGCCCCGCGCAATAGCCCAGGAAATCCGCCACCCAGCGGCGCTGTCCGTCAGGCGTGAGCGGATAACCCGGCGTCTCCTTTTTCCAACGCGAGAACTGTCCGGTGAAATCCTTCGTCGAGGGATAGGCCGTCTCCGGCACGATGACCGGCAGGCCGGTGTCCGCGTGCAACTTCGCCACCACTTCTCCGAACTGCATCATCTCCAGCGACCCGCCGATATTGGAGGACGGGAAATACGACAATCCCGCGTAATCAATCTGCACGCCTTGCTTCATCATGAACTGGAAGAAGCCGCTGCAGAAATCCGCATCCCACCAATGCGCAATGTGCAGCATGAATTTGGCCTCGGGATCCGACTCCCGCACGCCGGCCTGGCTCGCCTTGATGATCACGGCCGCCTGCGGCCAATGCTCGCGACTCAGGCTCTCGGGCGACTTCTTCGTGCCCTTGCCCGGATACACGCCGCAGATTCCGTAATCTATTTCGTTGCCGATCTCGTAGAGGTGGCTGCGCAGTCCTTCACGCCGGAAGTGCGCGACGATATCCCGTGAATATACACGAACCGCGCCGGCCCGCTCCGGGAGAGGCAAGTTCATCCATATCGCGGGGGCCGGTTGCTTCACCATATCCGCCCAGTCCTCGCTCAAAAAAATAACCAGATACGGGTCGAGCCCCGCGGCGAGCGCACGTCTGACCACCCTGGTTGCGTAGTCCTTGCCGTTCACACCCGTGTCGCCGGTCCACAGGCGCACGCGAAAGGCCCGCGCGCCCCGCGTCCCCATGCCGGTGAATAACTCCTCGGTGCGCCCTTCCCAACTCCACGACCTCCCCGCGGCCTCCATGCCCAGCGAGTAGTTGGCGTCCACCCCGACAAAAAACGCCGCGGGCGGACTCGCACCTCGCATGCACCCGATCGCAACGCCCACCGCCAGCGGCAACATCCGCCATTTCCACAAGCCGGTCCTTCGCACATCCATGCCCCGGAAACCAGCACCTCACATGCCGCGTGACATATTTCGAGGCACAGGATCGTTCAGATTAGCACACTCCGTTCAGTTTTACTCGTGTGATCCGGTCACATCCGAGTGCCAATACTTGCCGTCGGCGTTCTTATAACTGCCAACAACGTCACCGAAGCTTTCCATCACCTTGGTTTCCGCCACCCCCTTGCCAGATCCGGCTTTCCCACTTCTACTGCGCCCATCCTGAACACGTTCAGCCATTAGCGAACCCCTGCCTGCATCCTTCATGGACCGCGCCCCCGCCCTTTCGATCATCGTCCCGGCCTTCAATGAGGAGAAACTCCTCGCGGCCTCGCTTCAGGCGGTAAAGGCGGCGGCGGAACACGCCTTCACCCCGGCCGGGCTCGCTTGGGAACTGGTCGTCTGCGACAACAACTCCACCGACCAGACGGCCGAAATCGCCCGAGTCGAGGGCGCGACAGTTGTGTTTGAGGCCATCAACCAGATTGGACGCGCTCGCAACACCGGTGCCGCCGCCGCCTTGGGCCAATGGCTCCTCTTCATCGATGCCGATTCGCAGCCCACCCGCGAATTGCTCAATGACGTGGTGGAACTCACCCGCCGGCCGGACGTGCTGCTTGCCGGCTCCACGATCACACTGGATGAAGGGACGTTTGTCTTCAAATTCGCTTGCGGAGTTTGGAACATGGCAAGTCGTCTCCGGCGGCTGGTGGCAGGCTCCTTTATCCTCGTGCGTGCGGCTGCGTTCCGCGAGGTCGGTGGCTTCGACCTGAAGTTCTTCGCCGGCGAGGAGCTCGATCTCGCACTCCGACTTCAGAAGATCGTCGGACGGCGTGATCGGCAAAGGACGGTCATTCTCCACCGGCATCCGCTCCTCACATCCGCACGCAAGCTCAGGCTTTACCGCAAAGGGGAAATCGGACGCTTCCTCATCAAGTCCATCTTTCGTCCAATGAAAACCAGCGCGAGCCGGGAGGACTGCTCGATGTGGTATGACGGCCGTCGCTAGTCACCGACCAGCGCTCCGACGAACCAGACCTCGTATCCAGGCAGATCAACCTGCTTTCAAGGTGGATATCCACGGAGCTCCACTCACCCGCTGATTTCCAGCCGCGTGTCGCCGGAGTCATCCCTCATCAAGTGCCAGTCGGTCCCGGTGATTTTTTCGAGGAACGACTCGTCATGGCTCACCAGCAGCATCGCGCACGGGCAATCGGCCAGCGCCTCCTCCAGACATAAAATCCCGGGCAGATCCATGTGGTTCGTCGGCTCATCCATCACGATGAGATGCGGCCCGCGCACAATGCCGATTGCCAGAAGCAGCTTGCGCACTTCGCCCGGACTCGGGAGCGCACTCTCCAGCAGCCGCGCCGGACGCGAGCCGAGCCGGCTGATCGTGGTCATCACCCGCCCGCGTTCATCGTTCGGCAGGCGTTTGACCGCCTCCAGCAATGTGCGCGAGTCGTCCGCGGAGATTTCCTGCGGCACGGTCACCAGCTTCTCCGCGGGCAGGTTGAGATGTGCGAGCAGATGACGGATCAGGGTGCTTTTTCCCAACCCGTTGGCCCTTGCGCCGCCACCTTGCCCGCGCGCTGGTTCATCTGAGCGACCATTTTTCCAGCGTAGGCATCCTTGCCAGACATCTTGGCAAGATTGCGTTGAGCGCGACCATCGTGGTCGTGCGCCGGGATCTTGATCTGCCTGGAGCCGCGCGACGCAGCCGCCTTCTGGTCCGCAATCACCCGGCGGCGCTGGGCCTCCGTGCGCAGGCGATTCTCGGTCCGGCGCATCACATCGTCGGCATGACGGGCGGATTTCTCCTCGTTGTCCTGTTGCTCCATCGCCTCGGTGACGCCACCCGGCCTTAGCACGGCGTCAGGCGGATCTATCAGCAAACACTGCGTGCAAAGCTCATCCAGCAACGCACGGTCGTGGCTCACCAGCAGCCCGATGCCGCCAAACTCCGTGAGCGCCATCAGCAGCAACCGGCGCGCATCGGCATCGATGTGGTTACTGGGCTCGTCGAGCGCCAGCACCGCCGGCTCGCGCCAGAGCGCCACCGCGATCTGCGCACGCTTGCGTTCGCCATGACTCAACGTGGACCAGCGCTCCGGCCAGTCCTCGGCCACCCGCAGGCGCGCCTTGAGCACGGTGGCATCCGGCGCCCAGATAAAATCCTCGAGTAGTTCGGGCGGATCGTCGGTGCGTTGCGCAACATAGAGCGCCAGTCCCTGCCGGTGAACCAAACCGCTCTGCGCGGCGAGTTCGCCGGTGACAACCTTCAACAACGTGGTCTTGCCCGCGCCGTTCGGGCCCACGATGCCCGTCCACCCCAAAGGAAACTGCACCGTCAGATCGGTGAACAAAGGCGTGGTCATTCCCGGGTGCGCGAATTCGACGGATTGAAGTGTCAGCTGGGCGGAAGCCATGCCGGTTATCGTGAAGGCGGTCCTGCTCCCCGCAATGCCAAGTTCGACGCCGGATACCGGGCGCCCGTTGCAGAGTGCCATCCTTATGGACATGGTGCGATCACCTGTCGCTTGGAGAAATTTTCAAAAAATGTCCGCCACCGGAGGGTTCAATCGTTGAGACATTGAAATACCATTCATCCCAATCAACCGAATCTCATGAACACCAACTCCACCCCCTTCCCCGCCGATCGCGAACTGGTCCTCACCCGCATCCTCAACGCGCCGCGTGAAAAACTGTTTCGCTGCTGGACCGAGCCGGCCCTCATCACGCAATGGTTTACTCCGCCCCCCTACACGACCACCCATGCCGAGACCGACGTGCGGGCCGGTGGTTCGAGCGTCATTACGATGCGCAGCCCCGAGGGACAGGAGTTCCCCAATCGCGGTATCTACCTCGAAGTCGTGCCCAATGAGCGCCTTGTTTTCACCGACGCCTATACCTCCGCATGGGAACCTTCGGAAAAGCCTTTCATGACGGGTATCCTCACCTTCGAGGACGTCGGAGACGGCCGGACACGCTACACCGCCCGCGTGCGCCACTGGACGACCGCCGACTGCGAGCAACATGCTAAAATGGGTTTTCATGAGGGCTGGGGCGTCGCCACCAACCAACTCGAAGCCCTCGCCCAACGCCTCTGAACTCATCTCATCCGCTTCACTCCTTCTTTCCCTCAATCCCTCACCGCCATGCCACGCGTCAGCACCTATCTCAACTTTCCCCGCGCCACCGAAGAAGCCTTCTTGTTTTACCGGTCCGTCTTCAAAACGGAGTTCTCCTGTCCCATCGCCCGCTTCAAAGACATGCCGGCCCACCCTGGCCAGCCTGCGTTGCCGGCCGCGGACGCCGACCTGATCCTTCACATTGAACTGCCCACCCTCGGCGGACACGTGTTGATGGGCACCGACTCCCCCGAATCCTTCGGCTTCTCCGTCAATCCCGGCAATAACATGCATATCAACCTCGAGCCCGACACACGTGCCGAGGCCGACCGCCTGTTCACCGCGCTGTCCGAGGGCGGCAAGATCGAGATGCCCATTCAGGACATGTTCTGGGGCGCCTACTTTGGTTCGTTCAAAGACCGCTACGGCATCAACTGGATGATCAACTGCTCCCAGAAAGCCTGAGCCGGCCGGCACCTCGTTTCCACATGAACACGCCCGCTCAGCCGACCGGTGAATATCTCGTGATCTCGCGAGGAAAATGGGATTCACAGGCCTCGCCCGAAAAAATCCAAGGCGCGATCGACCACTTCTATGCGTGGCTCGACCGCCTCGTGGCCGAGGGCAAGATGAAGCCCGGCCAGAGACTCGCCAGCACCGGCGCAACTGTCTCAAAAAAGCTCACGTTGATCGACGGCCCTTTCGGTGAAACCAAGGAGGTTATCGGCGGCTATTGGTTCATTCTGGCCGGCAGTCTGGAAGACGCCGCCAGGATCGCCGGCGAAAACCCCACACTCGAATGCGGGTTGTTTTTCGAAATTCGCCCCATCGAACAGGAACCGGCCACCGCCGGCCGGATCACCTCCGAAACTCCGGAGCCTTGCTGAACAGATGAACATTCCCGGACAACTGAAGAAATACGGGATTTCCTGCGCCCGACATGGGGCATTTCCCCGGCCGGCGATCTTATTTTAGTTTAGGCATTGCTTAATTAAGTTTTATCTTAATCAGTATCGGCATGCAGAGCCTCGCTGCCATTGCCGACCCCACCCGCCGCCGGATTGTTGAGTTGCTCGCCGTTCGTGAACGAACCGCGGGAGAACTCGTCAAAGAATTCGACATGAGCGCCCCCGCCATTTCCCAGCATCTGAACGTGCTGCGCGAGGCGGGGCTCGTCACCACCCGGGCCGAAGGTCAGTCACGCATCCAGGCGCTCAACCCCGACGGTTTCGACGATCTCGAAGCGTGGTTGCAGAAAACACGCTCGGTCTGGTCAAGCCACCTCGACGCCCTCGAACGCGAGCTGCGCGCCGAGGACGCCGTCAACGCCCGAAAGGCAAAAAAGAAATCTTCCTCATGAACACCAACGAACACCACGGAAAATTCACCGGTCCCGGCGAAGTGCGGATCGTGCGCACCCTGCCCGGCCCCATCGAGCGCGTCTGGGATTATCTCACCGTCCCGGAAAAACGCGCCCGCTGGTTCTGCGGCGGCGTCCTCGAACAAAAAGCGGGCGGCAAAGTCGAGTTTGCGATGGTTCACAAGAATCTCGCCCCCAATGAGACCCCGCCGGCGAAATACGCCCAGGTGCAAGACCCCGGAGTGACCTTTGAGGGACGCGTGCTGCAATGTGAGCCGCCACGCCTGCTCGTGTATACGTTTGGCAGCGAGGATTCAGTCGTGACCTTCGAACTGACGTCGCAAGGCAAGCAGGTGCTGCTGGTTCTGACCCACCGCACCGAAGGCGCCGAGGAGCGGGCCGAGCTCAGCAACTACGGATCGGGCTGGCACACTCATTTCGCCCTCCTCGTGGCGGAACTCGAAGGCACTCCCCGCCCACCCTTCTGGGCAACGCACGCGAAGCTTAAGCCCGAATACGAAAAACTCCTGAGCGCGCAGCAGAGCTAGAATCCACATCCCATGAAAACCAACGCATTCAAAAACCCCAAGGTCGTCTCCCCCGAACAATGGCTCGCCGCCCGTCGTGAACTGCTGCGCGAAGAGAAAGAATTCACCAGGCTCGGCGACCGGCTTGCTGCGCACCGCCGCGAACTACCGTGGGTGAAAGTTGACAAGGCCTACACCTTTGACGCGACCGGTGGACGCGTGTCGCTGGCCGATCTCTTCGAAGGTCGCAGCCAGCTCGTCGTCCAGCACTTCATGTTCGGGCCCGGTTGGGAGGAAGGCTGCAAAAGCTGCTCCTTCATGATGGATCATTTCAACGCCGCCGCGGTGCACCTGCCCGCCCGCGATGTATCGTTCGCGACCATCTCCCACGCGCCCCTTGCGGAGATCCTCCCCTTCAAGGAACGCATGGGCTGGAACGTCAACTGGGTCTCGTCACACGGCACCGACTTCAACCACGACTACCACGTGTCGTTCACGCCGGAAGAGATGGCCAAGGATAAGGTTTATTATAACTACGGGTTGAGGGAATTCCCCTCCGAGGAGGCTCCGGGCGTGAGCATCTTCGCGCGCGACGCCGCCGGCGCGGTCTATCACACCTACTCCACCTACGGACGCGGAGTGGAATTCATCATGGGGACCTACCATATCCTCGATCTGACTCCAAAAGGCCGCGACGAAGCGGAGATGGAATATGGCATGGAGTGGCTTCGCCACCACGACCGCTACGCCCGATCCACCGATGCCGTCGTCACGCATTGAGATCTCCCTCCGCACCATCCGCTGGCTGTGGCCGGCGGCACTGCTTGCGCTCATGCCCAAATGCCTCCTGTGCGTGCTCGCCTATGTGGGCCTGGGCACGGCGTTCGGGCTCGGCGGCCCGGAGATTTGCGGCGCATCGGCAGGCTCGCTGGTCGCATGGGCGTCATGGCTGGCGTGGCTCGGTGCCATCATCGGACTTGGCGCACTGGGATTTTTCATGAGCCGCTCGCTCCTGCGCAGATAGTGGCGAAGGACGGCCGAACCAACCCTCTCCGGACGGGTCCAATCGCGGGAACCCTTGCTCCAATGAAAGTCATTGAAATCGCATTCACCGGCTACTCCGTCACCGATATGAAACGGGCGAAGGGTTTTTACGAAGGTGTTCTCGGTCTTCAAAAATCCCGCGCCTTCGGCCAGCACGAAGGCGAAGAGCAATGGGTGGAATATGACATCGGCGCCGGCTGCCTCGCGTTGATCAGCGGCGGAGGGACCACTTGGCCGCCACATCCCGCCGGCACCGCGGTGGCGCTCGAGGTCGACGACTTCGATGGCTTCGTCGCAAAATTGCGCACGAGCGACGCGAAGTTCATCTGGGAGCCAAAGGAAAGCCCGATCTGCTGGATGGCGGTCGTTGCCGACCCGGATGACAACTGGGTCGTGATCCACCACCGTAAACCGAACCAGCCGGCGGCGGGAGCCTGAGGCGAAATCGGACCGGTTGAGTCAGGCGGGCCCGCAGCCCGCTTGCCGAAAAGATCAACACGACATTAAATGCAGCCATGGCTGATTCCCCGCAGATTCTGGCTTTTTCCGGCAGCGCCCGTCGTGAATCTCTGAACAGAAAATTCCTCGCCGCGGCCGTTACCGCGGCTCGCGAGGCGGGTGGCGAAGTCACGTTGCTTGAACTGCGCGATTACGTGCTGCCGCTTTACGATGGCGATCTGGAGGAGAGGGACGGATTGCCCGCCAACGCCACGAAATTGATCGATCTCATCGCCCGCCACGACGCGCTGCTCATCGCCTCACCGGAATACAATTCGATGATCACGCCGTTGCTAAAAAACACCATCGATTGGTGCACGCGCGGCGAGGTCGATCCCTTCCCGGGCAAAGTCACGGCGATCATTTCGGCATCGCCGGGCGCCTTGGGTGGTGTGCGGTCGCTGAAACTGGCGCAACAACTCCTGCTGCATCTCGGCTGTCACATCGTGCCCGGGCAGACATTTCTCCCTCACGCCGACAAAGCCTTCGATCCCGGAGGCGCCCTCACCGACGCCCGTGCGCAAAAATCCCTGCGCACCCTCGCCTCCGCACTGGTGGAAGCGGCCCGCAAGCTGGGCAAGCGTCTCACGTAGTTGGTCGAACTGATAAATGGAGCAGGGCCCCTTTGAATAAAATTTTTGGGGCGCTGATTGAGGCGGATCGCGTATTCATCATCACTGCGGGTCAGCGCTATCGTCTATTTTCAAGAAGTGAAGGGAGGTCCTAAATCCCTTAGGCGGAAGACAGGCTGGTCATCCAGCCAAGTGAAAAAACGAGCATAGAGTGCTTCGTTTTTGAGTGCCCATTTGATCATATCAGGCAATTCACCGGCTCGTTTACAGACCGGTATGGGGAGATTAGACATGGCGATCAGAGCTTCTATTTTGTGCGTGTCTCCCGCCAAAGCGACAAACGGTCGACGAGCCCGACAGGCGGCAAAAACCCCGCGATGTCTGCCCGTCAGCAGTAATTTAGCAGTGCTCAGGCTCTTAACCAGAGTCGACCAATTGCCGGCATATAGATCGATGTATGGGTATTTAGCCAACGGGCCTTCGCTGGGTCGAACAAAGGCATTAAATTCCCTGGAAAAAAAGTCAGTGGCTACGATAGCTCCTGCATGATCCGTGAACGACGCCTTCTCGTCGAGTTCAGCCCAATAGGAAACGTCAATCCTCACGACTGCATCAATACCATGATTCCTGGCCAAGTCTTGCTGACTGGCGGTCTCACGAACCACGATATGATTGATCGAAGGCAGTATGGACGCCGTGGCAGCTGAATTTTCCTGCCAAACCGAATTGACTAGAAAAACAGGCTTTCCTCGCAAAACCCCCTCTTCCAATTCCCCAATCTTACGAAGGCAACCTAGGCTGTCATGATGCATGCTGCCTCCACCATTTACAATCAGCACGTCATAATCATGGCCCGTGGATATACTCCCATGCGCACAGATTTCCCGGTTCAAATGGTCGGTGACAACCAGACTATGGCGATCATCTACCAGTTTGATTGAAAGGCTTCTAGGTGTTGACGGGATGCGGGATGGTAGAGGGCGATGACCGGTAAACTCCACGAAAAGCTCCGCCTCCTGCTGCCAGTGATGCTTGTGCGACGGCCGGGAGCGTTCGAAATAGTGAGATGATTGCGCATGGGGGCCGATTTGATCGGTAAAGGAAAATCCATAGTAATTCACACCGGTGCGGGTTGCTCGTATGCTGGACATTGCCCAAGCCAGCTTCAGTCCGGAGCTGGCTGTCCGCGGATGACGATCAATCAGTTCCTTTGCGAGCTGCGGAGGGATGAAGGCAATTTTAAATCCGTCCTCAACCAAGGATGTAAGTTCATCCCACCTCTGGCTGCGTTCAGCAAAATGCTGTTCGCAAAAAATCAACATAGGCTTTGGTCCATCAACCTTCGACCAAGTCTTTAAACGAGCAGGAAGCTTGGATCTTCCGGCGTTGAGCACGATCAATGTAGTTTTTCTCCCGTAGTCCTCATCGAATGGCGGATCTACTCTAAAATCGTTGAATCGAATTACATGGTCATGTGCATCGATTTCAGCTCCGCGTGCCCGTCCGGTTTC
>JAQSWS010000065.1 GCA_029266495.1 Rariglobus sp. | reverse complement strand
GTGGCGTGGGGCGTGCGGGTGTTGCCGGAATAGGTGACGAGCGCGGGGATTCCGGACACGGTGTTCCAGTCGAGGCTGCTGCGCATATTGTGGTGCGGACGCACGACGTTGATGCCGAGGGAGGCGAGATTGGCCGCAATGCCCTCGGCCTGCGTGTGGGTGGGATACCCCGCGGAAAGGTTCATGCCCCAGAGACGCACGGCCGTGCCGTCGGTCTTTTTGAACTGGCGGCCATCGATGGCAAGGGGATCGATCACCGAGTAGAGCCGGATGTCGTCGACGCTGGGATCGTAGAAGACAGTGCCCGTGGTGTCGCAGGAAAAGTTGAGGCCGGCGATTTTGGTCCAGTCGAGGGCGGCCGCGGTCTGGGTGCCGTAGACGACACCCGTGGCGGGGAAATGGCGAAGGGGGATGCTGACGAAGCTCCACGCGTCGGCGTAGTCGGCGGGTTCCAGATAAGAGGAGAGCAGGAGGCGCGTCTCGACCTTGGTGCCGTTGTTGCTCACGAGACTGACCGCGAGGCTCGGCACGGAAGGCGTGGCCTTGGGATTAATCCAGAACTCGAGCGAGGCGGTGTTTTTGTGGGCGGTCAGATCCATCGGGGTGGCGACGGAGCTGGCGTTGACGAAGCGGAGGCCGACGACGTTGCGCGCAACGCCGGCCAGGAATTTAAGTCGCAACGCGTAGGGTGCGCTTTGGATGGTCGAGGTGCTGGTGGCCACGGCCTGGGCGCCGCCTTCATAGTCGGTCAAACTGGTGAGGTAGAGGCCGGTGTTGCCGGGGGCGGTGCTGTAGATGTCGCGCAAGGTGCCGGCGGCACGAGCGGAGGAGACGGCAAGGGCCAGGCCTAGCGCCAGGGTAAGCGCCAGACCGGCCCGCGTGAGCGGGGCGGGGGTATTCATGGTTGGGGGCAGGGGTGAAACCGAGACGGAGCGTCAACTCGTCAAAGCGAGCAGCGACTCCACTGAAACAAGCGCAACATCCACGCGGCCGAGCACGATCGTGGTGTAGCAAATATAGCGGTCATCCAGGCAGAACTGAGGGTGGGGATGAACGTGATAGCGCCGAAGCTCGTCGGGAGGGTAGGGCATCTGTGATACGATGGCGACCTCGCGTCCGGTCTTGCGGTTGAAGAAAACGACCTTGCTGATCCCGGTCGCGACGCCGGGCTGGCAGTCGGCGACCACGTAGGATTCCGTGGCGTCGGTGTGCGCATGCGAAACGGTGTCGGAAGGCCACATGAGCTCCGCCTTCGGTGCGGGCGTGAACGGGTTTACCCGCATCGCGCCGCGGCCGTAGTGGATATACCATACATGCCTGCCGTCCGCGGACCACCACTCGTGTCCGTGCATGGCCGCGCCGCTGGCCACGGCGTCGGCAAAGATGGGGGCGGCTTGTCCGCCGCGACGGAGGAGCCACATGCGATTTTCGTAATTCGGGCAGGCGCCGGTCACCGGATCGATGGCGGAGTCCTGGTTGATGAGCTGAAGGTCGGGGTCGACCGGGCTGAACTGGCCGTGGTTGTAGGCGCGGTCGAGTTCCTGCCAGATGACGACCTCGCCGCCGTCGAGCGGGGCGTGGCCGACAAAAAACTGGCGTCCGATCTCGGCGTCGATGTTAAGCGACTTGCGGTCGGCCGAAAAGGTGAGGTGGGTGGCGAGCCGCCAGGGACGACGGTTGCGGGCCAGGGACGGCGGGAAGCGGTTGACGAATGAAGGCGGGTCACCGGCGAGCGGACCGCGTTTCCAGATTTCGAGGCCGGTGCACCAGAAGGCTTCGCCGGTGGCGGGATCGACCGCGGGCGAGGCGTCGAGGAAGCCGGTCTCGGGGAAATGGCGGACTTCTTGTAGTTTAAAATCAACTACGGCGAGGCTGCGCCCCTGGTTGGCATTGCCCGCAGGAGGAAACGCGCAATAGATCCAGAGGAACCGGCCGTCGTCGCTGAAGCTTCGATTTACGTAATAAAACGACTGCTGCAACGGAGCGACGCGCCGGGCGAGCAGGTGGCTTTTGACACCGGAAACGGGATCCGACCACGCGGAGAGCAGCGGCGATGTTTCCAGCGGAGGCGTGGACATGGGGCGTGCGCGGGGGAAGCTTTATTCGCCAAACCAGAACATGGCCTGCGGGGTGCCTGCCTTGGGCGTGCCGGGGACGTTGAGGAGGGTCTGGTCTCCAATGGCCTCTACGTGTCCGTCGAGAAAGAGAACGCTGGCTTTGCCATTGTGGGGAGTTTCCGGCGGGCGACCGGTTCCGATGATGCCGGTGTAATAGTCGGCGCTGTGATCGCTATCATTGCCGTCGGCCGCCAGCGCGGTGCGGGGAGGCGAAACAAACGACGCAAGCGTGCGGGGGCTGTTAACGTAGGGCGACGCGATACTCCGATTGATGTCGCGATTGAGGGAGTAGGTGCGGGGCGCGCGGCTGTTCTTGGCGCTCACAACCAGAATGTTTGGCTTCAGTTCGATTTGAATCGGACAGCCGAGCGCCTGGCCAATGCCTTTGCCTTCGGCGCCGTAGTAGTCCGTGGCGACACCATCCATCCAGATCGAGTAGGCTGAACCATCTCCGGGCATGAAGATCTTTCCCCGGTTTTCCTGCACATCCATCATGTAGAGGTTAAAAATCTGACGTAGATTGGACGAACATTGGGAGGAACGTGCCGACTCGCGAATCTTGCCGACGGTGGGGATGATGATGGCCGCCAGGACGCCGATAATGGCGATGACCGTCAGGAGCTCGGTGAGCGTGAACGCGGCAGTCTTGGAAAACGATTTCCGGGCGACGTGACGGCGGGCGGAGCGAGAAAACGGGGAGGCCGGGGAGGACATGGGCAAAAACGAGAAAGGCGGGGCAGGTGGGGATGGGGGTGGCCTGACTGTGATTGAAATGTATTTTTAAGATACATTTAAGTCAATGGTGAAGATTTTAAGTTTTTAATAACTTATCATCAAAATCTTAACTAATTTTTATGCCTGGCTTGGAGGCGCTTCCATAACCGTCTTAATTCGGCATGACAGCGGCGGGCTTGAGCCCAGGCGGGTGGAAACACGCTCAAATTGTAGCCGTGAGGCGTGGCCGGTCCGATCTCCGGAACGATCCATAATTCGTCGCCCGGACGAGGGCCGGCAAGCCACAGGCGCAACAACTCCGCGGCGAAGTCGAGCCATGCTTTGAACTCGGGTGTCAGCCGGTTGTTTGTATCCATGACCGGCACCTGGGCGTGCTGTCCGTTGAAAGGACGCAGGTGAATCATGCGCGCCGCCTGGATCAGGTCCGGTCGAGCCAGCAACGCCTCTCCGAACCGCGCCGGGCGCAGGTGTTTTACCAGTGCGTGATGGGAGGAATCGATGGTGAGCGGAAGCACTTCGTTCGTGCGCCGGGTGTAGGCGGCCGCCAGCGCGCCGAGCCGTTCGGGGGTCTCGGTGGCGGTGTTCCGATGGGTTTCGATCGCCCAGCGGATGCCGCATCGCGCCGCAGCAGCACGCAGGCGCAGGGCCTCGCGCAAGGCCGCTGCCGCGTCCGTGTCGCCGTCGCCCAGCTGCACGTTAACGATCTCCGCGCCCGCCGCGTGCTGGGCCGTCAGGAGCGCGGCGCCGTCAACCTCGCCGCGGGCGATCACGAGTCCCATGTAGCGCAGGTTGTTTTTTTTCAGCAGCGCTTCGATCCCGGGCGAGGCCGCCGTGTGGACGGCGTCGAAACCTTCTTCGCGCGCGGCGGCCAGGCGCCGTGGCAGACCCCAGGGGCGGCGTGCGTTCGGCGTGTCGTCGAGCGTCCAGAGATTGAGCGTGAAGACGGCGCGGGCCATGTCAGTAGCCGCCGCCTGCGAGCGGGGGAGCCTCGGGTTCTGCACGACCCAGGTTGGGGTCTTTGTGTGCGAGGTGCGTTTGATAAAACTCCGGGAACCAGTTGCGTCCGCCCAGGGCGAAATCGTCCTCCTTCATCTGATCGTAGGCCGGGCGGATGCGTTCGTAGACCGCGAGCATGGCTTCGCGGGTCTTGAAGTGCGGCTCCAGCCAGCGGCGGCCGATGGCGGCGTGCAACACCTCGTCCGCCCAGTCGTAATCCTGGAACACTTCGGCGAGTTCGTCTCCGCCTGCGTGGGCAAGCGCCACTTCCGCCTGCTTGCCGGACTTGACCATCAGTCCCTGCTCGATGCCCCACAGGAAGGCGTAGCGCTCGGGCGCCGGGAGTTTTTCGTTGGGATACTCCGCAAAACCGATGTGCGTGGGGATGCTCGTGTGGTCGATGCCCTGCGCGGCGAAGGCGACTTCCCCGAGCATGCAATGCCGGGTCTCGTCCCACAGATGGCGGGCGAGATCGTGATAAAACGCCCACGGCTGCCCGGTCCAGTCGGCGATGACGGTGGCGATGAGTTCGCTGACATGCATTTCCTGCAGGCGCACGTTCATCATCCACCACAGGCGCTGATGCACCGGGCTGGCGGGGGACGGCACGATGCCGCGGGAGCGCCAGACGTGCTTGAACCGGGCGTCGCGCCGGGGCACCCGGGTGACCGGGAGTGGTTCGCCTTTGCGGGCGTTCGGCGCGGGCAGAGGCGTGGCGGCGAGGTCGGGGCGCGGGTCTTCTCCCGAAATTCCCCCGGCGGCGGCGAGGTAGGCCTTGAGATGCGCGGCGAAGGCGAGGTGCTTGTCCGTATCCGGGTTTCCACGACGCAGTGCGGCAAGCGCGGCCTCGCCCCAGGTCAGCTGGGCGCGTTCCTCGGTGGCGATCATTGAGAGCAGGCGGCGGGTCGGGTGATTCGCCACGGGGTTGGTCACCGCGAGATGGTGGTCGACCGCCTCCAGAAACGCCGGCTTCAGCACCTCGTAAAGTCCAATGAGCAACTCGCGCGTGCCGGGTGCGTGCCGGAGTTCATCGGTGAAGTCCTTGAGCGCGGGTTCGGGGACCTTGTCGAGGTGGTGGGGCGGCGTGCGCATCTCGGTGATGCGGGCGCGCAGCCAGGTGCTGTGTTCGGAATCCTGCCAGAGATGGAGCGAGAAGGCGCCCTTCACCTCCCATTCGGGCACGCCGTTGAAAAGTGCGGCCTGAATGAAGACCGACTGGGTCTTGAGAAAAACGTAGCGGCGAAGGCGCGCCACGGTGGCGTCCACCGCAAGGCCGGGGCGGGCGGCATCGGCGTGGGTGCAGAGGCCGGCGAGCGGGGGCAGTCCGCGCAGGCCGGTGAGGGATTCATGAGAGGCGAGGGTGTTCATGTGGGGTGAGTGTCAGTCGATGCGGTCTTAATATCCGCCGAACGCGGACGCGGCTTCTTCGGCCAGCGGCTGGGTGAGGAAGGCATCCACGTCCCTGGCCCAGACAAAGCCGGAGCGGATGCCATGGCTTGCGTAGAAAGCCAGGTCGGTGGGATCGTAGAGTCCGGTGAGGATTTCCGCGGGCGCCTGCTGGCGGTCGATGATCTCCTGCATGGCGACAACCTCCTCGGCCTTCGAGGCGATGCCGCGTTTTTGCAGCATGCTCCCGTAGGGCGCGATCCTGCGCGCGCCCGCCGCCAGGGCGAACAGCAGCCACGGGCGCGTCGGCACACACGTTGCCATGATCTCCAGTCCCTGGTCGGAAAGCCGGCGGATGACCGCGAGGCCGGGACGCGTGGCGGGCACCTTGATGCGCATGCGCACCGGGTCGATGGCGAGCATGCGCTCGGCGTCGGCGAGCATCTCGCTCTCGGTGCCGGCGAGAAGCTGATACCAGGCAACCGGGGTGATTTTTACCAGGTCGCGAAAGATTTCGACGCGGTCGCGCCGGACCTCGGCCACGACGGCGGGATTGGTGACGACTCCGGCGAAGATACCGGAGGAAAGATGACGGGCGACAACGTCGACGTCTGCGGAGGCGAGCCAGAGTTTCATTGGGAGGAAAGAAGAGTGCCCGCCACGCGGCGGACAAAGGCGAGGTCGATGCGGGCGTCGGCCGACCCAGGTGGCGAGGCCAGGCGACGCGCGAGCAGGAGGGCGCCGGCCAGCGGTCCGGCGACGGCGGGAGCGAGCCGGGCGTCGACGCCGGCGCGACGAGCGGCCGCCGTCACGCGGCGGGCGTAGCCTGGTGCGTGGTCGAACATGCCGCCGCTCACGGTCACGACAGGAGCGGTGAGTCGTGCGCGTTGCGCGGCCCGGGCGACCTGAACCCCGAGTGCGTCCGCGCCCGCCGCCAGCAGCGTGCGCGCGTGCCGGTCGCCGCTCTTTGCCGCCGCGAGCACCGGCTGGGCCAGCGCGGCAAACCCGGCGCGGTCAAGTCCCGCGGTGAAGATGGCGGCAAGCAACTCCCGGGGTTCACGGATGTGCAACGCGGCGAGGAGCGCATCGTCGAGCGCGACCCGCTTGTCTCCGGCATCAACGCGGGAGGTCAGGGCGCGGAGGGCGGCGCAGGCGATCCACCACGCGGCACCTTCGTCACCGATTCCGGGTCCCCAGCCACCGACGCGGTGCAGGCGGCCCTGCGCATCGCGCGCGACGACCACGGATCCGGTGCCGGCGATCACGTGCACGCCGGCACCGGAGGGACGCGCGCCGGCCTGGGCGTTGTCGCTGTCGTGGCCGACTGCGAGACGGCGGGCACGGATGCCCGCCCGCTTCAAAGCTTGCCGGACGCCGGAGGCGTCGCGGTCCGCCGCAAGCGAACCGAAGCCGGCGAAGAGCGCATCGACAGGTGTTGACGGAGAGCGGCCGGCCTGTGCGCAGGCGGCGCACCAGGCGGCGGACAGATGCGCCGCGGATTCGTCCATCGAGACCTCGGTCAATCCGGCGCCGGGCGCCCGGCCTTCGCCGCACACACGGCCGGCGGCATCCGCGAGCGCAATGCGAGTCGTGGTGCCGCCGACGTCGATGCCGGAAAGCAGGGGTTCATCCATAGTTGGCATATTAACGCATATTTTATGGATATCTTCCCATAAACTCACCATTTCTTGTCATAAACGCGCATGAAGGCTGCTCCGATTGAATTGAAACGCTGGCGTCTGCTCATGCCCTCGGGCGGGACGGCGCATGTTGCGCGGGTGACGCTTGCACGCGGACGTATCAGCCGGGTGCATACGCATGATTTCGCCGAGATATTCTGGGTGGAGCGCGGCACGGTCCGGCACGAGGTGGACGGCGCGGTGCAGGCACTCTCTGCCGGCGCGCTGGTGGGCGTTCGTCCGGCGCGGCGCCACCGGCTGGATGCGCCGGCGGGCGGGGAGGGCGTGATTTTTAATTTCGCATTTCCGGCGGCGCGACTGCGGGCGCTGGAGGCGGCGCATCCGGCGGCGGTCGCGCGGCTGTTCGGCGAGATGGGCGAGTCGTGCCCGGTGCTGGCGCTGCCGGATGCCGGGCTGCTGGAGCTGCGCGCGGCGGGGGATGCGTTGCTTACGCGCCCGCCGGGCGAACTGGAGACGGATTACCGGTTGTTGCAGGCGTTGCGCTGGACGGAGTGGGAAGCGGCGGGTTCGCCGGCGGTGCCCGACTGGCTGGCGCGCGGACTGGAGCGGGTGGCGCGGCCCGACGGGTGGGTTCGCGGGCTTGCAGGCCTGCACCGTGCGTGTGGACGATCGCCCGCGCAGGTGGCGCGCGTGATGCGGGCGACGATGGACACCTCGCCGATCGCCTACCTCAACCGTCTGCGGATGGAGCATGCGGAGCGGCAGCTGCGGCTGACCCCGCGTGCGATCGTGGATATTTCCGCCGAGTGCGGATTTGCGGGACTGTCACAATTTTACCGGTTGTTTATCGCCCGTCATGGAGAGAGCCCCTTTCGCTACCGGAGGCGCCATCAAGGAACGGTGCGGTAGAAGGGTCAGGCGCCAATCGGGGCGGCGGGAGATTCCGGCGCGGTTTTTTGGTGGCGGAGATCCAGCTGGCGGCGGACCTCGTCCATGGTTTTTTCCGTCAGCGGGAAACGCAGGGCGAGAATGAAGTAGCCGGCGGTGAAAACGATGTTGGGCAGCACGCCGAGCCAGAAGAGGCGTTTGAGGACACCTTCGGGCTGGAGAGCAACGGTGGTGTCGAGGCCCGACCAGACGACGAGGTAACCGACGAGCAGCGCGCAGAGTGACATTTCGATCTTTTGGACGAAGCCCATGACGGCGGTGAAAAGGCCTTCACGGCGATGTCCGGTCTCGAGTTCGTCGACGTCGCAGATGTCCGGCATGATGGCGTTGGCGATGGTGTTGCTGATGCCGAGCAGCGTGACGAGCATGAGCGAGGGGAACAGCATCCAGTAGGGATGCTCCGGGGAATACGCAAAAGGGGTGATCACGGCGGCGGCGAGGCTGGTGCTCGCGCCGAGCACGAGGCCGCCTTTTTTTCCGATCCAGCGGCTGATGGGTTTGACCAATGGCAGCATCGAAAAGCCCCAGATGGTGCCGACGATGCCGCCGATGCCGGTGATCTGGGTGGCGAGGCTTTTGTCGCCCTGGCACACGTAGTAGATACCGACGAAAAACAACAGGCCGCCGGCGGCGCGTTCGCCGAGGGTCTGGAATATTTTCATCATCATCAAGGTGACGAACGGGCGGTTCTTGATCGTGGCCTTGATCGCGGGAATGATGCGGATGTGGTCGCGCTTGGGATTGGCGTTCGTGAAGCGCTCGCGGCAGACCAGCGTCGCATAGAGTGCGCTGCCGATGGCAAGCACGCCCACGGCTGACGCGATCCAGCGGATGCCATTGATTTCGTTGCCGAAAAACGGACGCAGCGCGAACCAGTAGACCCAGCTGTTTCCCAGCAGCACGATGGAGAGAAAAAAGCTGCCGATTGCGGAGACCTTGGAGCGTTCGTGATAGTCGTCGGTGAGTTCGTAGCCGATGGCATTCCACGCCATGCTGTAGAGGCCCCACGAGCAATAAAACAAGGTGCCGACGATGGTCAGGTAGGCGAGTTGGACGGTGGAGCTCCACGCGGGGTTGGCCCACCACAACGCGATGAGAAATCCCGATCCGAGCACTGCTCCGATAACGAGAAACGGTTTGCGACGACCCCAGCGCGTGTGGGTGTTGTCGGAGATGTGCCCGAGGATCGGATCGACAAGACCGTCAATGAGGCGGGGCAGCATGATGGCCCAGCTCACGAGCGCGGCATTGAGGGAGAAGCCGATCGTGAAGATGGCGGTCGCCTGGCCGAAGGTGCAGATGAGAATGTGGTTGGCGATGCCTCCGGCGCCCCACGCCCAGATCTGACGCCGGGATGCTGTGTAGGGCTTGAACGGGGAATTCATGCGGGGGTGATTCAGTGTGGATCAGCCTGGGCCAACCCCCAGCTCTATGACGCGTTAATCATAACGCCACGGCATTCAGGAGCCCGCCTTTCCGGTCCAGAGCGTGTCTGCATCTGCAAACGCAAGACGCGCAGGTCGGAGGGGGGGGAGCAACCGCAGTGCAAGGGTTGAAATCAGAGTTGGGGGCCGAGGAGCCGGATTTCTCCGGGCTTGAGGGTGAAATTAATCGTGCGGGCGCCGAGACGGACACGACCCGTGGCGGCGGCATCGCCATGGTTGGAAATACGCGCGGTGTGGAGGGCGCCGGCCTGCCATTTGAGATCAACTTCGAGGCCGCCGCGGGCGCGCAGGCCGGTGACGGAGCCCGAGGGCCAGACGGAGGGCAGGGCGGGAAGCAGATCGATCACGTAGCGGTCCTCGTTGGGCGAAGCGGGATCGGTGTAGAGTTCGTGGCTTTGCAGGAGCATTTCGACGATGCCGGCGGTCGCGCCGAAGTTGCCGTCAATCTGGAAAGGCGGATGGGCGTCGAAGAGATTCGGATACGTGCCGCCGGCGGTCATGACGACCTTGGTTTCGGCGGTGGGACGGAGTTGTTCGGCGAGAATTTTGAAGGCGTGGTCGCCGTCGCGAAGACGCGCCCAGAAGTTGATCTTCCATGCCTTGCTCCAGCCGGTGCCTTCGTCGCCGCGGAGTTCGAGGGTTTTGCGCGCCGCGGCGGCGAGTTGTGGCGTGCCGAGCGCGGTGATCTGGCGGCCGGGATGCAGTGGATACAGGTGTGAGACGTGGCGGTGCTTCGGATCGGGCGCGTTCAGGTCCCAGTCTTCGCCCCATTCGAGGAGCTGGCCGGCTTTCCCGATTTGCAGCGGACGAATGCGCTCGCGGGCGGCTTCGATTTTTCTTTTGAAGTCCGCGTCCAGGCCGAGTGTGGAGCACGCGCGGGCGGTGTTGTCGAACAGGTCCCAGACAATGGCGAGCTCCATGGTGGCGCCTTCGCAGACGCTGGAGCGCATGCCGGCGTTGGTCTTGAAGTTGTTTTCCGGGGAACTCGACGGCGACGTGATTAATTTGCCGCCGGTATCTTCGACGAGTTGGGTGAGCCAGAATTCACAGGCTCCCTTCATCACGGGGTAAACGGAGCGCAGGTAGTCACGGTCGCGGGTGAACGCATAATGCTCCCACAAGTGCTGGCAGAGCCAGCCGTTGGAGCCGAACCAGACGCCCCATGGCAATTTGGCGCCGGGGCTGGTCCAGCCCCAGACATTGCTTTTCGCCGCGGTGACCCAACCGGGCGTGCCGGGGCCGAAATAGGCCTGTGCGGTTTTGGCGCCCGGTGCGACGAGACTCTCGATGTGGCGGAGCATCGGCTGGTGCATCTCGCTCAGGCCCGTCGGCTCGGCGGGCCAGTAATTCATCTGGAAATTGATGTTGATCGTGTAGTCGCCGTTCCACGGCGTCTTGAGCCCGTCGGCCCAGAGTCCCTGCAGGTTCGCGGGCACGGGGTTGCCGGGACGGCTGCACGAGATGAGCAGGTAGCGGCCGTATTGGAAGAACAGCGACGCGAGCGCAGGATCGGGCGTGCCGGCGGCAAACGCGCGCAGGCGCTCGTCGGTCGGCTTTTTGGCGGCATCGGTCGTGCCGAGGTCGAGCGTCACGCGCTGGAAGAACCGTTGGTAATCGGCGATGTGGCCGGCCTTCAGGCGATCGTAGGATTTCGCGACGGCGCGCTGCAGTTGCGCCGCGGCCAGCGCAGGGTCGGCGCCTTGATAACCCCTGGCGTAGTCCATCACGTAAGATGTGTGGGCGGTGAGCAGCACGGTGACTTCGTCGGCGTTGGTCACGGTGAGTTTGCCGTCGGCGCCGGAGATGGTGCCGCCCCTGGCGAGAACGCGGGCGTGGACCTCGTAGCGAAGATTCGCGCCGGTGTTGCCCGTCATCACCAGTGTATCGGGAGCGACGAAACGCGTCTGCGCCTTCTCCTCGCGGGTGAGGGCGAGATCGAAACTCACGCTGCCGGGTTTGCTGCCGCCGATGCGCTCGACGAGCACGTTGTCCGGAGCGCTGGAGAAGACCTCGCGGTAGAAGGTGATGTCACCTGTCTTGAATTCCATGCCGGTGACGGCGCGGTTGAGGTCGAGCCAGCGGCGGTAGTCGCGCACCTCGCCCGACGGCAGGCGGTGCTCGAATTTCAGGTCACCGAGCGTCTGGTATTTGTTTTGGTCGTAGTTGGCCTTGCAGGTGAGGAATTGGTTGCAGAGTTTTTCCGCCTCGTCGTAGCGGCCTTCACGAATGGTTTTCCGGATCTCGGCGAGATGGGTGTGGCCGTCGGTGCGGTTGGCGTCGGGCTGGGGGCCGCCGGACCAGACGGTGATGTCGTTGAGTTGAAGGCGGTCGGCGGCCGGGTCGCCGAAGACCATCGCGCCGAGCCGGCCGTTGCCGACCGGAAGCGCTTCGATCCATTGTCTGGCGGGCTGCGGATACCAGAGAAGCAGCGAGGGGTCGTGCATGGTTTTCTGCGTGGTTGACGAAAAAGTGGGTGCCACGGCGACCATGGCCGCGCCGAGCAAGAACAGGGATTTATAGTTAAGGGAGATCATGGTTTGGGGGTTACCTGGCCGGCAGGAGAACGGTCCGGTAAAGGGAAGGAAATTGGTGCGATGGGATTTGGAGGCTTATCTGCTGATGACCGCTGCGTAACCGCCGCCGGGCGCAAGACGCAGGGTGAGCGTGCGGACGCCATCGAGGTCACGGGTGGTTTCGACCACGGTCTCGGGCGCGGCGGGATCGGCGCCGTCGGCGAACTCGCGCAGGCGCCAGCCGCGGCGCTTGGCTCCGAGGGTTTCGAGGGAAACGTCCAGCGTGAGGGCGTCGCCGTCGTTCATCGCGGCGATAAACCAGCGCTTGCCAGAGCGGCGGGCGATGACGAGGTGTTTGCCGATTTCGGCGGAGAGGACGACGCTTTCGTCCCAGACGGTGGGGAGGTCGCGGAAGAACTCGACGCCGGGCTGGCCGCGGTAGTTGGCGGGACTGTCGCAGAGAACCAGGAGCGGGCTGCGATAGACGACCGTCATGGCGAGCTGGCGGGCGCGGGTGC
The DNA here is from genome assembly GCA_029266495.1 of Rariglobus sp. Lineage (GTDB taxonomy): Bacteria > Verrucomicrobiota > Verrucomicrobiia > Opitutales > Opitutaceae > Rariglobus. The sequence continues at coordinate 10,083 of JAQSWS010000065.1, read as the reverse complement.
CCACCCCTTGGGCGGGAAAGGTGACCTTGAACCTGGATGGAGTGCGGTTGATGAAGGCGCCGGGAGTGTAGTCCATCGGGCCGAGGAGACCGCGGGTGAAGGGGAGGATGAGGGAGTGGCGGGTATCATTTTTATTGCCGCCGAGTTTGTTGTATTCGTTGCCCAATACACCTTCCTGGGTGATGAAATTCGGGTAGGTGCGGGCGAGTCCGGTGGGTTTGTAGGCGCCGTGGATGTTCACCATGAGCTTGTGACGGGCGGCGGCTTCGAGCATGCGAACGCACCATTGGACGGCTTCCTGTGAATCGCTGTTGATGAAATCGATCTTCACGCCGGCCAAGCCGAGGGAGGCGAGATAGCCGAGGGTTTTGTCGATGCCGGCGGTCTCAAGATCGAGCGAGTGACCCCAGACGAAGAGGCGCACGTTTTTGTCGCGGGCGTGAGCGACCAGGGCGGGCAGATCGATGTCGGGGGTGGATTGGGTGAAGTCGCCGGAGGGATTGTTGGGACGCGAGAAGACGTTCTTCCGCTCATTGGTCATGTTCTGATACCAAAACCAGTCCACGAGCTGGTAGGGCCAACCCATCTCGGAGGCGAAATCGATGTATTCGCGGTGGGAGCGGGTGTCGCCGCGAGCATGGAGGCCGGTGTGTTTGGGCTGGGAGGGATTGACGCCGGTCCACCACGCGTCCCAGGCGCTGGCGCCGGGTTTTATCCACGAGGGATCGGTGACGCGAGAGGGGGTGGCGAGGGTCGCGACGAGGTCGTTGGTGACGAGATCGCCGGCGGTGCGGCCGACCATGAGGACGCGCCAGGGGCTCACCATCGGGACGCGACCGACGACGGCACCGCGTTTGTCCTGACGTGGAGCGAGCTCGGCGCGCACGGCGGTTTCACCGGTGCCGGTGAGAAAGAGGCCGGCCCAATCGAGGAGATCGGACTCGGCCACGGCGACGTAAGCGGCGGGCGTTTCAACGAGCAGCGGAAGAACGGAGCGGAAGGGTTGCCCGGCGTTGCGCTTGTCGGGGGATTGTTGGGGGATGGCGGAGAGCTTGCCTTCGCGGTAGGTGTTTTCGGCACACGCCGATTCATCGCCCGGCCACGCGAGGTGGTCGGCGGGGAAACGGAATTCGGTGAGTTCGCGCTGAAGGATGAATTCGCCGAGGCCGGACTCCGCAGGCAGATCGTAGCGGAAGGCGACGCCTTCATCGTAGGCGCGGGCCACGAGGGCGAAGAAGCGTCCGGGCGAAGTGCCTTCCTTCAAGGTGAGGCGAAGCTCGCGGAAGCGATCGGGAACGGTGCGGCGTTGGCCGAGCGGGTCATCCCAGGTGGCTTTGCGGGCCGCCGTGGTCGTGTCGGTGATTTTGGCGGCGGGGCCGAGGGCGGTGCCATCTGCGAAGGCGAGACCGAGGACGGAGTCGGCGAGGAGGGGCTTGCCGTCGAGTTCGACGCGGTAGCGGAGACCGGCGTCATCGGAAACGACGAGCGTGAGCTTGCCGTCGGGCGAGCTCACGCGCTGTTCGGCGGCGGATGCGAGGGATGCCAGCAGGGCGGTGGCGGTGAGGAGGAGGAGGACGGGGGCGAGATGCATGGAAAATGGGGAGTAGTTGGAGGCGGGTGGATGGAGCTCCGGCCCTAGCGTTTTTTGGTGATCAACATGCAAGCGCCGCCACCGGGAGCTAATTTGAGGCGCAGCGTATCGGCGGAGGATACTTCGCGGGTCTCCGCCTGGTAATCCTCGACATGGGTGCGAAAGTCGGAGCGCGGACCATCTTGGATCACGAGCACCTCGTGGCGTCCCGGCGGGAGGAAGGACAACGGCACTTCCAGTTCACGTGGCGATTCGTTGGTGGCGGTGCCGACCAACCACGCGCCGTCCGCCGCCTGACGCGCCATCACGATGTATTCTCCGATTTCGCCGGCGAGCGTCTTGCTCTCGCGCCACGGCATTTGCTGCGCGGCGATGAAACGCAGCAACTCGGGATGCTTGCGGTAGTATTCGGGGATGTCCGGGATGACCGTCGCTCCTGAAAACACGATCAGCGTGCGTGCGGCCTCGGCGGTGAGCGTGGAGGGCACGGGCACACCGTGATCCGCGCGACCGGCCTGGGTAAGATCGGCCAAGCCGTTGTTCATGTCGAGCGGACCGACGAGCATGTTCACGAAGACGCTGGTCACGAAAGTCCGAGGTTGGAAAACCTTGTGACCGTCGAGCTGGGCCTGACAGAACTCTCGCGTCACGGCGTTCGGCCACGTGCGCATCTGGCCATACGGGTGAACCGGACCGTCATGGTAATTGCAGAGCAATTTGTTTTTTGCGCACAACTCGGTGATCAGGCGCGTGCGCTGGTTTTTCTCCTCGGGCGAACCGCGCATAAAGCCGTATTTGACGCCCGCCGCGCCCCACTCGCCGTATTGTTTCAGCGTGTCCTCCAGGGAGAATTTCCGGCCGCCCACATCATTCAGGTAGAGCCAGACGCCCACGTTTTTCGTTTTTCCGTAGGCGATGATGGTCTTCACCTGCTCCACCTTGCCGCCCTTCACCGGATCGGAATTTTTGGCAAACTCCGGGCCATACCAATTGGCATCCAGCACGAGGTGGGGAATGCGGTTTTCCGCGGCGAAATCGACCATGCGTTTCCACGACGGCAGGGACATGTCGTAATGGAAGCCGTCCACCTTTGCGCCGTTGATGCGCCAGTCCCAGACGGTCACGCCCGGTTTGACCCAGGAGAAATCCATGCCCGCGGCCGGCGGCGGGTTGAGCAATTCGATGAGGTGGGAATCCACCAACGCGCCGGGCGTGCGGCCGAACATGACCACGCGCCACGAGGGGCTTGGTTTGGAGGCGATGCGCAGCGAGGTCCCGTCTTGCCTGGCTTCCAAGAGCAACGGCTCGCCCTCGGAGAGATCGGCCTCGTGAAGGGCGAGGTAGACCCGGTCCTCGGCTTTGATCGTCACCACGGGCCTGCGCTGGCCACTCGCAACGCTCAGTTTCTCCGGCCCGATGTTGTGGTTTTCGCCGTTGTAATACCACGCGGTGTAGTCGTCCGAGAAATTGAAGGCGGTGGCTTCGGCCCCGATCGGTTTTTGGGCGGGAAACACGTAGCGGAACGCGACGCCTTCGTCATAGGCGCGGGCCTTGAGCTGATAGCCTCCGAGGTCGAGCGTGGCCTCGCGGTAGCGGTCGGGCACGACCGAGCGTTTGCCCCAGACCGGTTTCCATACGGAGTTTTCGGCGCGGTGCGTCGCGCCGACAAAACGGCCGCCGGAGAAGCCCACCGGCGAAGGCGAGATCAGCGGCTTGCCATCAAGGGCCAGCGCGTGCGTCACCGCGCCATCGGCGGCGACTTCGAGGGTCAGCTTGAGGTGACCGTCCGGTGACTCGACCGTGATGGTTTCGGCGAAGGCGACCGGCCCAAAAAACAAGGCGGCGATGACCAGCGATAGGGAACCTGTTTTCATGGCAGGAGGTGATGTTAATACACGCGAAACTCCCAGAGGCCGGGCTCGCCTTTGAGAATCGTGAGCCGCAGGTAGCGCACGCGCGCCGGTTTTTGGTCCACGTGCGGGGAACGCAGCACCACGTCTGCGTGCCCGCCGTAGGGCATCCAGGTTTGGCCGTCGAGAGACGACTCGAGTTGGTAGGCGTGGCCGGCGGCGGGTTTCACGAAACAGGCCTCGGTGCCGACGATTTCACGCGCCGCGCCAAGGTCGATCTGCCACCGGGGCGTCGTGTCGTCAGCGGCGGCCATCCAGCGGCTGCCGTTGGAGTCGTCGATCGCGAGATCGGGGGCGAAGGTCTCGGTGCGATCGAGCCCATGGTCCGCCGGGATCTTCCGATCCGGGCGGACGGAAGACGCCGTGGCGGTGCGGGCGAGCGCGAGATTGGAACGACGCGAGGGGACTTGGCGGAGTGCGCCGACGCCCTGGTTGGTCAACGTGATTGGCTTGATCGTGCCGTCCTCATTGAAGGCCATCTTCTGGGCGAAGGTCTGGCGGTTGGTGCTGCCGCGCCCGTATTCGAGGTGAATAAAATACCAGTCGTCGGTGCCGGCCGGGTTCAAGAAGCTGCCGTGGCCGGGGCCGTGAATGCCGGCCGAGGGGGCGGTCTTGGCAATGATTTTTTCCGCCGGCTGTATCCAAGGACCCAGCACGGTCGTGCGGCTCATCACGTAGGCGTAGGCATAGTTTTCACCTCCACCGAGAGTGTAGAGGTAGTAGTAGATTCCCCGGCGTTTGAAGACCCAGGGGCCTTCCGAGTAAGCGGTTTCGCCCGTGTTCAGGGTGACGACCGGGCCGTCGGGGCCGGACAGGTCGGGCTTGAGCTTCACCATGCGACGGCGGGAATAAAACAGGTAGGACTGGCCGTCGTCGTCACGGAAGATTTCGGCGTCGATCGCAGATTTTTGCTCGATCGGAAATGGGCTCCAGCCCGAGCCGGGGAAGATGTCCTTGCCGTCCAGAGTGCGAAAGGGGCCGGTCAGGCTGTTGGAAACGGTGGCGGTGATTTTCCCGTCGAGCGTCGGGAAGAGATAGTAGCGACCGTCGTGCTTCACCGGTGCGCCGGGCGCCCAGTATTTGGCATTGAAGTTGTCGGGGAAGATGGAGCCCTCGAAGCTCCAGTTGACGAAGTCGCGGGATTTCCAGACCACGGGTGTGCCCGACGTGTCGAGGTGCCGGCCCCAGCCGTCGGTCGTGGCGTAGCAATAAAAGACGCCGTCGATATCGACGATGCTGGCGTCGGGCACCATGTCGGGGATGAGCGGACGTCCGAACGGGTGCGGCGTGTTCCCGGCGAGGGACGAGCCGCAGGAAGCCAGCAGCCCCGCGGCAAAAATGAAGGGAAGGCGGAGGGCCATAAAATTTAGCGGGTAAGGGCCGAGTCGTAGCGATAAGTGAAGGAGCCGAAGTCGGCGTGGCCGGCCTCGCCTGCATTGTTGTAGGAGAACAGGCCGATGCGTTCGCCGCGGTAGTCGGCCCAGCCGAACGGGTGGGGCTCGCCGAGCGACGCGAAGGTCTTGCCGTCGGTGCTGTAGGAGAAACGACAGAGGCCGTCCAAGTCCCACTCCGAGCGCAGCCACAACAGCTTCGCGTTGATTGCGGGGCCGCGCAGGATCGTCTGGTTGCGCGCGGTCTCGATCACGAGCGCGCCCTGTTCGCGGCGCACCGCGATCGTGGCGTAGTTTCGATTGTAGTGGCAGAGGCCGGCGACCTGGCCGTCGGCCATGCCGGAAGGATCGAGCTCGGCGGTGGCCATGTTGCCACGGGCGCGCATGACGCGCTGCGTGAGCGTGTTTCCGGCGCGCTTGAGATCGTCCGGGCGCAGGGGCTTCCACGCGTGCAAGCGCAGCCAGCCGGGGCGCTCGATGAGCGACCACTTGCCGGCGCGCGGCTGGTAGTTCCATTCCCACTGAACACTCAGCCGGGAAGCGGAAAAATCGTCGTCGCTCTGCGGGACGAGCAGCGGGCCGTTTTGAACAGGTTTGCGCGCGCTCCACACCATCGTGCCGAGGCCGTCGGGGCCGACCTTGCCGATCACCGGCCAGCCGTCGGTCCAGGTTACGGGAATGAGGCTGGCGGGGCGGCCCTCCCAGGCGCCGTCGCCGTGATGCGTAAAGAAGAACCAGTCGCCCGAGGGAGCCTGGACGAGACCGCCTTGGTTGGGCTCGTGGAACTCGCGCTGCACGTGGCTGAGCTGGCGGCGTCCGGTGTAGGGGCCGGTGACTTTGCCGGCTCGTTGCATCATCACGTAGCGCCCGATGTTCGGCTGATGTTCGCTGAAGAAATGATAGTAGGTGCCGTTGATCTTGTAGAGCTTGCTGGCTTCGCGGCGGGAGCCTTCGTTGATGAGCACGCGCGATTCCGGGATGAGATCGCGCCCGTCGGGAGTAAGTTTGTAGAGCCAGGTCTTGTAGCCGCCTTTGAAATGCGTGCCGACAAAGTATCCCTGTCCGTCGTCGTCCCAGAAGGGGCAGCAGTCGTCCCAGCCGGCCTCGGTGGTCATGCGATGCAAAGGCTCCCACGGTCCGGCCGGATCCTTGGCCGAGCTCATGAAGTAACCTTCGTCGGCGGTGCCGAAATAGACCCAGAACTTGCCGGCGTGGTGGCGGATGGCGCCGGCCCAGATGCCTTTGCCCTGGCGGTTCATCCGGTCCCAATTCATGTCGGGGCCGATCTGGGTGACATCGGCGACCACGTGGCCGATGATCCGCCAGTTCACGAGGTCGCGCGAGCGCAGCACGATCATGCCGGGCGAATACTGGAACGTGGACGAGATGGCGTAGTAGTCGTCCCCGACGCGGATGCAGTCGAGGTCGCTGTAGTCGCCAGGCAGAACGGGATTGCGATAAGTGCCGTCCTTCTGGTCGCCCCACGCGGGCCAGTCGCCCCAGCGGGTCGGCGCCTGCTCGGCGGCGGACAGGCCGGCCAGGGTGGATGAGAGGGCGACTGCTCCAATCAGTGCGAGCCGGATATGGCGTGCGGGGTTCATGCGGGACGTCTATCGCAGCGTGATTTTGAAAGCGGCGGCGGAGGCGGCCGCGCTGGAGGGCGCGGCGGGGATGCCGGAAAGGACGAGGCCGGCATCGGTGTCCTTCCATGTGATCCTGGCGGAGGAGCCGAGAAGTTCGACGCGGGTGATCTCGCCCATTCGCAGACCGCTTTGCTTGCCGAGAGACTTGAAGGTCGCCGAGCCGGCGGGCCAGCCGAGGACGATGGCGTAGAGGGTGCCGCCCTCCTTGCTCATCGTGAACCGCACGTCTTCGGACGAAAAAGGCCTGCCGCGGCCCTCGTTGAAGCCTTGGGCCTGGATTTTTGTTCCGGCGCTGGCGGGGCCTTCGCCAAAGGTTGCCCAAGGGCGCGTGGCATGGATGGACTCTTTGTTGATATCCATCCAGACGGCGATGTCTTCGAGCACCTTCACTTCTTTGTCGTCGATGGAGCCGTCGCCGCGAACCGGGATGTTGAGGAGAAAATTGCCGTTCTTGCTGACGATGTCCGCCAGCATGTGAATAACCGTTTTGGCGTTCTTATAGCGGTTACCCACGTAAACAGATCGATTGTAGTGCCAGTCGCCGATGCAGGTGCAGGTCTGCCACGCCTGCGGCTGGATGTCCGGCGGCGTGCCTCGTTCGATGTCCCACACGAGGCATTTTTTCTGATCGTCCGTGAGTATCTTGCCAAAGATCACGCCCTGGCTGCGACCGCCGGAGTTCGCCATATTCATGTTGTAGAAAGTCGCGGCGATTTTGAGGCCGGCGTCCGAGACGGGCCAGAGCGGCAGCGCGGTGTCGTCGAAGTAAAGGAGATCGGGCTGGTATTTTTTGATGAGGTCGGCCGTGCGATCGTAGAAATTCTGGCAAAAGGCCGGGCTGGGAGGAGTCGCGCCGCCGCCCCAGTTCCATTGGGAGTGAATCGTGCCGGGTTTCTCAAAACCGGAGGCGGGCGGGTGGTTTTGCGTGTAGAGATCCTGCGGATCGAGGCCGTCCCACCACTGGCCCTTGCCGTCGGCCTTGGTGAGTTTTCCATCGTAGGGAACGCCGGCTTTGCCGCCGGTTTTGTCGGCGCCTTGAGCGGCTTCATACCAGGACCAGGCGTGCGCGGCATGAATGCTGACTCCGAAGGGCAGCCCTTGGGCGCGAGCGGCCTTGGCCCAGCCGCCGATGATGTTTTTCCTGGGGCCCACGGCGACGGAGTTCCAAGGCTGATATCTGGAGTCCCACAGATCGAAGTTGTCGTGATGGTTGGCCATCGCGAAGAAGTATTGGGCTCCGGCTTTCTTGTAGAGGGCGACGAGTTTTTCGGGCTCCCACCGGTCGGCTTTCCACGAGTGGATCACGTCTTTGAAACCGAAGGCGGACGGGTGGCCGTAGGCCGCACGGTGGAATTTATATTTGCCGCTGCCTTCTTGATACATTTCGCGGGCATACCAGTCGCCGGCCTCGGGCTGGCATTGCGGACCCCAGTGCGCCCAGATGCCGAACTTGCGGTCGCGGAACCATTCGGGCACCTCGTAGTGCGAAAGCGATTGCCAGGTAGGCTCGAATTTTCCGGGGGCGATCGGTTCGGCGGCCGTTGAGACGATCACCGACGGAGTTTCGGTGGACGCAATCGGGCCGACTGCGAACGCCGGATGACAGGCGGCGATCAACGCACAGGGGACAAGCCGGAAAAAAATCGATCCGTGGAGAGTGGCGGGACGAGGCGTGCCACAAACGGTGGCTCGACCGGTGGGAGAGAATGCGGAGATTTTTTTCATGAGGGACTTAATCGGTGATCCGGCCGGTGACGCGGATTTCCGTGAGGACGGCGGTTGAGGCGTCGGTAAAGGTGACGCGCACGGAGCCGCCGATGGTGTCTTTGGCGGGGATGAACTCGCGGGTGGACTGGCGGTCGGTGTTGTTGCGCAGGTCGGCTATCGGGTGCCAGGTCAGCCGGTCGTCGGACACCTCGACGGTGTAGCGATAGATCGCGGTCTCGGGAAACGTGAGCTGGATGCTTGAGATGATCAGTCGTTTTTCGGTGTCGAGGACGAGTGAAGGCACGGGGTCGTCCGGCGCGGGTTTCCATGCGGTGTCGCGTTTGCCGTCGGCGGCGAGGCCGGCGGAAAGTCCGGGCGCGGTGCTGCTGGCGAAGGTGGGATTGTTGAGGCCGTAGGTGGAGGCGGTGTGGGGCTGGGCCTTTTTGTCGAAGCGCACATAGGGGCGCGGAGACGTGGCGGGCGTGCGGCCGGCGACGTAGGGTTCTTCGCCTTCGAAGCGCAGGGTGAGATCGGCGGACGCGAGGCCGGGCGAGGTGGCGCGGAGGACGGTGGTCCCGGCGTGGTAGGAGCGGAAGGCGATGGCGGCTTGTCCGTCGAGGATGCGGATGTCGCTTTTTTCCTCGAAGCGGATCGACGGACCGGTGGGGAATTCACCCGGGCCGGAGATGATCGTGAGGTCGACGGGGGGCGAGTTACTGATGGGTTTTCCGGAGGCATCGAGCACGGTGACGATGAGTTGAACGTCGTCGGTGCCGTCGGCGCGGATGCCGGAAGTCCGGGTGGCTTCGAATTTCAGTTTGCCGGGCGTGCCGTATCCGGGCCAAACGGGCGGGGGAACTTTGGCGTAGGCGTCGCGATACCAATAGTAGGAGCGCTTCGGGAGGCGGAAGTAATCAACGATGCCCATCTTGCCGAGCTTGGCGCCGGCGATGCTGCCGTGGTCGAAGGCGCACCAGATGATTTGTCCGCTGCGCCAGGGGTGAACGGGCCTGCCGTTGTCCTTGGCGAGATCGGCCCAGTTGGGGTCGTATTTGCCGGGGCGGTCGGCGGTGACGCTGCCGTATTCGGCGACGAGGTTGGGCACGCCGGGATTTTGGAAAACAGGGACGGAGGCGCCGTCGCCGTTGTAGCCGGCGATGTCGCCGATCCTGTCGATGCGACCGGTGTCGAGCGGACGCTGGACTCCGCCGATGGCGGCGGGACGGGTGGGATCGAGTTCGCGGGAGAGGGCGACGAGTTCCTTGAGGAAGGCGCGGACCTTCGGCATTTGGGAGGCGGCGCTGAAGAAGGTTTCATTGCCCATGCTCCACGTGACGATGGACGGGTGGTTGCGATGGATGCGGATCATGGCGCGGAGGGACGCCTTCACGCTTTCCTCGAACGGTTTTTCGTCTTCGACGGCGACGGGGTAGGCGCTGCAATTCCAGTAGCCGTCGGGGCGGAAACCGCCGATGCCCCAGAAGGCGTTTTCCGACCAGAGCAGCACGCCGAGTTCGTCGCAGGCGCGGGAGCGTGCGGGCGAGGCCGGATAATGCGAGCCGCGCGCGATGACGAAGCCGGCGTCCTTGAGCATTTGAATGTCGCGACGTTGGGCGGAGTCGGTGACGGCGTCGCCCCAGCCCGCCTGGTCCTGGTGGATGTTGGCGCCGTGGAGATAGAGGTGTTCGCCGTTGAGAAAGAAACCGCGGTCGGCGGTCCACTCGAACCAGCGGATGCCGAAGGTCGTTTCGTAACGATCCGTTTCGTTGCCGCGGTCGAGATCGGTGACCTGGCTGACGGCGCGGTGGAGATGAGGGTGACCGGGGTGCCAGAGTTTTGGA
>JAQSWS010000006.1 GCA_029266495.1 Rariglobus sp. | reverse complement strand
GCCGGTGACAAGGATGAGATCGCTGGTCGTGCCGAGTTCGAAGTCGAGAATCGAGCCGGTGGAGAGGGCGAGGCCGCCGGTGAAGGTGATCGTGCCGGGTGAGTTGCCCGCGGCGAGGCGGGCCCCGCTCGCGAGTGTAGTGAATCCGCCGATACTTCCTCTGCCACCAAGCGTCGCGCCGCTTGCGACGGTGACGGCGGTATTGGCGAGCGAGCCGTTGATGAGGAGCGTGCCGGCGCTCACCGTGGTCGCACCGGTGTAGGTGTTGGTGCCGGCAAGCGTCATCGTGCCTGCACCGAGCTTGGTGAATCCCACCCCGTGTTGCGTGGAGATGCCGGCGGTGACGTTGAGAGCAGAGCCATCAGCGACGGTGAAATTCACATTGTTGTAGCCGCCGTCGCCGCGCAGGTCCATGCGGCCGGCGATGGTGGACGCGGTGGCGCCGACGACATTGAAGGACGAGGTGCCGTCGATTGAGAAGTGGGAGGCGGCGGTGGTGCTGCTCACGCCACCGTTGGAGGACATTGTGGCGCCGTTGAGCGTGTAGGCGCCGGCGAAGCCATGACTGCCGGAGGAGGTGTGGTTGAGCGTCCCGCCGTTGATCGTGACGGAAGTGACCCGCGTGCCGCTGCCCCAGCCGAGGGCGTTGTTGACGGAAGTCACCACGGTGCCGCCGGCATTGATGGTGAGCGCGCCGCGGATGGCACCCACCTGGCCGCCGATGTTCAGGGCGAGCGTGCCGCCGTTGACGGTGGTGCTGCCGGTGTAGGTGTTGACTGCGTTGAACGTGAGCGTGCCCGCGCCGGTTTTTGTGACGCCGCCGGCGTCGCGGAGTTCGGTGGAGAAGGCGACGTTGTTGCCGTTGGTGTCGAAGGTCGCGCCGCCGGCCGCGATCCAGCGGCTGAAATTGGAGGCCGCGGTGATGTCGGTGGTGTTGCCGGCCGCCCAGCGCAGGCCGCCGCCCTGGAGGACGGCGAGGCCGCTGCCGAGGTTGGAAGTGGTGGAGAATTCGACGAGGCCGCCGTTGAGCCAGAGGCCGCCACTGAAGGTGTTGGTGCCGGTGAGGACGAGCGTGCCCGCGCCGTTCTTGCTGAGGTAGCCGGAACCCGAGAGCGACGAGCCGAGGGTAAAGGTGTGCGAGGCGTCGGCGATATCGAGGCTGCCGGTGAAGGTGGAGGTATTCAACGAGCGCGCGCCGAAGTTCGCCAGGGACGTGCCCGTGATCCGGAGGATGCCGCCGCTGAAAGTGAGCCCGCCGGTGCCGAGCGCGGAGGATTCGCCGATGGCAAGGACGCCGCCGGAGACGGTGGTGCCGCCGGCGTAGGTGTTGACGGCGGAGAGCGTGACCGTGCCGGAGCCGGTCTTGGTGACCGCGCCGGAGCCGGAGATGACGCCGGCGTGGGTGAGGGTGTCGGAGCGATTGAAAACGAGGGAGGCATTATTGGTGATGTTGCCGGCGATGCTGCCGGTCGTCCCTCCGTTGCCGATCTGGAGCGTGCCCGCGGAGACGAGCGCGCCCGTGCCGGAAATCGTGACCGGGCTGGCTTGGAGTGCGAGCGAGTCGGTGAGACGGAGCGTGCCGGCGCTGACGGTGGTGGCGCCGGAGCGCGTGCCGGCCGCGGAGAGGACGAGCGTGCCGTCGCCGAGCTTCGTGAGCGCGCCGGTGCCGGAGAGCGATTGCGAGAGGGTGAACGTGTTGTTCGCGTCGGCGATATCGAGGCCGCCATCAAACGTGGTGTGGTTGAGCACGCGTGAGCCGAGATTCGTGAACGTCGTGCCGGTGATGCGCAGCGTGCCGCCGGTGAAGTTGATCGCGTTGGCGGCAGAGCCGAGCGCGCCCGCGCTGCCGACCGAGAGGGTGCCAGCCTGGAGCGTGGTGGCGCCGGTGTAGTCGCTGTTGGAAGCGGAGAGCGTGAGGGTGCCGGCACCTTTCTTCGTGAGGCCGCCGTCAATGGCGGCGCCGAGGGACGAGTCGCGCAGGATGGCGTTGGCGAAATCCTTGTTTTGCCCGGCGGTATCGAATACCGCGCCTCCCTCCAGCATGCGGACGTTGATGCCGTTCTGGATCCAGGCGCTGGCGGCGCGGCTGCCGGCGCGGAGCGTGCCGCCGTTGAAATAGACGTAGCTGTCGGAGTTGGCGTTGTTGAGGTAAAGGAGGTTCGTGGTGACGAGGGCGGTGCCTCCGAGGGTGAAGTTGTTGGAGCCCACGGCGGTCGGTTTGGTGAAGGCGATCTCGTAGGCGCTGAGGGTGCCGCCGGTGACGATGAGGTTGCCGAAGCCGGGGGTGCCGGCGCCCGAAGAAGTGCCGATGTAGATATTGTTGGTGACGGTGAGGTCGCCGCCCGTCTGGACCAGGTTGCCAACGGCGTAGGTGCCCGTGCCGTAGATGACGGCGTTGCCCAGGCGCAGCGTGCTGAAAATTGCGGTGCCGCCTTGGAGATTGTATTGGGCCGTGCTGCCGAGTTGGCTGCCGATGACGGCTTCGGAAGTGACAATAAAAGTGCCGCCGGTCTGAGTCAGCGTGCCCGTAGATTTATAGTAGGTGTCCCTGGATTCCGTGCCGCTCGAAAGTGTGTTGCCGACGATCTGGGCGTGGGCGGAGGCCGCAGCGAGTGAGGCCAGGGCGAACGTGGTGGCGAGACGGCGGAGGCAAGTGTGGTGGCGTGGCATGACGTCGCCAGCCTTTTGCCACCGGATCGCGAGAGACAACCGATGGGTGGCGAACGCCCCGGGAAAAGTGACAAGCGCACGGCGCTTCAGTGCGGGGGCAGCTTGTCGCGGAGGTCGGCGAGATAGCGGTAGCTGGCGACGACGGGCTCGGCGATGCCGTCGAGCCGGAGGTGAGAGGTGGCCTCGGTCACGCGATCGATCGCGCGCACGTGGGCGACATTCACGATCGTCTGGCGATGCACGCGGACGAATTGCGCCGGCGGCAGGGCCTCCTCCCAAGCCTTCATCGTCTTGCGCACGAGCAGGTGTTCGCCCGCGACGCCGAGAGAGACTTCGCTGTAATTTTCATTCGAGGCGACGAGGCGGATGTCGGTCAGGCGAACGAAGCGCTCGATGCCGCTGCCGAGCTTGAGGAGCACGCGGTCGTCCGGGCGGAGCGGCCCCGGAGCAGATCCTTCCGCGGTGGCCGTCGCCTTGAGCCGGGCGAGGGCGGCGGCCAGCCGCGCGGGCGCGACCGGTTTCATCAAGTAGTCCAGCGCGTTGACCTCGAACGCGCGCAGGGCGTGCGCATCGTAGGCGGTCACGAAGATGACGCGGGCGCCGGGTCGGACGTGGGGCACGAGATCGAAGCCCGTGCCGCCGCGCAGCTGGATGTCCAGAAACACGAGATCGTAGCCGGGGCGCGCCAAGGCGGCGCGGGCCTCGGTGATCGTCCCCGCTTCGCCGGCGACGGTGATTTCAGGATGATCGCGCAGCAGGGTGCGGAGCGCGGCGCAGGCGGGAGGTTCGTCGTCGATCAGGAGAGCTTTAGTCATGGGACGGAGACGGGGTGAGCCGCAGTGTGACCGTGACCCAGCCGTCGCGAGAAGCGAAGTCGAGGGTATGGAGCGGGAAGGCGTTGCGGAGGCGCGCGCGGAAATTCTCGAGACCGATGCCGGTGGACGGCGTGGAGCGCGGTTCGCCAGCTTCGAGCCAGCGGCCGGTGTTGGCAACGGCCAGCACAACCGTGCCGTCGGTCTCGCGGCGGGCGGTGAGCCGGAGGTCGAGCCGGTCGGGGCTGGTGGCGCCGCCATGCTTGACGGCGTTCTCGACGAGCGGGAGGAGCAGGAAGGGCGGCAGTGGGAAATCCGCGGTGTCCGCCGCCAGCGTGACGTTCAGCGAGAACCGGTCGCCCCAGCGCAGTTGTTCGATGTCGAGGTAGTTGCGAAGCAAGGCGAACTCCTCCGCGAGCGGGTGTCGCGCGTCGTGCCGGCGGGTGAGGGTCAGGCGGCAGAAGTCGGCCAGGCGGCGCACCAGTTCGCCGGCGGGGCGCGAGTGCGGGAGCACGAAGCCGTAGATGGAATTGAGGGCGTTGAAGAGGAAGTGGGGGTTGAGCTGGTAGCGGAGCAGCTCGAGGCGGGCTTGTTCCCCGGCGAGAAGCGCGGCGTGACGATCCCGCTCGAGCAGCGCGAAGCGGTCGGAGAGCATGAGCGAGAGCAGGAGCATCTCGAGGCCCGATCCCATCATCAGCAATTGCTGCGTGGGCCCGAGCGGGATGGCGGCGAGCCAGAAGACGGCGAAAGGCACGATGCCGAGAAGCAGGGCGCCGAAGGCCAGCAGGTAGAAGCGCGCGTGTTGCACGCCGGCCCGCCACGCGGTGAGGCCGGCGAGGATCATGATTCCGTGCGTGGCGATGCTGGCGTAGCCGACGTAATGCATCCATTGCGTGTTGTTGCCCCAGACGAGTGTGAGCGCGCCGGGAACCAGCACGAAGTTGAGGAGGCCAAGGACCTGCGCGACCCGGTCGAGCCGCGGGGCGATGGCGCGCAGTCCGAGGAACTCGCGGCCGAAGCGCACGAGGAAAAAGCAGCTGGCGGCGGCCGAGGCGGCAGCCAGCGGCTCGAGCCGCGTCGAGCCCATCGGCAGGCCGAACTGCGGGAACTGCGCGCGTCCGAAGAACATGAAGATCGCGATTGAGGCGAGGTAGGCGAGGTAGTGGCCGAGATCACGGTGCCGCAGGCGCGACCAGAGCACGCCGTTGTAAATGAGCAGCGCGGCCAGGATGCCGAAGTAGAGCGCCTCCGCCAGGCCGGTGCGCAGCTGCATGGCGAAAAAATCCCGCGCTTCCGGCCACCAGCGGAGATTCAGCCACACGCCGAAATAATCCTCGGCGCGGAGAATGACGGTGCGTGTGCTGCGGGCGGGGACGCTCACGAAGAACGCCGTGTCGCGACCCCAGATCGGTTTTGCGGGCCCCGGGATGCATTCGCCGGATATCCGGTGCGACCACCCGTTCGCGGTGTCGTCCGGCATCCACAGTTCCACGTGATCGGTGTAGTATTCGGCGTCGGCCAGCACGCCGGCCTGCGGCTGCGGCGTTGGGTTCCGCAGGGTGACACGCACCCACACGGCGCCGCCGTGGATCGACTGAATGTAGCGGTTGGTGGTCCACGGCTGCCACACTCTGTCCGGCAGCGCACGGACTTCGTGCCAGGTCAGGCTGGCGTTGTTGTCGGGCAGGACCGCGAGCGTGGCATCCGCGGTCGGGAGCAACGGTCGGCCCGGGGCGAGGCCGAACATCACGGCGCCGAGGCCGAGCACGGCCAGCGCCAGCAAGGCCGCGAGGGCGATCCGTTCCGAGACGCCGTGGTCAGCCATGAGAGAACGCCCGACCGGGCGGGACGACGGGAGTGCGGCGGGCGGAGGGCATCGGGAGGATCGCGCCGGAGCGAAACGCAGCCGGCCGGTGCCGGCGAGGCGGAAACGAGGGTGCCGGTCCGGATCTGAGCGCCGCTGTGGCGAACGCCCGGAAATCCGTGACAAGCGCCTGAGTCAGGCTGGTGCCGTTTCCGGCTAAGCCGTAACAATTCATTTGAGAGGGTCGTATCGAGGCAATCTGACGGCACCTTTCGGTGTTTCATTCCCGGCGAAATACTCTCCGGGTATTCCTTGGTCATTCACCACCGAAATCTGCCCGCCATCTTATCTCGCTACTCCGCCTTCAAATGAATTGTTACGGCTCAGGCTTGGCGACGGCGGCGCCGCAGGGTCACGAGGCCCAGCGCACCGAGACCGGCGAGGGCGGCGCAGGTCGAAGGTTCGGGGACGGGGCTGGCGGTGGCGATGAGTTGGAAGAGATCACCGTTTTGCGCGAAGGTGTAGGTGTAACCGGCGATGGTCGTGCCGAGGTCGAAGGAGGTGGCGCCGATGCTGGAGAGGCTCGCGCCGGTCGCGTCGATCAAGGTGTAGGTGCCGGCGGTGAAGCCGCCGGAGTCGGAGAGGTTGACGGTGATCGTGCCGGAGGACGGGCCGGAGAGGGTGCCGCCGGTGACGAGGATGAGGTCGCTCGCGGTGCCCAGCTGGAAGTCAAGGATTGCGCCACCGGAGAGGGCGAGTCCGGCGGTGAAGGTGATCGTGCCGGGGGAGCTGCCGGGCGCGAGATGCGCGCCGGAGGCGAGTGTAGTGAATCCGCCGATCGTGCCGGAGCCGCCGAGCGTGGCGCCGGAGGCGACATTAACGGCGGAGGAGGCGAGCGAGCCGGTCACGCGGAGGGTGCCGGCATTGACCGTGGTCGCGCCGGTGTAGGTGTGGGTGCCGGAGAGGGTGAGCGTGCCGGAGCCGGATTGCGTCACCGAGCCGGTGCCAGAGATGTTCCCGGAATAAAGCAACGCGTTGGAGCGGTTGAAGACGAGGGATCCGTTATCGACGATGTTGCCGGCGATGCTGCCGGTGGTGCCGCCATTGCCGATCTGGAGCGCGCCGCCCGAAAGGGTGGTGACGCCGGCGTAAGTGTTGGCGCCCGTCAGTGTGAGGGTGCCGGCGCCGGATTTGGTCAACGCGCCCGAGCCGGAGACCGTGCCGGAAAGACTGCTGTCGCTGCCCAGATCAAACGTGCCGCCGCCGGCGCCGAGGCTGACATTGCGGGCGGAATCGATGGCGGCCGTCCCGCGCAGGGTGCCGCCGTCCATCGCGAGGTTGCCGGACGCGGCGCCGAGGGCCGCGTCGCTGGCGATTGAGAGCCGGGTGCGCAGCGTGGTGCCGCCGGTGTAGGTATTGGTGCCGCTGAAGACAACATAGCCCGTGCCGATTCCCAATCCGCCAGCGCCTTCCGCGAGGGTGACACCGAAGTTTCCGCCGATCGCTCCGCTGAAGGTCGTGTTGGAATTGGCGGGGCCATCGGGATTGCTGGCGATGAGGGTGGTGTCCGCATTCAGGGTCGTCACGCCGGCGAAGGTCGTCGAGCGGCCGACGGTGATCGTGCCGCTGGTGAAGAGCGCATTCGAGAGCGTGCGCGCCTGTCCTTCCGCCCGGATGCCGCCGCCGGTGATCGTGATCGCCCCGGTGCCGATGGCGTTGTGGGCACCGAGGCCGAGGGTGCCCTCGCTCACGAAGGTGCCGCCGGTATAGGTGTTGGCCGCGCCGAGCCGGAGCGTGCCGGCGCCGGTCTTGGTCAGCGCGCCGGTGCCGGTAAGCACGGTGTTGAGGGAGACGTTGTTGCCGTTGGTGTCGAAGGTCGCGCCGTTCGCGCCGAGGACATCGAGGCGGGCGGAGACGTCGGTGGTGGTGCCGGTGGCCCATTGCAGGCCGCCGCCGTTGAGCGCGAGGTTGCCGGTGCCGAAGTTGGCGAGGGAGGTGAAGTTGATCAGGCCGGCGTTGACGGTGGTGCCGCCAGTGTAGGTGTTGGTGCCGCTGAGCGTGAGCGTGCCGGCGCCGGATTGGGTGAGGCTACCGTTGCCGCTGACGACGCCCGCATAGGTGACGGCGTCGGACCGCTTGAAGGCGAGGTTGCCGCCGTTGGAGAGCGCGACGTCGCCGGCGATCGAGCCGGTGGTGCCGCCGTTGCCGAGCTGGAGCGCGCCGCCGTTGATCGTGGTGCCGCCGGTGTAGGTGTTGGCGCCGGTGAGCACGGTGGTGCCGGCGAACTCGTGCCTGACCCCGCCCGCGCCGGCGATCACGCCGCCGTAGGTGACATCGTCGCCGAAATAAAGGGCTCCCGCCGCGCCGATGGTCACGCCCGAGGTGGCGGGGGTGGACGCGCCGGTCCCGCTGTTGACGAATTTCAAAGTGCCGCCGTCGATGACGGTGGCTCCGGTGTAGGTGAGCGGACCGTCGAGCACGAGGAAACCGGAGGACATCGTCACTCCGCCGGAGCCGGAAACGGTGCCGGAAAAACTACTGAAGCCGCCGATCTCGAACGTGCCGCCGCCGGCGCCGAGGATGAGATCGCGCGAGGAGTTGATGGAAGCCGTCTGGCGCAGCGTGCCGCCATCCATCGTGAGGGAGCCGGACGCGGCGCCGAGGGCCGTATCGCTGGCGATCGAGAGGCGGGTGCGCAGCGTGGTGCCGCCGGTGTAGGTGTTGGTGCCGCCGAAAATAATATAGCCCGTGCCGATGCCATGGGGGACGTCGCCTTCCGCGAGGGTGAGACCGAAGTCGCCGACAATCGCCCCGCTGAAGGTCATATTGGAATCGGCGGGACCATCGGGATTGCTGGCGATGATCGTCGTGTCCGCAGTCAGGGTCGTCGTGCCGGAGAAGTTCGTCAGCCGTCCCACGGTGAAGGTGCCGCTGGTGAAGAGTGCATTCGAGAGCGTGCGCTCCGCTCCGCTGGCCCGGAGAGTGCCGCCGGTGATGGTGACCGCGCCGGTGCCGAGGGCATTGTCGGCGCTCAGCTCAAGCGTGCCGGCGTTCAGGGAAGTGCCGCCGGAATAGGTGTTGGTGGCGCCGAGCCGGAGCGTGCCGGAGCCGGTTTTGGTCAACGCGCCGGTGCCGGAGAGCGCGGAGTTGAGGGAGACGTAGTTGCCCTGGGTGTCGAAGACTCCGCCGCCCGCGCCGAGGGGATTGAGGCGCGAGGAGACGTCGGTCTGGCTGACGCCGCCCCATTGGAGGCCGCCACCGTCGAGGGTGATGTTGCCGGTGCCGAAGTTGGCGAGCGAGGTGAAGTTGATCAGGCCGCCGGTGATGGTGGTGCCGCCCGTGTAGGTGTTCGTGCCGGAGAGGACGGTGGTGCCGGCGGTATTCACGAGAGCGATACCGCCCGCGATGTTCACCTCCGTGCCGGTGCTGGTGCCGTCGCGGGTGAAGTAGGTCGGCGCGAGGTTTGTGCCGGTGGTGTTGAACTGGAGGATGGCGGCGCCGAGACCGCCGGTGACGGTGGCGGCGTCGAGGATGCCGGCGGCGGTGGCGGTATCGCCGGCCGCGGAGCCGAGGTTGAGGGTGCCGTTGTCGAGGGCGCCCGCAGCGAGCGTGAGGGTGCCGGTCGTGAAGGTGGAACCGGTGCCGGTGAGGGTGAGGCTGTTTGCGGTGATGGCGCCACCACTGCCGATCACGGTCGTGCCGGCGGAAGCCGAGGCGCCGTCGGAAACGGTCATCACGGAGGAGTGGGTGGTGAGTTGGCCGTAAGCTTGTTGGTAACCGATATAAAGGGTGTCGGTGGTCGTGAACGTCGAGCCGGTGCCCGAGACGGTGATGATGTTCTCGCCGGTGGAAGCGGAGCCGAGGATCGTGACCTGGGTGGTCGCGGAGGCACCGTCGGAAACGATGAGGGTGGACCGACCCGAGTTGGATGAGCCAATTTCGAGATCACCGGTTCCTGTATAGGAGGAGCCGGCACCGGTGACCGTAAGCGTGCTCTCGGCGGCCGAGTTCTGGCCGACGTAGACTCCGTAGCCGGTGGAGGAAAAGGAGGCGCCACCGGAGATCGTGAGTGAAGCGGAGAATTCATCGCCACCGCTGAGACCGATGGCACTTGCCGAGTCGGAGCTGAAGGAAGTGTCCGCCCCGGAAAGGATGACGGCGCTCGGGCCGTAGCTCGGCGAGTCCGGGCTGTTATAGGAGACGCCGATGTCGAGGTAGCCGCCTTGATAAACGCCGGTCCCAAAATCGAGGGTCCCTCCGGTAACAATGTAATCCATGTCCGCGCCCGTGGCGCCGGAGAGGGTGAGCGTGCCGGCGCCGGTTTTGATGAGGTCACTGAAGTCCTCCCCTGAAACGGCCGAAGCGAAGGAGACGTCATTGCCGTTGGTGTCGAAAGTCGCCCCACGCCTGCCGATGGTATTGAGGCGGGAGGAGATGTCGGTGGTGTTTCCTGTCGCCCACTTCAAGCCGCCTTCGTTGAGGGTGATGTTGCCGGTGCCGAGACTGGCGTCGCTGGAGAATTCGATCATCCCCTCGTTGATGACAGACGTGCCGCCCTCGTAGGTGTTGGTGCCCGTGAGGGTGAGCGTGCCGGAGCCGGCCTGGGTGACGGAACCGGAACCGGAGATGACGCCGGCATAGGTGGTGGCATCCGAGCGGTTGAAGGTGAGCGAGGCATTGTTGAGGACATTGCCGACGATGCTGCCTTGGGTGCCGCCGTCGCCGATCTGGACGTTGCCGCTGGTGATGGTGGTGCCTCCGGTGTAGGTGTTGTCGCCGGCGAGGACGAGCGTGCCGACGGGATTCGCCCCCTCGGCGAAGGTCAGGCTGTGAGCGCCGGAGATGACGCCGGAAAGCGTCGAGGACGTGGGGTCGGAGGAGTCGGGGTTGTCGGAGGTGATCGTGACGTCGTGGGTGAGCGTGATCGCTCCGGAGAGATTGGTGAGGCGACCGAGGGTGAAGTCGCCGTTGAGGGTGATGTCGTTGGTGAGCGTGCGTCCGCTGTCGACGGCGCGAAGGGCGCCGCCGTTGATGGTGAGCAGGCCGCTGCCGAGGGCGTCGTCGGCCCCGAGACCGAGGATGCCCTCGTTGAGCACGGTGCCGCCCGAGTAGGTGTTCGTGCCGGAGAGAATCAAAGCAGCCGCGCCGGTTTTGGTGAGCGAAGCCGTGCCGGTGAGGCTCGTGGCGAGGGTGAAGTCGAGCGTCGGCGAGGCTGTGTAGGCGCCGGAAGAGGTGATCGTGCCCGCACCGCCGAGGCGGTTCAGATCGAAGCCGTGGCTGGAGGCGTCGAGCATCGCCCCGCTCTCCACATTGACGGACCCGGTGCCCAGCGCCGCGGCGTTTTCCAGGGTGATCTGGCCGTTGGAGATGGTGGTGACGCCGGTGTAGGTGTTCGTGCCGGAGAGCGTGAGGGTGCCGGTGCCGGTCTTGGTCAACGCGCCGGTGCCGGAGAGCACGGAGGCGAGGGTCACGTTGTTGTCGTTGGTGTCGAAGGTCGCGCCGCCTGCGCCAAGGGCGTTGAGGCGGGTCGAGATGTCGGTCTGGTTTCCGGTGGCCCATTGCAGGCCGCCGCCGTCGAGCGTGAGCGCGCCGGTGCCGAGGTTGGCGTCGGTGGCGAAGTTCACGAGACCGCCGGTGATCGTGGTGCCGCCAGCGTAGGTATTCGTCGCGGAGAGCGTGAGGGTGGCGGTGCCGGTCTTGGTCAGGGAGCCGGTGCCGGAGATCACACCGGCCAGGGTCTGGTCGGCCGGGGACGAGATGACGAACGCGCCGGAGTTGGCGATGGCCCCGGAATAGGCGCCCGCGCCGAGGGAGCCGGTGATCTCGAGCGTGCCGCCGTCGATGGTGGTGCCGCCCGTGTAGGTGTTGTCGTTGGCGAGGACCCAGGTGCCGGCACCGCTTTTGACGACGCTCACGGCACCGGTGCCGTTGTCGGCGATGAGGGCGGCGAGGGTGTTCGCGTCGGTGTTCGTGCCGGCGAGGCCGAGGGTGCGGGTTTGGTCGGCGGTGCCGTAGGCGACGCTGCCGGTGTTGGTGAAGGTCAGCGCGCCGGTGCCCGAGGCGTCGAGCGTGCCGGTGACGCCGGCCGTCGTGTCGCCGACCTGGAAGAGGCGGTCCGTGCTTTGCTCGCCGCCGATGTAGCGGAGAGTGCCGCCGTTGAGGACGAGGTTCGTGGCTGCGTTGGAGGATGAACCGAGGCTGCCCGGCTCGGTGACGCCGAGGGTGCCGCCATTGATCCGGGTGACGCCGGTATAGTTGTTCGTGCCAACGAGGACGGTGGTGCCGGCGGTGTTTATGACGGAGAGGCTGCCTCCGATATACACACCCGTGCCGGTGCTGGTGCCGTCGCGGGTGAAGTAGGTCGGCGCGAGGTCGGTGCCGGTGGTGTTGAATTGCAGGATAGCGACGCCGTCACCGCCGATGACGCTTTCGGCATCGAGAATGCCGGCGGCGGTGGCGGCATCGCCGGCCACGGAGCCGAGATTGAGGGTGCCGTTGTCGGAGGCCCCCTCGGCTATAAGTAAGAGGGTGCCTTTGTTCGTGAATTTGGAGCCGGCGCCGGTGAGGGTGAGGCTGTTCGCGCCGAGGGCCCCGCCACTGCCGATCACGGTCAACTCGGCAGAAGCCGAGGCGCCGCCGGAAATGGTCATCGAGGAGGAACCGGTGATGAGTTCGTAACCCGGGCCTTGTCCGACAAAAAGATTATTGACGACATCGAAGGTGGAGCCGGAGCCCGAGACGGTGAGGAGGCTATCGCCGGTGGAACTCCCACCGACGAACGCGTCCCAAGTGGAGGCGGTGGCGCCGCCGGTGACGGTGAGCGTGCTCTCCGCGGTCGAGCTGCTGCCGATCTGGATTCCGCCGGCGGTGGAAAAGGAGGCGCCGTCAGCGATCGTGAGTGAGGCGGAAAGTGCGTTCGAGTTACCCACCTGGAGGTCTGCTCCACCAATCAAGCCAAAGGAAGTGCCTGCCCCGGTGATGACGACGGCGGTCGGCGCCGCGCTCGACGGATCTGAAGCGCCGGCATCGCTGACCAGGAGAGCGCCACCTTCGTAGGTGCCGTTGGCGAACGTGAGCGTTCCTCCGCTGACACGGTAGTCGAGAGCCGAGCCAGAGCCGCCGTTGAGGGTCAGGGTGCCGGCGCCGGTTTTCTCCAGGACAGCGTAGGCAACGCCCGTGACGGCGGTGTTGAAGGTGACGTCATTGCCGTTGGTATTGAAAGTTCCCCGGGCACCCGAGACGCCTCCTCCCCCGGAACCGATGGAATTGAGACGGGCGGAAATATCCGTGGTGTTGCCTGCGGCCCATTTCAAACCGCCGTCATCGAGCGTGATATTGCCGGTGCCGAGATCGGCGTCGGTGGTGAATTGGAGAAGGCCGCCGCCAATGATGGAGGTGCCGCCCTCGTAGGTATTGGCGCCCGTGAGCGCGAGCGTGCCGGTGCCGGCGTGGGTGACGGAACCGGATCCGGAAATGACCCCGTCGTGCTCGGTGGCATCCGAGCGGTTGAAGGTGAGCGACCCGTTGTTGAGGATGTCGCCGACGACGCTGCCCTGGGTGCCGCCGACGCCGATCTGGACGGCGCCACCGGTGATGGTGGTGCCGCCGGTGTAGGTGTTGTCGTTCTCCAGGGCGAGCAGGCCGTCGCCGGACTTGATCAATGCGCCGGTGCCGGAGAGCGCGGAGGCGAAGGTCACGTCATTGGCGTTGGTGTCGAACGTCGCGCCGTCCGCGCCGAGGGGATTGAGGCGGGACGAGATATCGGTGACCGTGTCGGGAGCCCACCGGAGGCCGCCGCCATTGAGCGTGATGTTGCCGGTGCCGAAATTGTCGGCGGTGGCGAAGTGCAGGGTGCCGCCGGTGATGGTGGTGCCGCCGGAGTAGGTATTGGCCTCGGTGAGAGCGAGGGAGCCCGCGCCGGTTTTCGTGAGGGAGCCGTCGCCGTCGATGAGGCCGCTTTGCGTGGCGGCGCCGTCCGCGAGGGTGAACGTGAGGGGATCGGCGGCGGTGGTCGTGTGACCGTCGGTGTAGTCGGGCTGGCCGTCTTCGAACGTGATGGTGGTCTGGGCGGAAAGCGGGAGGGCTGCGAGGAAACCGGCAAGCGCGGCGAGCAGGGAGAGGGCGGTGGAAGCGGACGTTTGCATGGGAAGGCGGGCGTGTGGGCGCTTATCCCGCCGGGCAAAACAGAGTGTTCCACCGGCAAAACCTCGTAGGCCTACGAGGTTTCGGGTCCAATCGGGTCGTGACTTGGCGGACGTTTCTGTAGGAATCTCCGGATGCAATTGCCCAAGCCATTCGGGGATTATCGCCGGGGCGTGATGGTCCTCTTGGCGGGGCTGGGCTTTATCGTTTTCTTGCTGCGGGTTTTTCCGGGGTGGGAATTTTTGGCGCCGCAGGGGGACCTGGCCATCCTGCCAGAGAACGATCCTTACTTTCATTTCCGGCAGGCGCTTTATTCGGTCCGCCATTTTCCCGCGCTGCTGCGGTGGGATGATGCCAGTCAATACCCGGCGGTCCTGCGCAACGACTCCGCGGGGCTTTACGATTTGTTTTTGGCGGCGCTCGCGAAGGCCGGTGCGTTCGTTACCGGAGCGGCGCCGGAGCGTGCCCTGCTGTGGGTGTGTCTGTTTGTGCCGCCGCTGGGGGCGGCGGTGCTGGTGCCGCTGGTGTTCGGTCTCGTGCGACGGCAGGCGCCCGTGGGGATCGCGGCGGTGATGGCGTTGTGGTGCGTGCTGCTGCCGGGCGACGGGCTCACGCGCACGTCGCTCGGTTTCTGCGATCACCATGTCGCGGAGATGGTGCTGAGCCTGCTGTGTGTGCGGGGAGCGTTGACGGCGCTGAACCCCGGCCGGCGGTCGCCGGCGCCGCTGCCGTGGTGGCGGCCGGCGTGGGGCGCGGCGCTGCCGCTGGCGGTTTTGTTTTTCACCTGGGTGGGGGCGCCGCTTTACCTGCCGGTGTTTGCTCTGGCGTTCATCGGGCAGATTTTTGCCGATGCGCTGCAAGGGCGCGACACGGAGGCGACCACGCGGGCGGCGCTGCGCTTCTGGCTCGCGCTGCTGGTGTTGGTCGGAGGGGCCGGCGTGGTGTTTCCCTCGCTGGTGATGCACGTGGGCTTGTGGCGGAGCGCGGTGCCGGCGCTCGCGTTGGTGCCGGTCGCGTGCGTGTTGCTCGACTGGATTTTTCGCACGCCGCGACTGCGGGCGGGCGTTCGGGGGCGAGCGCTGCTGGCGGTCGGGCTTTTCACGCTGTCGATCGCAGGGGCGATGGTCGCGTCGGCGACGGTGCGCGGTGCGGTTTTCGATGCTGTCGCGGTGAAGTCGGCGGTGATCCAGGAAAACCAGGCGGTCACGCCGCGTTTCTTTTTTCTCGTGACCGGACTGGCGGGGGTGCTCGCGCTGCTGGTGCCGCTGGCGGGGTGGTTGACGCCCGCCGGTCGCAAGCCGGGTTGGTGGCTGGCGGTGCTGCCGGGTTTCCTGTTGATCGCATTGTGGTGTCGAGTGCACGACTACGCCTACCTGGGGGCGGTGCACGCGGTGGTGCTGGCGGGGTATTTTTGGAGCGCGCTTGAATCACGGGGAACCGTCCGGTTCTGGGGACGGCCGGGCGTGTGGCTGGGCGCGGCGACGGCGGTGATTGGCGCGGGAATCGCACTGGGCTGGACGGCGCCGCTGCGGCCGGGGAGGGAGCTTTATTCACTGCCCGGCTTTCTGCCGGGCGAGGGCTTGCGCGAGGCGCTCCGGTGGTTGCGGGCGCAGCCGTTGCCGGTCGCCAAGGGAGCGGCGGGCGTGCTGGGCGACTGGCAGCGAGGCAATCTCATCAACACGGTCGCGGGCTGGCCGGCGGTGACTTCGCGTTATCCGCAGGCGGAGCCGATGAACGTTTTCTACCTGACCTCGGAGGCGGAGGCGCGTGCGGCGCCGTTGCAGGGTTCGAACCTGGCGGAATCCGTGCGTTACGTCGTGGTGGAGCCGCCGATGATCTACGATGATTTCGCGTCGCACCTCGGCGTGGCCGGCCTGCCGGTGGAGCGGTTTTATCGGGCCCAGCCGTTCAACCATCACGGGCAGACGTGGAGGGTGCCGCGCATCACGAGCGAGTTTCGCCAGATGACGGGCTTTCGTTTTCTCCTGCGGGACGGGGTCGGGCTGGAGCATTTCCGTCTCGTCTTCGAGAGCCGCGCGGAGGTGTTCAATCGCTTCGGTTACGATCCGGGCACGGGGAATTACGAACCGGTGACGAGCGTGATCATCGACGCGGCGCAACGCGACCGTTTGGCCGGCAGGATTCGCGAGCGCATCTGGCAGGAAGGGGCCTTTCTGGTTTATGATGCGCAGATTCTGCCCGCCGTAAAAATCTACGAACAGGTGAAGGGCGCGCGGATTGAGGGCCGGGGAAAGCCCGGCGCGACCATCACCGCCACGCTGGGGCTCAGGCTGAAATCCACGCGGCGGCTTTTTTTCGATACCGTCACGACCCGCGCCGATGCGGACGGGCGCTTCGTGCTGACGGTGCCGTATGCGAGCGGTGAAAACGCGAACGGCAGCGTGGGCGCGATCGGTCCGTGGAAAATCAACGACGGCGAGCGTGACCGCGAAATGGTGGTGCCGGAGAGTGCGGTGATCGAAGGCGTCACGCTGGTGCTGCCGGAGTAACCACAAGGCGACTTACGGAGTTTTTAACCACTCAGGGAATGGATTGAAGGTAGGGACGGACCGCCGGGCCGTCCGAAAGCGGTTCAAGTTAAACTATAGCCACAAGCACAGGCGGATTCAGAATAGCCACAAAAAGCACAAGAAGCACAAAAACAGTGCCTTTTGTGGCCATGATTTGATCGGGGTGCATGGGCTACGCCTCAACTGAAACTGCTCTCATGCGCAGCGGACCCAGCGGTCCCGCCCTACCTCAGAAACGACGGCGGCGGCAGGCGGCGAGGCCGAGGGCGGCGGTGGCGGCGAGGGCGGCGCAAGTGGCGGGTTCGGGGACGGAATAGGCGGCGGTGTCGCGATACCAGTGGAGGCCGTATTCGCCATCCATGACGAAGATGTTCCCGTCCTCGGTATACGTGATGAAGGTGGCATCCAGGGACGCGTCGTAGCCGCCGACACCGTTGTTGGCGGCGTAGAGTTCGTCTGCTGGTGGACTGAAGGTGGCCAGGAGTTCGCCGGTGAGGCTGAATTCCATGCCACCGCCACGGCCATCGGCGATGAAGAGGTGGCCATAATTGTTGATGGTCATGCCATGGCCTTTGACGTTGAGTTCCAGTCCCGTCGGCAGATCGAAG
This sequence comes from Rariglobus sp., assembly GCA_029266495.1. GTDB lineage: Bacteria > Verrucomicrobiota > Verrucomicrobiia > Opitutales > Opitutaceae > Rariglobus. The sequence continues at coordinate 62,106 of JAQSWS010000006.1, read as the reverse complement.
GCGTAGCGGAAGTAGTTGCCGTCGGGATCGTCGATGTCGAAGGCCTTCACCTGCTGCGCGCCCCAGTCGAGGGTGAAGAGCAGACCGCCGAAGGCGTCACCGGCGAAGGCCATTTCCGTGAGTTTGACGAACTGGTTGTTCCCCGTGGCCGTGCCGTCGATGAGCAGGGAAGTGCCATCCGTCAAATCACCCCGAACCCCCGCGAATATCTGGTTAGTCTTTGCGATCAGAACCCGGCTCGTCGCTTGCTGCACGGCCATCGCATCGCGGGGGGCCGCCCCCGCCGAATTCACGGTCTCGGTGGACAGGCGATATCGCGTGGTGAGGTTATAGGAGAAAATGCGATTTAGAGTGCCGGACATGATCAATACATCGCCGCCGGGACTATTTTTCTCTGCCGGGGCAATGGCGATGGTCGAGGTGCTGAGGATGATGCCGTCCCCTCCGAAGTGGGTCACGCCGGAGTAAAAAGCGAACGCATTGCCTGTCGCCGGGGGGATGGCCTGATAAATCTGTGTGGTGGTCACCAGATAGAGGAAGTCATTGCCGTCGGACGACGGATTGACCGCTTGCCGGACGACGACGTCGTGGCCGTCGGGAATCGTGATTTCACCCACGTAGTCCACCTGGGCCGAGGCGAGCGAAAACGTGAGGGTGCCGGCGGTGGCGAAAAAGAGAGAGCGGACGTTCATGGATGAAAGGCAGGCGTGGCCGTGACGAGAGGTGCGCTCAGGTCCGCCGGCGGCGGCAGGCGGCGAGGCCGAGGGCGGCGGTGGCGGCGAGGGCGGCGCAAGTGGCGGGTTCGGGGACGGAATAGGCGGCGGTGTCGCGATACCGGTGGAGGCCGTATTTGCCATCCATGACAAAGATGTTCCCGTCCTTGGTATAGGTGATGAAGGTGGCATCCTGGGACGCGTCGTAGGGGGCGGGATTTAAGCCGGTGAGGCCGTTGCTGGCACCGTAGAGTTGATCTTCGGGCGGACTGAAAGTGGCCAGGACTTCGCCGGTGAGGCTGAACTCCATGCCACCGCCACGGCCATCGGCGATGAAGAGGTGGCCGTAGTTGTTGATGGTCATGCCGTGGCCTTCGACGTTGAGTTCCAGTCCCGTCGGCAGATCGAAGGCGTAGCGGAAGTAGTTGCCGTCGGGATCGTCGATATCGAAGGCCTTCACCTTCTGCGCCCCCCAGTCGAGGGTGAAGAGCAGACCGCCGAAGGCGTCACCGGCGAAGGCCATTTCCGTGAGGTTGACGAAGTGATTGTTTCCCGTGCCGACGCCATCGCCATCGATGAGCAGGGTGGTCCCTTCAGTTAAATCCGGCCGAATTTCCAAATCACCCCGAACCCCTGCGAATATCTGGTTAGTCTTTGCGATCAGAACTCGGTTCGTCGCTTGCTGCACGGCCATCGCATCGGGGATCCCTCCCGTCGAACTCACGGTCTCGACGAGTTGGCGGGACTGCGCGGTGAGGTTATAGGAGTAAATGGCATTTCGTGATCCGCTCATCGTCAACAGATCGCCGCCGGGATTGTTTTTTTCTGCCGGGGCAATGGCGATGGTCGAGGTGCCGAGGCCGATGTTCCCCGCTTGGAACTCGACTGGGGGGGACCAAGCGAACGTATTGCCTGTCGCCGGGGGGGTGGAGGTATAAAGCTGTTTGGTGGTCACCAGATACAGGTAGTTATTGCCGGCGGACGACGGATTGACCGCTTGCCGGACGACGATGTTGTGACCGTCGGGAAGCGCGATTTGGCCCACGTAGTCCACTTGGGCCGAGGCGAGCGACAGCGTGAGGGTGCCGGCGGCGGCGAACAAGAGGGAGCGGACGTTCATGGATGAAAGGCAGGCGTGGCGGAGTAGCGCGCGGAGGAGGATTTTTAACGCAAAGATCGCGAAGGACACGAAGGTTCGGAGGTGGGACTTTGCGGACTTGGCGATCTTTGCGTTAAAGCGGGTCGATCACTTACGACGGCGGCGGCAGGCGGCGAAGCCGAGGGTGGCGGTGGCGGCGAGGGCGGCGCAAGCGGCGGGTTCGGGGACGGAATAAGCGGCGGTGTCGCGATACCAGTGGAGGCCGTAGTCGCCATCCATGACGAAGAGGTTCCCGTCACTGGTATGCGTGATGAAGGTGGCATCCAGGGACGCGTCGTAGGGGGCGGGATTGAAGCCGGTGAGGCCGTTGTTGGCGCCGTAGAGTTGATCTGCCGGGGGACTGAAAGTGGCCAGGAGGTCGCCGGTGAGGCTGAACTCCATGCCACCGCCACGGCCATCGGCGATGAAGAGGTGTCCGTAGTTGTTGATGGTCACGCCGTGACCGTCGGGATTGGTGAGTTCGAGGCTGTCCGGCAGATCGAAGGCGTAGCGGAAGTAGTTGCCGTCGGGATCGTCGATGTCGAAGACCTTCACCTGCTGCTTCCCGTCCACCTTGTTCGGGTCCCCCCAGTCGAGGGTGAAGAGCAGACCGCCGAAGGCGTTACCGGAGAAGGCCATTTCCGTGAGGTTGACAAACTGGGTGTTTCCCGTGCCCGTGCTGCCGAAAAGCAGAGGCCACGGTTCCTCATAATTATTGAGGCCCCGAGCGAATATCTGGTTACCTTTTGCGATCAGGACCTTGCCCGTCGTCGCCTGGTAGGCCATCGCATCGTAGGGGCCTGTCGGCGGATTCACGGTCTCGACGTTTTGGCGGGACTGCGCGGTGAGGTTAAAGCTGTAAAGGCCACTGCGAACGCCGGACATGATCAGCATATTCGAAGGATTGCCCCCCTGTTCTCCCGTATTAATCGCGATGGGAGCGGTGGCGAGGAGGACGCTCGATCCGAACGTGATTTTAAAGGTAATATATTCAGCGGGGTTTGCTGGATTATTAGCCTTGGGCCAAGCGAACGTATTACCTGTCGCCGGGGGGGTGGCCAAATAAATCTCCTTGGTGGTCACCAGATACAGAGTGCTATCGCCGGCGGACGACGGATTGATCCCTTGCCGGATGACAATGTCATGGCCGTCGGGAATCGTGATTTGGCCCACGTAGTCCACCTGGGCCGAGGCGAGCGAAAGCGTGAGGGTGCCGGCGGCGGCGAAAAAGAGGGGACGGACGTTCATGGGGAGCGGATGGCTGGGTTGAGCACAAACACGGCCAAGCGCAAGCCGGCGAGGGTGGGGGAGGCGGGGAGCGCGCGAGGGGAAGCGGACGTTTGCATGGGAGAGACGTGCGTGTGTGGAGGGTTATCTCACCGGCGAAAAACGGCAGTTCCACCGGCAAAACCTCGTAGGCCTACGAGGTTTTGGGTCGGAGGCGGGCTTGCGGTGGGGGCGGGGGTGGACGGAAATGGCCGGAATGAACTCCCCCCGCATCGTTTCCTTGCTACCCATCGCGGGGATGCTCGCGGTCGTGGCGGGCGGGCTGGGCTGGCTGTTGCTGGTCTTTGCGGGCAGCCGGGGCGGGGTGGAGCCGTGGGCGGGCGAGGGGCAGGCGGGATCGACGCTGGAGTTTTTTGTCGAGAAGCCGGGGGCGGTGATGACGCGGGCGGAGGTGGAGCAATTGCCGGCGGACGCCTGGCGGCGGTGGACGGGCGCGGGTCATTATACGGGCGGCTTTGGCACGGTGCTGTGGGCGCGCGCGACGTTGCGCAACGCGGAGCCGCAGGCGCGGGCGGGCGTGCTGGCGGATGTGGATTTTTTCGCGGACCGGGTGGAGGCGTGGGGGCGGCAGAATGCGGGGGATGACAAGCGCGTTGGGGGCAACGCGCTCCACCTGGTGTCCGGCGAAAGCGTGGCGGCGGCGGAGAAGGCGCTGCCGGGACGGGCGGTGGCGTTTCCGGTGAGCGTGCCGGCGCGGGGGGAGCACGTCGTGTATCTGCGCGCGGAGGATTTTTCACGGCCGGTTTTCCAACTGGAATGGTGGCCGGACGCGACGGCGTATCACGCGGCGAAGACGCGCGGGCTCATCGCGGAGGCGGTTTACTTCGGCGGGTTGCTGGCGCTGCTGGGTTACAACGTGCTGCTGTGGGTGCGGCTGCGGCTGGCCGACATCGGCTACTATGCGGCTTATCTGGGCATGGGGGGAGTGTTCATCGTGCTGGCGCGGGCCTGGGGGCTGGAACTCGGGGCGACGCTGGGTTCGCCGGGCTTGGAAACGGCGCTGACGGTGGCGCTGGCTTTGAGCGCATTTTTCCTGACGCATTTTGCCCGGGAGTTTTTGGAATTGAAGCAGCGGTGCGGCCGGGGGGACCGGATCGCGGGGTGGCTGGCGGTGATGATGGCGGGGCTGGCGTTGGGGGCGCTCAGCACGCCTTGGGTAAAAGGTGCGGTCTGGCTGCCGGCCACGGTGGCGGGGATCGGCGTCACCCACGCGGGCGTGTTGATCCTGGCGCTGGTGGCGTGGCGGACGGGGGCGCGGCAGGCGCGGTTTTTTGTGCTGTCGTTCGGCTGTCTGTTCGCGGGTTCGCTGCCGTTGGTGGCGGTGCGGCTGTGGATGCTGGAGGCCAAGAACGCGGCCTTGATGGGGCTCATGATCGGCTCGGCGCTGGAGATGCTGTTGCTCTCGCTGGCGGTGGCGGACCGGTTTGCGCGTGCGCAGCGGGAGAAGACGGATGCGCAGGCGCGGTTGATCGAAGAGGCGGAGCAGCGGCGGGTGATCGAGGCGGCCTATGCGGACGAACTTGAACTCGAGGTGGCCGAACGCACGCGCGACCTCGAGGCGGCGAACACGGACAAGGACCGGATGTTGATCGCACTGGGCCACGACTTGCGGAGTCCGCTGGCGGCGCTGACGCAGCGGGCGGAGCAATTGCGGGGTGGCAGTCGTTCGCCGATGGCGGAGACGGCGGGCGCGGTGCTGGGGGAATTTTCGGGCGACGTGGCGGGCGCGGGGCGCCAGATGCTGCTCTTGATCGAGGACATCGTGTTGTGGGCGCGGTTGCGGACGGGCGCGCAACCGGCGTCGTCGGCGCACGCGGTGACCGGGTTGGTGACGCCGGTGGTGAGATTGCACCGGCCGCTGGCGGAGCGGCGGGGGGTGGCGCTGACGGTTGACGTGCCCGAGTCGCTGGTGGCGTGGACCGATCTGGTGCTGGCGCAGACGATGGTGCGGAACCTGGTGGGCAATGCGGTGAAGTTTGCGCGCAGCCGCGTCGAGGTGATTGCGCGGGCGTCGGCGGAGACGGTGCGGATCACGGTGCGCGATGACGGACCGGGATTGCCGGCCACGGTGCTGGCGCGGTTGCGCGGCGAGGCGTCGGCCGCGGGCGACAACGGGGAGGGCGGTGGGATGGGTCTGCGGTTGAGCCAGGAAATCGGCGCGACGCTGGGCGCGCGAATCGAGGCGGGGTCGTGCCCCGGGGCGGGCGGCACGGAGTTGAGCGTGATCCTGCCGGCGGCGGGCCGCGTGACCGGGGAGGCGGTCACATGAGCGCGCTGCGTTTCGATGACAAGGTGCGCACGCTGATCGTGGAGGATCAGGGGATTTTTCGTGCGTTTTTAAGAGACTGGTTTCACGGGCAGGAGAAATTCGAGGTGGTGGGCGCGGCGGCGTCGGCGGAGGAAGGGTTGCGGCTGGCGCAGGAACTTCAGCCCAACTTTCTGGTGGTGGACATGCACCTGCCGGGGATGGACGGGCTGGCGCTGGTGCGCGCGGTGCGGCAGATGCGACCGGAGGTGAGGTCGTTGATTCTCACGTCGCTCACCGATCCGCTGGCGGTGACGCGCATCCGCGAGAGCGGAGTCGAGGGTTACCTGGAGAAGGATTGCACGCCGGAGGAGCTGGCGGAGGCGGTGCGGGCGGCGGCGGCGGGTCGGGGGTATTTTTCGCCGCGTTTTCGGGACGCGATCCGGCGCGAAGGCGGCAAGCCGCTCGCGGTGGGGAAGATTTTGTCGCAGCGCGAGCAGCAGGTGCTGGCGCATGTGTTGACGGGCAAGACGAGCCGCGAGATCGGGGAATTGATCGGGCTGAGCGCGCGCACGGTGGAGTTTCACCGTGCGAACCTGATGGCGAAACTGGGCTCGCCCAGCCCCACGGACCTGCTGATCCGGGCAAAGCAGCTGGGCTTGGGATGACGAATGGAGGGATGACGCATGATGTGCCGGGACCCGGCACAAAGTAACCCAATAGGTTACTTTTGGTTTGAGGGAAAAAGGGAGGGACGCGTGACGGAAAACGGCTTGTTCGGGGTAAAGTAACCTATTGGGTTACTTTATATGACACCGATGCACCCTCGATTGAAGTTGTGGATGGACCTGGGCGAGTTGCTGGCTGCAGCCGCGGAGGCGGGCGCGAAGCAGGTGAAGAAGCAGCTCAAGAGGCGTCGGCGCGGCTCGTATCTCACCCGACGTCCGGGCGAGGATACCCCGATGTGGAACGCGTGCGCGGCGTTGCTTCGCGAACAACTCAGGCCGCATGGCTCGAAGGTGCGACTGGCGCGGTTCCTGGGTATTCCCAAGCAGCGTTTGAGTGACTACCTCAAAAACGGCAGCCGGATGCCGGAGGCGGAAACGTTGCTGCAAATTTTGAACTGGCTGGCCCAAAAACAGGCAGGACGGGATATCTCGCTTTGAAAATACCCGTGAATGAACGGCAGGGAATCCGTCATCCAAAGTAACCCAATAGGTTACTTTGGTCTGGGTGAGTTTTGGGAAAAAGAAAAAGACCGGGAGGAGGAAAGTAACCTATTGGGTTACTTTTGACCGGTGACGACGGGTGGTGGCGAGGGAGAGGACCAGCAGGCCTAGGAGGGCGGCGGAGGTGGCGGGTTCGGGGACGGCGGAGGTGGCGATGAGTTGGAAGAGGTCGCCGTCTTGTGCGAAGGTGTAGGTGTAACCGGCGATGGTCGTGCCGAGATCGAAGGAGGTGGCGCCGATGCTGGAGAGGGTCGCACCGGTCGCGTCAATCAAGGTGTAGACTCCGGCGGTGAAGCCGCCGGAGTCGGTGAGGTTGAGCGTGACGGTGCCGGATGACGGGCCGGAGAGGGTGCCGCTGGAGACGACGATGAGATCACTGGTCGCGCCGAGTTCGAAGTCGAGGATGGAGCCGTTATTGAGCGCGAGTCCGTCCGTGAAGGTGAGCGTGCCGGGGCTGTTGCCCGCGGCGAGGCGGGCTCCGCTCGCGAGTGTAGTGAGTCTGCTGATACTGCCGGAGCCGCCGAGGGTGGCGCCAGAGGCGACCGTGACGGCGGTGTTGGCGAGCGAGCCGTTCACGATGAGCGAGCCGGCGGAAACGGTGGTCGCGCCGGTGTAGGTGTTGAGGCCGGTGAGCGTCAGGGTTCCCGTGCCGGTCTTGGTGAGGCCGACGGTGCCGGGGCCGGCCCCGAGGCTCGAGGTGACGGCGGCGGTGATGTCGAGGGATGCGTCGGCGCCGACGTTGAAGGCCACGGCGGTCACGCCGCCGTCGGCGCGGAGATCGACGCGGCCGGCGATGGTGTTCGCGGTGTTAGCTGCGACGGTGACGGAGGTGTTGTTGCCGAAGGCGAATTTCGAGGCGGCGGTGCTGCTGCTGGTGCCGCCGTTGGACGACATCGTGCCGCCGTTGAGGGTGTAGGCGACGCCCCAGCCCTGGTCGCCGGCGGCGGTGTGGTTGAGGGTGCCGCCGTTGAGGGTGAGGGACGTGACCCTCTGGTTGTCGATCCAGCCGAGGGCGTTGGCGGTGCTCGTGTGGACGGTGGCGCCGCTGTTGACGACGAGCGCGCCGCGGATCGTGCCGTTGGCGGTGGGGTCGGCGAGTTCGAGCGTGCCGCCGTTGACGGTGGTGCCGCCGGCATAGGTGTTGGCGGCGGTGAGCTTTAGGGTGCCCGCGCCGGTCTTGGTGAGGCCGACGGTGCCGGGGCTGGTGCCGAGGCTCGAGGTGATGGCGGCGGTGATGTTGAGGGAGGCATCGGTGCCGACATCGAAGGCCACGTCGGTCACGCCGCCGTCGGAGCGGAGATCGACGCGGCCGGCGATGGTGTTCGTGGTGTTGGCGGCAACGGTGACGGAGGTGTTGTTGCCGAAGGCGAACTTCGAGGCGGTGGTGGTGCTGCTGACGCCGCCGTTGGAGGACATCGTGCCGCCGTTGAGGGTGTAGGCGATGCCCCAGCCCTGGTCGCCGGCGGCGGTGTGGTTGAGGGTGCCACCGTTGAGGGTGATGCTGGTGACGCGCTCGTTGTTGAAGCCGAGGGCATTGGAGGATGAGGCGAGCAAGGTGGCGCCGGAACCGACGGTGACCGCGCCGCGGATGACGCCGGTGCCGGTGCCGGAGGGGCCGGCGAGTTCGAGTGTGCCGCTGTTGACGGTGGTGCCGCCGGTGTGGGTGTTGAGACCGGTGAGGGTGAGCGTGTTGGCTCCGTCCTTCGTGAGGGTGCCGGTGCCGGAAATGACCCCGGCATAGGTGAGGGCGGTGGAGCGGTCGAAGACGAGGGCGGCGTTGTTGGTCAGATTGCCCGAGAAGGAGCCGGTGATCCGGAGCGTGCCGGCCGAGACGGTGCCGCCGGCGAGGGTGTTGGCCCCCGAGAGGACCACGGTGCCGGCGCCGGCCTTCGTGAACGTGCCGGTGCCGGAGAGGGCGTCGCCCACCGTGAAGGTGTGCGAGCCCTCGACGATATCGAAGCCGCCGGCGAAGGTGGAGGCGTTGAGGGCATGCGCGCCGAGGGAGGCGAGACCGGTGCCGTTGACGCGGAGCATGCCGCCGGTGAACTGGATCGGGGCGTTCGTGGAGCCGAGGCTGGCGTCGCCGTAAACGGACAGGGTGCCGGCCTGGAGGTTGAAGCCGCCGCTGAAGGTGTTGGCGCCGTAGAGTGTCAGGGTGCCGGTGCCGGCCTTGGTGATCACGCCGATGAGGGGGTCATCCGTGTCGCGGACGAAGGTGCCGTGGAAGCCGATGTTGAAGCCGTTGGTGTCGAGCGTCACGCCGTCGCCGGCGACCTGGGTGCTGATCGTGCTATGGATGAAGTTGTCGTTGTGGGCCGTGGCGCGGATGGTGCCGCCGCTCATGTGGAGCAGGCGCACGGCGCCGGAGTTGCCGGTGCCCTGGATGCCGCCGGTGGCGAGCGTGCCGGTGCCCCCGATGTAGTAGGCGGCGTTGTTGCCGTTGCCGTAGCCGATCGTGACCGTGCCGGCGTTGACCACGCCGCCGGGCTGGAAGACGCGGGGTTGGAGGTTGGAGAAGGAGGCGTTGCCGAGGACCAGCGAGTTCACGTTGAGGATGCCGCCGTTCACCAGCAGTGTGCCGTAAGCCGTCGTGCTGGTGGAGTAGCGGTAAGGAGCGAGGGTCAGCGTGCCGAAGGAGGCGGTGCCGCCGTCGAGGGTGAACCGTCCCTCGGCGCCAACCGAGCCCACGTCCATGGAGTTGGCGCTGAACGTGCCGCCGCTCTGGGTCAGCGTGCTCCAGAGGTTCACGTAGTTGTAGGAGGAACTTCCCGAGGTAATCGGGGCGGCGGGAGACGTGATCTCCCAGGTTTGAGCCGGGGCGGCGGAGGCGAGCGGCAGCGTGAGGAGGAGCAGGCGCAATTTCATGGCGAAGGAATGGGTGTGGCGGATGAGATGGCGCGGCCACGGCTCCGGGCAAAAAATCAAAACCCGTAGAACTACGGGGGAGGGCGATTGGGGACTTGTGTCAGGGTGGCGCGTGGCGCGGAATGGCGGCCATGACGTCCGCGCGCCCGTCGACGCCGCTGGTGCTGGCCTGCCTGCTCACGCTGGCGGCGGCGATGCTTGGCGGGTTGCTGCTGGGCGTGGCGGGAGACCGCAAGGGCATGCATGCGCTGCCGGATGCCAGCGGTGCGATGGTGGAGGTGCTGCCCGACCCGGTGGCGGATTTTGCCTTTGAAACGGTGCGCGCGAAACCGGCGGACGCCTGGCGTCGCTGGGACGGGCGCAACTATATCCAGGCTTTTTACGGCGAGGCGGTGTGGGTGCGGATCACGTTGCGCAATCCCGGCGCGGCGATGCAGCGGGGCGTGCTGGCGGATGCGGAGTATTACACCGACCGCGTGGACCTGTGGATGGGCGAGTCCGGCGGCTGGCGGCACGAGCGCTCCGGCGAATGGGTGCAGGCGGCGGAGAAATCCATCTGGGGGCGCGACGCGGCGTTTTTCGTGGAGGTGCCGGCCGGCGGCGAGCGCACGGTCTATCTGCGGCTGGAGGATCATTTCGGAGTGTGGCTGCGGCCGGTGTGGTGGCCGGATGCGCGGACTTTTCTGGCGGCGCAACTGCGTGATGCGGGGGTCGAGGCTGCCTATTTCGGAATCCTGTTCGCACTGATTGTTTATAACGGAGTGCTGTGGGGGAGGCTGCGGTTTCGCGACATCGGCTGGTATCTCGGCTACCTGGGGTCCGGCGCGCTTTTCATGTTCATGGCGCGGGCGCAGCACCAGGTGATTGGCTGGGCGGCGGGTTCGCCGATCATGGAAACGCCGCTGACGGTGGCGCTGGCGGCGAGCGGTTTTTTTCTGGCGCAATTCGCGCGGACGTTTCTCGAGCTGCGCGAACGGGTGCCGCGCTTCGGCATCGCGGCCTGCTGGACCGGCCGGGTGATGGGCCTGTTGACACTGCTGGCGCTGACCACGCCGTGGATGGACCGGACGTGGTGGCTGCGGTTGTCGGTCGGCGGTGTGGCGGTGACGCATGCCGTGCTGCTGGCCGGCGCGATCGCGGCCTGGCGGAAGGGTTCCTACCATGCGCGCTTCTTCGTATTGTCGTTCGGCCTGCTGCTCGCCGGCATGCTGCCGACGGCGATCATCTGGCTGCTGGCGATCCCGCTGGGGTTGTCGGCGATGTCGATGATGCTGGGCTCGGCGCTGGAGATGCTGCTGCTGTCGCTGGCGATCGGGGACCGCTTTGCGCGGATGCAGCAGGACAAGCTGGCGGCACAGGCGCAGGCGATGGCGGAGACGGAGCAACGCCATCAGATCCAGGAGGCGTATGCGGATGAGTTGAAACATGAGGTGAACGAACGCACGCGCGAGCTGGCGGCGGCCAACGCGGACAAGGATCGCATGATGGCCGTGCTGGGACACGACCTGCGCAGTCCGCTCACCGCGCTGACGCTCTCGGCCGAGCAGGTGTCCGTCGATCGTGCGGCGGCCGCGGCACGGACGGGTTTTGCGGCGGAGGCGGCGCAGACCGGCCGCGCCTTGCTGCTGTTGCTGGAGGATGTGGTGCTGTGGGCGCGGTTGCGCTCCGGACCGGGCCGGGCGGTGGACCAGCCGGCTGACGGAGTGGTGGCTCCGGCGGTGGAGTTGCACCGTGCGGCGGCGGTGCAACGCGGCGTGACATTGGAGCTGATGCCTTCGCCGGGGCTGCGGGTGCGGACGGACCTGGTGCTGACCCAAACGCTGGTGCGCAACCTGACATCGAACGCGCTGAAATCGGCCCGGACGCGCGTGGTCGTCAGGGTGTCGGCCGCGCCGGACGGTTCCGTGCGCATCGGTGTGCGCGACGACGGGCCGGGTTTGCCGCCGGAGGTGAGCGCGCACCTGCAAATCGTGCTGGCCGGCCGGACGGGCTCGATCAATCCGTGGCATACGGCCAGCGGACTCGGGCTGAAACTGTGCCTGGAAATCGCGCAGGCGCTGGGCACGCGGCTGGAGGCGACGGTGCCGGAGGGAGGCGGCGCGGAGATTTCGTTTACACTGCCGAGAGGCGGAAAGTAAGGTGCGCCCCGTGAGTCATTCACGCATCCGCACGCTGTTGGTCGAGGACCAGGGGATGTTTCGCGCGTTCATGGAAACGTGGCTGGCGGCGCATCCGCGCTTCGAGCTGGTGGGGGCGGCGGGTTCGGGCGAGGAGGCGCTGGGCTGGTTGACGGAGCGGCGTCCGGAACTGCTGGTGGTGGACATCCAGCTGCCCGGGATGGACGGGCTCGAATTCGTGAGGGCGGCGCGGCAGGCCCGGCCGCAGGCGCGGGCGCTGGTGTTGTCGTCGTTGATGGATCCGCTGGCGCTCACCCGCGTGCGCGAAAGTGGCGTCGAAGGTTATTTGGAGAAGGATGCGCGTCCGGAAAAACTGGAGGAGGCGATGACAACGGTGGCGGCGGGGCGGGCGTTTTTTTCGGCGCGGTTCGTGGAGACGATGGCGCATGAGAACGCGAAGGCCGAGGCCTTGGGGAAGATCCTTTCGCGGCGGGAGCAGGAAGTGCTGACGCAGGTCATCACGGGAAAAACGAGCCGCGAGATCGCGGATTTTTACGGGATCGGATTGCGCACGGTGGAGTTCCACCGGGCGAACGTCATGGCAAAACTCGGCGCGACCAACACCGCTGAGCTGGTCGCGCAGGCGCGGCTGCGCGGGATGATCACGTAAGGTCTGTCGTGCACGCTCTCGCGCGGACTTGATGGGGAGCCGGAGGCAGGCGGTGCGCGCACGACGCGAAGGTTTGTCACTTATTAAGTGACAAGATGGATTGTGCAACCGGGTGGATTTTATGGTCGCGGCGGGGTGGGGGCGTTGGCATGGGGAAGCTTATGAATCTATTGCGTGTGGGGGTGATGCTGGGCGTGCTGGCTGCGGGGCCGGCGGTCCTGGCGCAGCGGGGCAATCCGGTGATCGCCTTTCAAGGGCAGACGGTCGATGCGATGATCGCGGAGTTTATGCGCGAGCACGAAGTGCCCGGTCTCGCCGTGGCCATTGTGCAGGCTCCCTATATTTCGCGCGTCGGAGGCTACGGAGTAGCCGATCCGTCCCGGGGACTGCTCGTGGGCACGAACATGATTTTTCGGGTCGGCCAGATGGTGGACGCTTACACGGCGGTTGCGGTGATGCAGCTCGTGGAGGCCGGTCGCGTTGCGCTGGACGATCCGATCGGTCGTCACCTCGCCGCACTGCCGGAAGCCTGGCGGAGCGTGACGGTGCGCCAGTTGTTGCACCACCAGTCGGGTCTGCCGGATTACACGCGCGCACCGGATGCGGACCTCGTTCGCGCGGAAACGTTGGAGGTGTTGATTGCACCTGTCGCTGGCAGCGCGCCGGGGTTTGCACCGGGCAAAGGCATGGCGGCGAGCGCGACGGATTTTTTGTTGCTGCAATGGCTCGTCGAACAGGCGTCGGGCACAACGTATGAGGCGTTTGTGCGCAAGGGGCAGTTTGAGCGGCTGGGGCTCACGCAGACATTTTTTGCGAGCGAGCTCGAGGCGGTTCATCGCGAGCGGTTGACGGAGTCGGAACGGCACCGGCGTTTTCTTGAGGACCCGAAGTTGATCAATCCCACCGAGCCTGCGACCGGCGCGGGCGCGGCCCGGGTGAACCCCGGACTGCTGCCGGCGCGCGCGGCGATTTATGCATCGGCGCTGGACATCAGTCTGTGGGATGTGGGGCTCGCGGGCAGCATCCTCATCAAGGATCCGGCGCTGCGACGCATGCTTTACCAGCCGGCGAAACTGGAGGGCGGCGAAAACGTGGCGACCTCTGGTGCGTGGGAGTTTCCGGGGCATCCGGGACTGATGGTCATCACCGGAAGCGAGGCGGGTTTTTCGTCGTTGTTGAGCCGGTTTACGGATCCGAGAGAATTGGTCTGTGTGACGCTCCTGGCGAACAAGGAAGGCCTCGATCTCACCCAGCTCGCGCGACGGATTGCAGGCGCTTACGATCCGGTGCTCGGACCGCCGTTGCAGACCGCCGGCCAGCGCGTGCAACAAAGTCCGCGTCCGGTGCACGAGACGATGGAGCGGCTTGCGAGGGCGTTGACGGCGCAAGGCATGACGATCATGGCGCGAATCGACCACGCGGCGGGTGCAACGTCGGTGGGCCAGTCGTTGCCGCCGACCGAGGCGATTATTTTTGGGAATCCGGCCGCGGGCACGCCGTTGATGCAGGTGAATCCGGCGGTGGCGGTGGATCTGCCGTTGCGCGCGGTGGCGTGGGAGGAGAAAGGCCAGGTGTGGCTGGCGGCGGCGGATCCGGTCGAAATTACGGAGCGGCACGGAATGCCGGGACAGCGTGCGCTGGCGATGAAGATGCGCGAGGCGGTCGACCGGGCCTTGCGCGAGGCGGTGGTGCCGTAGTTGAAGGTCCGATACCGGATACGGACCTACAGGCGGCGGGCATTGTGCCGGCGCGCGAAGGCGAGTGCCAGGGCGAGGGCGCCGGCGAATGCTGCGCAGGTGGAAGGCTCGGGCACGGCGGCGGTGGTGAAGCTGAAGTCGGAGATCGTCACGGAGGTGAAGTCGTAGTCGCCGGTGTCACCGGTCAGGTCGCGGGCGAGCACATTGAACGCGAAGCCGCCATTGGGCTCCACGGCGATGTTGAAGGTGTAGGTGCCGGTGCCGTGGGTGGAGCTGTAGACCGGGTCGCCGGTGGTGGGCCAGTTCGTGTAATAGAAACCGCCGGTTGCGTTGCCCTGCTGCGTGACGGTCGCCGTAAAGGAGAGGGTGCCCGCGATATTGGGAACCATGCTGAACTCGGTGGAGAACAGGAGCGTGCCGGTGCCTTCGGCGGTGGTCGCCGCGTGGGACTGGAGGATGATGGAGTCGGGAAGGTTGGTCGTCCACAGGGCGCCTTCCTCATAGCCGTCGCCGGTGAGCGTGGCGTCGAAGGTCCAGGCGCCGAATTCGCCGCCGCCCTCGCCAAAACGGTAGATGTAGGTGCTGTCGCCGGAGATTTGGAAATCACCGGTGAATCCGACGGTGGTCTGGGCGCGACCGAACGTGGCGCATGCGGTGGCGAGGACCACGAGGACGGTGAGCCGGGGAAAATGACGGGCAAATGTGATGCACATGCGCCCATGTCAGGGATGCGCGGGGGTGTGCGGCGATCCAATGGTGATGAAGCGGTCCGGTGGGGTGACCAGGCGGACGCTCGTAGAGTCAAGCGCGGCACGCTTCCGTCCGTAGGGCCGTCGCTTGCGACGTGCCTCGTTGAGCGGCGGGAGCCGAGTTTACGGAAGGCACGCCGCAAGCGGCGGCCCTACATCAAACAACGGCCACAACTTGTTTAACGGTGGAGGAGACGCCGCAGGCGGAGGGAGGCGCGGCGGGCGAGGACGAGCGGGTCACGGCGGCCGGCGAGGTGAAGGCGGGCGACGTCGCGGGAGACGATTTCGAGTTCGCGAACGGCCGTCAGGTTGACGAAGAGCGAACGTTCGACACGCACGAAGAGCGAAGGCGGCAGGAGCGCCTCCCATTCCGACATCGTGCGCCGGAGGAGCAGCGGCGGGGCGTCGGCAAGGTGGACGCGTGTGTAGTTTTCCTCGGCTTCGATATGGGTGAGCGCGGTCACGGGAGCGGAGCGCACATTTTGATCGGAGCGCAAAAAGATCACGTCTCCCGGCTGGAGGGGTGCGCCGGCGGGGGGGGCTGGCGGGGAGGCCGCGGCGGCTCGCGCGAGGGCGCGGGCGAGGCGTTCGGGCGCGACGGGCTTCAGGAGATAATCGAGGGCGTTCACCTCGAACGCGCGCACGGCAAAGTGGTCGTAGGCGGTGACGAAGATGATCACGGGGAGCGGGGGCGTGAGCAGCGGAAGGAGCGCGAAGCCGTCTTCGCGCGGCATCTGCACGTCGAGGAACAGCAGGCCGGGGCGGAGCCGCGCGCATTTTTCGGCGGCGTCGGCGACGCTGCGCGCCTCGCCCACGATTTCGACATCGGCGGCATGCGGCGCGAGGAGCCGGCGCAGCAGGTCGCGGGCGGGGGGTTCGTCGTCGATGAGCAGTGCGCGCAGCATGTCAGGAGCCGGTGGAGAGACTTGCGGTGACGGTGACGCAGCCATCGTTCGTGGCGATGTCGAGGTGGTGGCGGTCCGGATACAAAAGAGAAAGCCGTCCGCGGAGGTTTTCAAGACCGGTGCCGTGCGGACCGGCGGAGGCGGAGGGGTTGACCCAGTCACCGGAGTTGGTGACCTCGATCCGGATGGAGCCGGGCGTGGCGGCGAAGACGCGCAACTGCACGCGATAGGGTGGCTCGGAGGTCTGGCGCGAATATTTCACGGCGTTTTCCACCAAGGGCTGGATGAGCACGCCGGGAACGGGCGTGTCGCGGGCGGCTTCCTCGATGGAGCATTCGACGAGCAATTCGCCGCGGAAGCGCTCCTGCTCGACCGCGAGGTAACTGACGGAGGCGTCGAACTCGGCGCCGAGCGGGACGAGCGCGTCATGACGGTGCTGGAGAGAGTAGCGAAGGTAGGCGGAAAGACCTTCGACGACGCGCCGGGAGCCGGTTTGACCGGGCTCGAGGGTGGCGAGGATGGTGTTGAGCGCGTTGAAGAGGAAGTGCGGGTTGACCTGGGCGCGCAGCAACTGGAGCTCGGCCTCGCGGCGGCGGGTCTCGGCACGGGCGAGGTTGAGTTCACGTTCGCGGGCGGCGCGCTGGGCCTTGAGCCAAAAATAAAGGAGGCTCCAGCTGATATAGAGGGTGCTGCGGAAGCAGAAGATACCGAGTGTCTGGAGCGGTGCCTCGGGGTGACCGATGAGATCGCTGACGATGCGGCCGATCGTGATATCGATGATGCCCGCGACGCCGGAGGCGATGATCAGGACGAGGGCGAACTGGAAGTCCCGGCCGGCACGGCGGTGAACATGCCGGTAGATCACGCGCAACAAGCTGGAGAGCAAAAGGCCCAGCGGCTCGCGGGTGAGAGTGACCGCGATCACGGCGCTCAGGGATGGAAACGCGACGAGCTTAAACGGAAAAGCGCCGACCGCGAGGAGGGTCCAACCGGCAAGCTGGAAGCGCCAGAACGGCGGAAGGCGCGTGAGGAGCGTCATGCGAGCCATCGTTGAAGTTGCCCCCGGGCAGGTGCAAGGTTTCGACGCGTTCCGGGGTGGAGCGGTGACGAAGCGGACGCTTTGGGCGACGAGGCGGACGGCGTTATCGGGATTTAAACACGCGGAGCAGGAAAAATAGGCTGGGAAAAATGAAGAGGCTGCCGACGAGCAGGGCGATCACGAGCTGCCGCAAGGTCGCGGGCGGGGCGGCTCCCTCGTAGAAACCCAGTGGGCCCTGCGCGGTCACCAGGGCGTCGGGTGCGTAGAGCAACCACCAGCCGAGGAGGATCAGGGTGACTTGTCCACCGGCGACGATGCGCGTGAAGAGCGGGTTGCGTTTTCGCACGAACATCCAGAGCACCCCGAACAGCAGCGTGGCCAGGGCCATCACGGCGAGGGTCGCGGGGGTGCGGAAAAACACGGACGGAAGGCTTTCGCCCTCGAGAAACGACGCCGCAAAGACCAGTCCGCCCGAGAGGATGACCATGCCGTTGGCCGCCGCGGCGTGACGGGTGAAGCGACGCTGAAGCGTGGTGTCGTCCGTTTCGCTGATCAGGTAAATGCTCGCAAGAAAGACGAAGATGCAGGCGACGAACAAGCCGACCGCGAGCGGATACAGGCCCCACCACGGCGCGATGTAGGCGTCCCAAAAGGTGGACGCGGCGGGGTCGATGATTCCGCGGTTGAGGCTGGCGACGATGATGCCGAGCCAGAACGACGTCCACAGGCTGGAGAGGCCGAAGAGCAACGTGTAGACGCGCTGGGAGCGCGGTTCCTGAATGGCATCGTAGTGCCGGAACGTGAAGGCGGTGCCGCGCACGACGATGCCGACGAGCAGGGCCAGCATCGGCAGGTGCAGCGCGACCATCAAGGTGGTGAAGATCTCGGGGAAGGCGATGAAGAGGATCACCACGATCAGGATGAGCCACATGTGGTTGGCCTCCCAGACGGGGCCCATCGCCTCGTTGATGACGTGTTTTTGTTTTTCGCGGAGCGGGCCGGCGGGCAGCAGTTCGAGGATGCCGGCGCCGTAGTCGGAACCGCCCAGCAGCACGTAGAGCAGGAGCGAGGCGCCGATGAAGAAGACGAGGATGTCGATCATGGCGCGTCCTCGAATTTGTTTTGAACGGCCTGGATCTGGCGGTGGAACAGCCAGCCGGTGACACACCAGAGCACGAGGTAGAGCACGAGAAAGAGATAGAAATGGTAGACCATGCCGGGGACCGGCGTGACGGCATCCCGGGTGCGCATGATGCCGTAGATGATCCATGGCTGCCGGCCCACCTCGGTGACAATCCAGCCGGCTTCAATGGCGATCATGCCCAGCGGGATGAACACGACGAGCAGCCGCAAATACCAGCGAGGAAAATGGTGGCGTTTCCAGAAGACGAAAAACAGCAGGCCCGCGAGCGACATCACGCTGCCGATCGCGACCATGATCTGGAACGCAAGGTGAACGATGACCACGTGCGGCCAGTCTTCGCGGGGAAATTTGTCCAGTCCGGTGACCTCGGCGTTGATGTCGTTGAAAGCGATGAAGCTCAGCATGCCGGGAAGCGGGATGCCCCCTTTCATGGTTTGCGTATCGGGATCGGGAATACCTCCGATGTAGAGCGGTGCGCGCGGTCCGGTTTTGAAATGACCCTCGAGGGCGGCGAGTTTGGCGGGCTGGAGTTCTGCCACGCGCTGGCCGGCGAAGTGTCCGGCGAACGGTTGGACGATCGCGGCGGAGGCGCCGAAGACCAGGGCGATCTTGATGGCCTTGAGGTTGAGCGATTGGGCGCGTCCGCGCAGGTAGAGAAAGGCGTGGATGCCGGCGACGGCGAAGCCGACGGCCTGGAGCGCGGCGAGTTGCATGTGGATCGTCTCATGGAGCCAGGCGCGGTTGAACATGGCTTTGACGGGATCGACGTTATGCGCGGCGCCGTCGATCCAGTCGAAGCCGCCGGGGGCGTTCATCCAGCCATTGGCGGCGACGACAAAGATGCCGGAGGCAAAGCCCGAAAGGCCGACCACGAGACCGGTGGCCCAATGCACCCACGGGTGCATGCGTTTCCAGCCGTAGAGAAAAAGCCCGATGGCGATCGCTTCGAGGAAGAAGGCGGTGCCTTCCCACGAGAACGGCATGCCGATGATCGGGCCGGCGTGTTTCATGAAGCCCGGCCAGAGCAGCCCGAGTTCGAACGACAGGACGGTGCCCGAGACGGCGCCGACGGCGAAGAAGATGGCCACGCCCTTCAGCCACATTTTGGTGAGCTCGAGGCAGGCGGGATCCTTTTTCTTGAGGAAGAGATAGTGGGCCGCCGACATGAAGAGCGGCATCGTCATGCCGATCGCGGCGAAGATGATGTGGAACCCCAGCGAGAAGGCCATCGTGGAGCGGGCCGCGATCAGGTCGTCCATAATGACTCCAAGAAACCGTGCGCACACGATCTCGCAAGCGGGTGGAGGCGACGACCGGAGAGTAGTAGGGCGAACGGGGCCGCCTATTATGTAAACCAGAGGGCCGGCCGGCGATGATCAAGAGGCGACGGTTCGCCAGGCAATTCGCAGGTGCCGGGCGAGGCGCACGGTTTCAGGCCAGGCCGGCGGGGAGGATGCCAGTGCGTAGTCACCACGAGGGCCCATTTCCGGGCACACGAACAGTTCCCGGCCGGCATTGCCCGGGTCGGAGCGCCACAAGTGCAAGGCCGTCCGGGCGAACTCCAGCCAGGCTTTTGCTTCCGTGGTCAGGAGCCGGTCTTGTGACAACGGGACCTGCACATGATGCGGCGTATGCGGGCGCAGGTGGAACAGATCGGCCGCGGTGATCAAAGCCCGGTCCCGGAGCAGTTGTTGAGGCCATTCCTGGCGGGGTATTTGCCGCACGACGGCATGGTGGGAAAAATCCCAGGTGACCGGAAGAAGCCGGCCGGTGGCTTGGGCAAAACGAGCCGCCAGCGAGGTGAGTTTTTCAGGCGTCTCCGTGGCGGTGCCGCGGTGGGTTTCGAAGGAGCTGCGGAGTCCGAGCGCCTCGGCGCGGCGCCATGTTTGCACCGCCAGTTTACAGGCGGCCTGGCCGGTCAGCGCGGGGGTGCCGAGCTGGATGTTGACGCGGGCGACGCGTTCCGCCGCGCAATCGCGCAGGCCGGTTTTTACGGCCGGCCAATCAGGGGCGATGAAGGCGCTGAACCGGCGGAGCCCGTGGGCCCCGGCCTGCTGGGTGAGAGCGAGGCCGGGCGGACCGGAGACCGCGGCGAAACCGGCCTCGCGGACGGCCTCGAGCTTGCGGGCCAGCGTCCATTCGCGCCGCGGCGAAGGATGGCCGGCCAGCGACCAGAGACTGGCGCAGAGGATCAGGCGGCTCACGCGGCGTTGGGCGCTGCCGCCAGTTTTGCGGCGAGTTGCGCGAGGTTGTCGGTGAAGACGGGTTCACCGTTCAGTTCGACGAAGGGACCGGCTTCACAGTCCCCGCACTCGGCGAGGCAGGTGACGCAGTCCACGCTCCATCCGCGGCCTTCCCACTCCGGGACGGGCAGCGAAAAGCGTTCGGCATTGGTGCGGCAGACGCGGAGGACGGGCAAGGGCTTGATCATCGGGTGCGCGTTTAGAACTTGTCGCCTTTCGCTTCCCATGGAGCACGGAACTCGGCGTAACGGCGGTTGATATCCGCGATCATGCCGTCCAGCGCGGAGGTGTCACCGTGCATCATGGTCTCGATGTTGCGCCGCGCATAGTCGACGTGGTTGACCTCGTCGGCCCAGTCGTAGTCCTGGAACGTTTCTGCAAGGGCGAGGCCGTGCTTGCGGGCGAGTTCGACCTCGCGGCGTTTGGCTCCGTTTTCCATCATGGCGAGCTCGATGATCACGCCCAGGCGGATCGCCCGCTCGAGCGGGCTGAGGCTCGCGTAGAAATGATAGTTGCCCACGAAGTGAGGCAGGCGGGTCCAGTCGACGCCCTGGTCTTCCAGCATGGCCTGGCCCATCGCGCAGTGGCGGACTTCGTCCCAAAGGTGGCGGGCGCTCAGGTAATAATATTCCCAAGGCTGGCCGTCGTTCTCGTAGATGCTCAGGGCGATGCCCTTGGCGGCTTGCATTTCCGGGAAGCGGCCCATCGCGATGCTGCGATAGACTCCGGCCGCGTCGTCGCCGAACGGAGCCTGTCCGGCGATGAAGCGGGGCACCTGCGGGGTGAAGCGGGCGTCGAGGGCGTAGGTGTAGTCGCAGCGGAAGGTTTTTTTGCCGGTGCGCAGGTCTTCGCTGCGGACGGCGTAGCTCACGGGATCGATGCCCTGCACGCCACCCGCGGCGTCGAGCAGCAGGGCGATGCGTTGTGCCCAGGCATCCAGGCGCGTGCGTTCCGCTTCGTTGGAACCGCCATCGGCCGCGATCTGCTCGTCCAGCAGCGCGATGTGCTCGGTTTCCTCTGCGATCAAGATGCGCAGCACGCGAACGGTGGGTTGATCGACGAGGGGCTGGGTCTGGGTGAGGTGGCGCTGATAAGCGGCGAGCAAGGCGCGTTTGAGCGCGGCGACACCGGTCAGGAACTCGCGCCAGTCGTCGGCCAGCACCAGTTCATCGAGGACGAGGGCGAGGTTGGGGCTGGGGGCGCGATCGAGGATGCGTTCGCTGGTGCGCAGTTCGAGGATGCGCGTGCGCAGGGTCTGGGTGTGCTCGGAATCCTCCCAGACGAGACGGCCGAGCAAAAACTTG
The DNA here is from genome assembly GCA_029266495.1 of Rariglobus sp. Lineage (GTDB taxonomy): Bacteria > Verrucomicrobiota > Verrucomicrobiia > Opitutales > Opitutaceae > Rariglobus. The sequence goes on along the minus strand of JAQSWS010000006.1, from coordinate 40,761 downwards.
GCCTCCCAGCGGGCGACGCCGGGCAGCCAGCCGGCCATCGAGCGGAGCAGGCGGCGTTCGATGAATTCGTAACGGAGGAGGATGCGGGCGTTTTCGGCGACGTTGAAGGCGGGGATGCGGCGGTAGTCGGCAATGCCGGCGATGCGGGGTGGGGTGGCGGGTGCCGAAGGATCGGGGTGGAACATGCAAACAGTCTAGCAGCCCGGCGATGCCGGCGCCATGCCTTGACTCGGCTAAGATTTGGACCGAAACGGTGTTTGTGCCGAAAGCCCCCTTTTCTCGAAAACTCTGGTCGCGCTGGATCGAGACCATCGGTGATCCCGCGGTTGGCGCGGGCTTGAACCTGGTGGGGCTTCCCGGGCGGATGCGGCTGCCGCCCGACTGGCGGGCGGTGGGGCGGCTGGAGGACGAGCATTTGTTCTACCTCTTGCTTGAGGGGAGCTTCCGGGGGGAAATCGACGGGAAGCCGGCGGAAATTTCCACGGGTGACCTGTTATGGATTGGTCCGGGGGTGGATTTCCGCTGTGTGCGTCCGGGCGACGCGCCGCTGGTCATGTTGCGCGCACGACTGCGGCTGACGCGGGGCGGCAGGCCGGTGCCGGCACCGGGATCGTGGCGGATCTTTGCCGGGGCGCATGCGGCGGTCGCATGGCTTGAGCCGTTGATCGGCGAGGCCGGCGCGCCGGCGGCCTGGGGACGTGAGCGCATCCGTGGGTTGTTGCTGGTGCTGTTTACGGAACTGGCCCGGCTTGATCTCGCCGAGGAAACGCCGTCCGGGCGCCTGACGCCGGCGCAGAAGGCGGCGCTGATCTGGCATGTCGCGTCGAATCCGGCGGACCGGCCGACGCCGGCCGAACTGGCCGGGGTGGCGGGGCTGTCGGCGGATTATTTTGCGCGCTGTTTTCGTCGCACGTTCGGGCAATCGCCGCGGCGCTGGCTGATGGAGCAGCGGATCAGGCATGCCGCGCAGCACCTGGCGGAGAGCGAGCGACGGGTGGGCGAAGTGGCGCGCGAGTTCGGTTATGCGGACGTGTTTCTTTTCAGCCGCCAGTTCAAGGCGGTGACGGGGAGAAGTCCGCTGCGTTACCGGAGGGCGAGCGGCGGCGGGCTGGCACGGGCGGAGGAGTAGGTCCGGCCTTAGGATCGATGGTTTGAACGACGCTTCGTTCGTGCCAGCCGTGCAAAAAAAAGGCGGTCCGCGAAAAGCGGACCGCCTTGGAAGGGTTTTGGTTTAGAATTGGAAGACGGCGGCGAGGCCGTAGGTCCAGGTGCCGCCCTCGGTGTAGGTGACGTTGACGGAGGTGGCGATGTCGGCGGTCACCCAATAGTTGGCGCGGGTCGAGCCGGAGAACATTCCGCCATTCCAATCGGTCGCGAGGAATTCGCTCCAGGAGAGCTGAGCGGAGACGGAGAAGCGGTCGGTGACGAGATACTCGGTGCCGACATCGATTTGGTAGAAGGGATCGTCGGACACATACCACCATTCATAACCGAGCGAGGCCTTGGCGAAGGGGCGGAAATTGCCATGGGCGGCGTAGGCCGTGAGGGAGACGGCGAGGTCCTGAAAGTTCTCGGTGGCATCGCCTTCCTCCCAGGTGTGCAGGAACGAGGCGCCGACGTCGAAGTGGGCGTTGAGGGGGACGTTGACGGCAGTGCCGACGCCGTAGCCGGCGTCAGGGGCGTTGTGATAATCGATCAGGAACGTCGAAGCCTCGACATAACGTTTGCCGAGGAGGCCGGAAGACGGGGTGGCCGCGGGGGTCTGCGCACCGGCGGACGCGGCGAACGCGAGGCCAAGGGCGAGGAGGAATGAAGCGTGGAGGTGTTTCATGGCGAGACGGTTCGTAAGCAAAGCCGGCCGAGGGGCCAGCCTGAAAACACGTTCACGCGCGCCGGCGTCTGCGCCCTGCGGCGAGGGCGAGCGCACCGGCGCCGGCGAGGGCGGCGAAGGTGGCGGGCTCGGGGATGGCGCCCAGGTGCGCGATCCATGCTTCGGCATCGCCATTGGGATTGATGCCCCAGCCCGTGATCGTGAGGCCGTCGGCGCTGATGCCGGTGGCGACCCGGAGCGTCCAGCCTTCGAGATCAAAGTCGAAGGTCGTGGTGAAGAGTTCGTTGAGATCCCAGACTTCACCCGTGGTGGTGTCCCAGAGGGTGGCGATTTCCCCGTAATATTCGCCGGCATGGCCCACCGCCCAGCGGCCGTCGCCAGAAACGGCGAGCGCGTGCGTTTCCGTTGATCCGGGGAGCGTATCCAAGAACTGAATTCCGCCGCTTTCCGTCCAGGCGAAGGCGTTGTCGCCGTCATAATTGCCGACGATGGTGGTGCCGTCGGCGGATATGGCGTTGGGCTCAAGGGAAATTCCGGGGACTTCGATGGGCACGGCTCCGTCGGCCTCGGTCCAGCGAAACGCGGTGCCGCCATATTCGAAGCCCACGACGACGGAACCGTCGGCGGAGATGCCGGTGGCTTCGCCCGGACCCGGGATGAGGTGCACGGTGCCGCCGGCGGCGGTCCAGCGGAACGGGATGCCGAGCCCGCCTTCCGCGCCGATCACGACCGAGCCGTCGGCGGAGACGCCGGTGGATTCGCCCCACGAATAAGTGGCCCCGGGCGCGTAAGGGGTGCCCACGGTGGTGCCGGGATCAAATACCGTGGCTCCGGCCGTCCAGCGATAGCCCTGGCGGGTGCCTCCATCAATGACGTCCTCATCCAGGGGGTAGTCCTGGCCCACGATCACCGAGCCATCGTAGGAAACCGCATAGGCGTCGCCGCTGGTCCATTCGGGGTTGATCGGAGGCAGGGCGACCATTCCGGTGGCGGCAGTCCAGCGGAACGAACGTGTGTCACCGTTTTCGTCGAACGAGGTGCCGACGACCGTCGAGCCATCGCCGGAGATGGCGTAGGCCTCGCTATAAGGTTCGCCGGCCAAAAAACCGAGGCCTTGGAACTGCGCGTGCAGCGACGGGGCGGCGAGTGCGACGAGGGCCAGTGCAGTTGCGAAGCCAAAGCGTGTTAACGTGAAGACGGAGGGATGTGACGAGGGGAACATGCACGCCGATTTTATCTCATCCGGGGCAGGAATGGATATAGGCGCGCGTCCTATTTTGACGGAGGCTGAATCAACGCAGGGCGATGCGGGCGAGCGCAGCGTTGATCTCGGCGACACTGGAAGGCTTGTCCAGAACGAGGCCGGCGCCGGCCGCCAGCCAGGCGTCGCGACGGAGGGTTGAGGAGTCGGCGGTGAGACCCAGGACGGAGATGCCGGCATTGAGATGACCGGAGGGGAATGCACGGATGCGGCGGGTGGCCTCGACGCCGTCGAGGCCGGGCATCTGACCGTCCATGACCACGAGGTCGTAGCATTCGGTTTCGAGGCGCAGGAGGGCTTCCTCGCCGCTCGCGGCGGTGGCGACCGCGCAGCCACAGTGGACGAGGAGTGCGGTGCTGGTTGCGAGGCTGCGGGGATCGTCGTCCACAAGCAGCACGTGGCGGTCGGCGGAGAGGCGCGTGGCCGGCGCGGGTGCGGCGACGGCGGCGGGCGGCGGTGCGGCGGCTTCATCGATGATCGGCAGTTCAACCGTGAACACGCTGCCGCCCTGAGGGCCGTTGGCGGCCGAGGCCGTGCCGCCCATCGCCTCGGCGAGACGCCGGACGATCGAAAGACCGAGGCCGGTGCCCTCTTTTTTGCGGTCGGTGGAGCCGCGGACAAACGGTTCGAACAGAGCCGCCTCCTGGCCGGGAGGGAGCCCGGGACCTGTATCGAAAACATCGATACGAACGTAGCCGGCGGCGGGTTGCGAGGCGCGGATCAGGACGCGGCCGCGCCCGGTGCATTTCACGGCGTTTCCCGCAAGATTGAACAGGATCTGGCGCAGGCGGTCGGGGTCGCCGCGGAGCGCGCCGGTGAAGCCGGGGGCGGTCTCGTGCTGGAGTTCGAGGCCCTTGAGGCGGGCGGGGACGCGGAGCAGCTCGACGACGGGGAGGAGCACGTCGTCGAGGTGGAAGCGCGTGTCGGCGAGGTCGATCTGGCCCGACTCGATGCGGTTCATGTCGAGCAGGTTGTTGACGAGGCGCAGGAGTGACCGGCCGGCTTCGTGCAAGGTGCCGAGCTGGGTGCGCTGGCCGGCGGAAAGTTCGCCGGCCTGGAGGATTTCGGAGAGGACGAGGATCGAGTGAAGGGGGGTGCGCAGGTCGTGGCTGACGTGGGCGAGAAACTCGGCCTTGGCATGGTGGGCGCGTTCGGCGGCCTTGCGCGCCTCAACGAGGGCGGTGATGTCGTGGAGCACGCAGAGCCGTCCGTAACGCAGGCCGCGGCGGCTGGCGAGGGTGGTGAACTCGATGTTCCACCAGCGACCGTCGTCGTCGGGGATGGCCTGGGCGGCGGGCGCGGGCCCGGCGGGGTCGAGACAGGCGGCGAGAATCGCAGGATGGGCGGCGAGACTTTTGGAGACCGGGGCGCCCACGCTGCCGGGTTTGAGTTGAAAGCTTTCCGTGGCCGCGCGGTTGGCCTGGCTGAGGCGCTGGCGGGTATCGATCACGAGCACGGGGTCGGCCATGCGTTCGAAGAGCGTGCGGGTGGCGACGGGGGTGAGGTCGAGAAAGCCCCAGCGAAGAAGATTCCAGGTGAAAAGAAGGTTGCCGGCGGCGAATCCCACGGGGGTGTTGTCAATTTCGGGGAGCGGTCCGACGCGCAGGACGTAAGCGAGGCTGGTGATCCAGGGGCTCGCGACGGCGAGCGCGGTGACGATGCTTTGGCGGCGGTAGATGCCGCCCAGGTCGAGCGCGTGGCGGAGGAAGAGCACGCAGGTGGCGAAGGTGAGTCCGTAGCCGTAAATGATGTTGAGCCAGAAGACGGGGCCGCGGTCGTAGCGGGCGAAGAAGTCGCCGCGGATTTCAATGGGAACAACCTCCGTCCAGACGAGGCCGTGGTAGTTATTGGTGAATACGGCGAGGAGGATCAGGCCGGCCCAGGTGAGCGACACGGGCATGAACCAGCGGGGCAGGGGCGTCTGCACGCCGGTGTAGGCATAGGCAAAGCGGAATCCGGCCCAAGGGGCGCCGACGATGCCGATGTAGGAAAGCTGGGAGAGGAATATCTTGGCCTCCAGCGTGCCGGCGCAGAACTCCAGCGCGCCCATGAGCGACCAGACGACGGAGAAACATTGGGCAAGGAAGAGTTCGCGCGAGGCGGCGCGGTCGTTGCGATGACGCCAGACGAGGACCGAGAACACCACGGTGAGCAGCACGGCGACCGCCTGGGGCAGGGCGAGGACAGTGGGCTGGAACGCGAAGAAACTCATGATCGGCGCGGCCTAGCCGCGGCTCGACTTGCAACGATTTCCCTGCTGGATGTAGAGCACAATCATGCGGCCGCATTCCTCTCCGGCAAAAAAATGACCACGCAGGCTTTCCCTGTGAATTCTCCGATCCGGGTATTGATCGCGGACGACCATCCGGTGGTGCGCGCGGGGTTGCGGTTTTCGTTGAGCGCGGCGGCGGGCTACGAGTTGTGCGGAGAGGCGGAAAACGCCGACGAAGCCTGCGCGCTCGCCGCGAAGCACGCGCCCCGGCTGATTATTCTCGATCTCAACCTAGGCGGGCGCGACGGCGACAAGTCGGTGTCGCAGATCCGGCAGCTTTGTCCGCAGGCGTCGATCCTGGTGTTTTCGATGAACCCCGAGGAGCTGTTCGCCGAGCGCGCGCTGCGCGAAGGAGCGAACGGTTACCTCATGAAAACGGACGGTTTTGATGAGCTGCACCGGGCGGTGAGGCAGGTGCTGGCGGGGGAGGTCTACCTGAGCGAGCGCTTGAGCAAGCGGCTGGCCGGCGCGGCCGGCGGGGCGAAAACGCCGCAGGGGCTGGCGACGTTGACCGGGCGCGAGCTGCAGATTTTCCAGCGCATCGGCGAAGGCCGGAGCACGGCGGAGATCGCGGCCGAGCTCGGCTTGAGCATGAAGACGATCTCCGCCCACCGGGAAAACGTGAAGCGGAAGCTGGGGGTGCCGAACGCGGCCGAGTTGATCCGGCAGGCGGTCGCGTGGGTGTTGGGCCGCGGCAACGGCGAGCCGAAAAATTGAGGCCAGCTCAGAACACGAACGCGAGCCCGAGCCGGGTGGCCAGGTCGCCGGTTTCGATGTAGGCGCCCGAGAGCGATACGGCGACCGACGAAGTCACCCAGAAGGTCGCCTTCGAGGTGACGGAGAACCGGCCTTCGAGCACATCCGACGAGAAGAAATCCTGCCAGGAAACGTGGGCGGAAATGAGAAGGCGTTCGGTAAGGGCACGCTCGGCGCCGGCGTCGAGGCGATACCAGGTGAGGTTTTCGACCGACCACCATTCGTAACCGAGGGTGGCGCGGGCGAAGGCGCGGACCGGGCCGAGGTCGCGATGAGCTGCGAGGTGGGCGTCGAGCATCTCGTAGTGGTGGGAGGCGTCACCTTCCTGGCGGCTGTGAAAGAAGGTGGAGCCAACGTCAAAGGACGCGCAGAGGGGCGTGTTGACGGTGGCGCCGAAGCCGAAGTCGGCGGGGTAGTGGTTGTAATTGGTGTAGGAGGCGAAGCCCTCGACGTAGCGCTTGCCGAGGAGGCTGGGCGAAGTGGCGCTTTGGGCAAACGCGGGAGCAGCGAGGGACAGTGCGACGAGGCCGGCGAGGAGGCGGGATTTCATGGGAAAGGGACGCTGGAGAGCGGAATCCGCGGCATCAAGCGCGCGGGTGCCGTTCGCCGCGGCGGCGACGCCAGCAAACGAACGCAAGTGCTCCCACGCCGGCGAGCGTGGCATAGGTCGCGGGCTCGGGAACGGCGGTGTAGATCAGGCTCAGGTTTTCGCCGGAGAGGTCGAGCGACACGGACCATTCGCCGGTGGCGCCTTCGAAACCGGTGCCGTCGATGACGATGTTTTCAGGGTCGAAATTTTCAATGCCGTCACTGGCGTAAATGAGGAGCCAGCTATAGTTCTCGGTGGGATCAAAGTTGGTGGTGACGGTAATGGCGCCGTCGCCGGAGAAAAGTGCGAGGGTGAGGATGACGGCGACACCATCGTCGGTGTCGGAATCCAGATTGAGGGTTCCATTGACGAACAGGTGGTCCCAATCGGTGCCGGCGGTGCCGAGAGTGTTTTTGATATCGAATTCGAAGGTGGCATCCCCGATGAGTGTGATGTCGCCGGTCGTCAGGGTGGCGATGGGCATTGTGAGCCATTCTCCGGGCGAGACGATGCCGCCCGTTTTGATCAGGACATCGACGACCGGTCCCGTGCCGGCGAGCATGCCGTCGGATTCAAGGGTGATCGTGCTGTTCTGGATTCCACCGCCCGTGACCACCAAGGCGGCGCCGATGACGCGGGTGGGGCCGGTATAGGTCTGCAGACCATTGATATGAACGTCGCCATCACCCGTCACGATGAGTCCGAGTGCGCCCGTGTCACCATCTTCGATGGTGCCCTTGAAGTTGAAAGAGCTGCAGCCGCATCCGGTGTCCAGCGTCAGCGTGGTCGCGGTCGCGGCGTTGTTGGTGATGCGGCCACCGTCACCAAGGAGGTCGATAATCGTCGTGTCGTGTCCATTCAGGGCGAGGGTGCCTCCAAAGAAGAGCCACACTCCGCTTTCGACGAGGGCATTGTCGGCCTCGAGGTCGACGACGGCACGATCGGAGATGATCAGCAAGCTGTCGTTCATGCCACCCTCGGCGGTGATGGAGGCGGTGGCGTCTTCGCTTAAAGCAACGACGCTGTGATTCACCGCCTCGGTGTAGGCAATCGTGGCGTGGGCCTGCCCGCTCAGTTCGAGTTCAATCGCGCTGATGACGTCTCCCTCGGTATCGAGGATTCCCATGATCATGTTGGCCTGGCCGAGCGTGGTGGAAACGTGATCGGCGAGCCCGATGTAGCCGGCGGTGATGACGCCCGCATCGGGCAGAGCGACGGTGCGGGTGCCCGTAAAGAGGAGCGAACCGCCCGTCATCGTGCCGGCGACTGAAGCGTCGAAGGTGGCGGTGTCGTTGAACAGGAAATAACCGCCGGTGATCGCGCCGGCTCCGTCGGCTTTGAGGACGGAAGTGCCGTTGAAGGTGATGCCGCCGTCGATCATGTCCGCGTCCTTGACCTGGCCGCCCGTGAGAATGTGAAGGGTGCCGTTCGTAACGACGCTGGACTGAGCGGCGATATCGAGCACGCCGGCGACTTCGACCGTGCCATCCGTCACGGTGAGAGTGGCGGCCAGGGTGGAGCTGCTGCCGACGCGGAGGGTTGAATCGGCGCCGGTGACCTGGACGGCTTCGCTGCCCCAGGTGCCGGTGTTGGCGAGGACGAGGGTGCCGTCGGTGACAACGGTATCGCCGGTGTAGGTGCTGGCGGCGGTGAGGGTGGTGGTGCCGGTGCCGGCCTTGGTGACGAGGCCTTCGCCGCTGATCAGCACGTCGAAGGTGAGGTCGTCGGTGTGATTGAAGGCGAGGGTGGCGGGCGTGGCGGAGACGCCGGGATCGGAGGGAAGGCCGGTCAGAACAATTTCCGCGGCGTTCAGGGTGCCGGCGAGCGCGCCATCGCCGATCTTAAGCAGGCCGTTGGGATCGATGGTGACGATGCCGTCAAAACTACCGCCAGCATCGTCGCCGACGTTGACCGTGCCGCCGTCGGCGATGATGACCGTGCCAGAGGAGTAATCGGCTTCGTCGAAGTAGGAGCCAATGTTGAGGTAGCCCTCAATGTTCCAGGCGGAACCGAGTCCGGTGACGGTGACTTCGCCGCTGGTTTGGGCGAGGAGGCCGTTGTAGGAGGCGATATCGGCGTCGATGGTGTAGACGACGCCGCCGCTGCTGATGTCGAGGGTGGCGGAGCCGAAGTTGCCAAGATTGAGGCTGCCCGTGTCGAGAACGGCGGAGTCGCTTACGTCGATGGCTGCGGAGGGTCCGGAGGTGGACAGGTATTCGGAGGTCCAGGTCGAGCCCGCCCCGCTGACCGTGAACGTGCTGCTGGCGTTTACGTAGACCGCTGCGCTGGAGCCGGTGCCACCGGATTCGACCGTGAAGGAGCTGCTGGTGCATCCGCAGCCGATCAAAAGGTCCGCGGTAATGGCGAGGGAGCCGCTGGCGCCGACCGTGAGGGCTCCCGCGGTGCCTGAATCGCCCAAAGCGACCTCGTCCACTTCGGCGAAGCTCGTGAGGGAAACGGTGAGGTTTGCGTTGATGAGCACGCTGTCCGTGACAGACGGCGTCGCAACGGTATCCCAGTTGGCGGTGTCGTTCCAATCGGTGGGGTCGACCCCGAGCCCGATGAAGACCGCGGTTTGCGCGCCGAGGGCAGCGGGAAGCAGGGCGAGGAGGCTGAAGCGGCGGAGCGTGCGAAATGGAATCATGGCGAAGGGTGTCGGGCAGGCGGCAAGTTCACGGGGAGGAAGCGAGGTGCCGCAGGTAAGTGCAAATTTATTGAAGGATTGCCGGTCGCACGACCTGTGCCACCCACGCGCCTGTCATGGGCGATCAGGCGCGGCGTGGACCGTCTGAGACTAGCAGCATTCGACGGGCGGGGGAATAGGACGGCGTCCTATTTTGCGGCCAAGCGCTTGGATTTCAGGGGAAACGACGCGAGGCCGGGCGTGGCGGCGCCGGCGGGCGATCCGGATGGTGGGTTCGGGGATCCGACTGGCCGGTGCCGACCGCACGCGCCTTCCCTCCTGGTTCCGGGGCCGGGCCTCAAGGCAGCACCGTGACGGGCAGGCCGGCCGAGGCGAGGTCGAGCAGGGTGCGGGCGTCCCAGTTGGCGAGGCGGAAGCAGCCGTGCGACTCGGTGCGGCCGACGTGCTCAGGTGTAGGGGTTCCGTGGATACCGTAGCCCGGGCGGTCGAGTCCGATCCAGGCGGCGCCGACGGGATTGTTGGGGCCGGGTGCGAGGATGAGCTTGCGGCCGAGTTGGGCGGCCTCGGCGGATTCGGGAAAATTCACCGGGTCGAAGGTGTAGTTGGGATCGGCGATGACCACGGTGACATGGAGTTCCCCGACGGGACGTTTTTCCACCTTGCTGGCGATGCTCACGGGGAAATGCGCGAGGAGACGTCCGTCGGCGTCACGGGCCTGGAGGACGTGCTCGGCCAGGCGCACTTCGAGGCGGGCGGCCCTGGCCGGGAACGGCGCAAGGGTGATCGCGGGCACGGTGAGGTGGGCGCCGGGTGTCAGTGCCTGCCAGTCGACCGAGGAGTTGAGCGCCTGGATGAAGCGGGGGCTCGAGTGGGTGCGTTCGGCGATGAGTTCGAGGAGGGTTTCGTGGGCGAGGGCCGACTGGGCGGATTTTTCCAGCCAGGTTTTTCCGAGGGGCTGGAGGCCGGCGAGGTCGTCGGCGGAGAGGGCGAGCTGGCCGAGCGGAGGGGTGTCGAGGGTGAGGGCGGCGCGCGTGGGGTCGTCAAGGCGGCCGGTGAGGGGCAGGCCGGCGGATTCCTGGAAGGCGCGAAGGGCGGCGGCGGTTTGGGCACCGGAGACGCCGTCGATGGGGCCGGAGGAAAAGCCGCGGCGGGCGAGGGCGATCTGCGCCTCGAGCGCGGACTCGACGGGTCGCGGATAGGCGCGCGGGGCGATGGGCTTGAATTCGACGCGCGGCGGCGTGTCGGCCGGGGGTGTTTGGGCATGAAGACCGGCGCCGAGGCAGGCAGCGAGAAGAGCGAAGCTGAGATGACGCAGAGTCACGGGATGGAGGAAATCTCCCGGGAGGAGCGTGCGGCGTCGAGGCGGTTCGTATCGTGAACGCGCGAAGTTTTACCCGCTGGGTGGGGGGCGCCAAGGCCGGGCGGTGATTTCGCCGGCGATCCCGGAGCGCACGCCCGCGGGCCGCGTTAAAACGCCCCGGTGGCGAGGGCGTGGCGGTAGTGGCCGTGGATCGGCCGGACGCGATTGGGGTCGGCGAGGGCGCCCTCGATATCGGCGCGGTCGGAGAGGACGTTCCAGAGCGGTTGAGGCACGGAGGGGATCAGGAAAAAGGCTTCGCGGGCCCGGGTGTTCCAGCGGTCGCCTAGGCGGGCAAAGTCGTCGGGTTGGACGGCTTGCCGGCAATCGGGAGCGTCACAGAGGCAGGGGAAGGCGACGAGCGGGTTAAGGGTCCCGTAATCGTCGGTGAGTTCCTCGCCGGCGGCGATGTCGCGGATGGCGAGCTCGAAATCGTAGCCGAGGCTGAGGCAGTTGGCGTTGCAGGAGTGATTGAAGAAGCGCGCGTGGTCCCAGCAGAGGATGTGGCGGCCGCGGGCGTCGATGTAGGAGTATTTTTCGAGGGCGGCCTGCGCGTAGGGCGGGAGCCCGGCAACCTGCTCGGGGTTGAACTTCTGATCGAGGGTGTCGAGGGCCCAGATGATGGTGCCTTTCGGAATGGGCCGGGTGGCGAAGACGCCCCAGCCGATGTTATCATTGACGAAACGCAGTTCGGTGTCGGGGTGGACCATACAGTCGCGGTGGTGTTGTGTTGCTGTGCTTAAGAGCAATTGGAGCACCAATGGGAGCACGATCTGAAACTCTGTTTGTAATCGGTTCCCGCCGGGGGCCGAGGCACGAGAAATCGGTTCGATGCAGAATTTCTGCTTATTGCCTTTACCTTGGGGGGATGGGCTAAAGTTTGAAGAGCATGATCATACGTGAGCCCAAGCGGAGGATGGAGATTCGCCGGTTGGAGGAATTGGCGGCGGCGAATCCCGAGCAGTTCAAGGCGGCGCACCGTGCGGTGGTGTTTCGCGCCTTGCGCTGGTTGATCCTGTGCCAGGCGCTGCCGGTGATGGTGGCGCTGGCCGGACTCGGGGGATTTTTGTGGATCGATGGAAGTGTGATCGTGGATGCGCTGTTGTTTTTTGGAGGCCTGTTTGTTTCGTGGAAAGTCGCCCGTTGCCTGGTGGTCGCGCTGCCCGACGTGGGTGCGCTGCAGCTGGACCGTCGCACGCATGCGCTGCTGTTTCGGGACATCAATGAAATCAGGCAGCGGATCGATGCGCCGAAGTTTTCCCGCATCGAGTTCACGATGGAGTTGAACGCGGCGGTGGCGCAGCGGCCCCGCTGGTTTGGCCTGCTGGGGACGGGCAGCACGCTTTACGTGGGGTTTCCACTGATCTTTTGCCTTTCACGGAGTGAATTCAAAACGGTGCTAGCGCATGAGATCGCCCATGTCTCCCGGCGGCATTGCCTGAGTGTGCGCTGGATCATGCAGGTGCACGCCTCGGTGGTGAACATCTACGACTATTTCAGCGGCGGACGTCGCGGGTTGATCGGTCGCGTGCTGGGGCGGTGGCTGGACGGTTTCATGCCTTCGCTGGTGGATCATGGTTTGGTGGCGGGCCGGCTTCACGAGCGCGAGGCCGACCGCATCGCGACGACCGCGTGCGGAGCGGAGGCCTGTGCGCAGGCGCTGGTGAAGTCCGCCGCGCTCGGAGTGCTTTACGCGGAGGACTTCCGGCAGTCGATGGAGGACCGCATCCGGACGAGCAACTTTCCCAATGTGTGCATTCTCGACGAATTCCAGCGGCATGTGGACGGCGCGATCAAAACGCCCCAGCGCATGCGGGAACTGTTGCGCCGGGAGCTTTCGCGGACGAGCGACCTGACTTCCAGTCATCCGTCGCTGTCGGAGCGGCTGCGGAACATCGGGGCGGCCTGGACGGGCGATGTCGACCTGCGCGGAGGCGCCGCCGAGGAGTATTTCGGGCGTGGATACAAGCATCTGCGCGAGGAGCTGGACCGCCGCTGGGTGCTGGCGATGCTGCCTCTCTGGCGCGAGCGCCACGAGGGGTATCGCGCGATCGAGGAGCGGTTGCACAGGTGCAGCAACATGCAGGACGCGGGCGAAAAGCTTCACGGCTACGAAATGATGAATGTCGCGGCGTGGACGGAGGAGCTTTACGGGCGCGGGCAGGGGTTGTCCGCCTATGCCGCCTATCACGAGCGTTATCCGCAGGTGTATGAGGGGCGGTTTCATTACGGGCGGCTGCTGCTGGCCAACGATGATGAGCGCGGTCTTCCGCTGCTGGAATCGCTGGTGGCTTCCGATCCGGCCTACCGCGAGGCGGGCTTGCTCGTGATGAGCGATTTCCATCACCGCAGGGGGAATCCGGGCAAAGCACAGGGATGCGAGGAGCAATTGGAGGTGTTCTACCGCGACATGAAGTCCGTGCTTGAGGATCGCTTTGAACACAAGAAGGGGGATGTCTTCCACGCGCACGGCATGCCGGTGGATTTTCAGGAATCGTTATACCGGCTTTGCGGGGAATTTCCGGAGATCCAGCGCCTGCATCTTCTGCGCAAGGAAGTGCGCTATTTTACCGACAGTCCGTTCTTCGTAATGGTTGTCTCATTCAACCACCGGGCGGGGTTGAGGGAGGAGCGGGAGAAGTTGATGAACGTCATTCGCAATGTCGTCGCGTTGCCGGGCGACTGCGTGGTGGTGGACGGGCCGCGCCATCCGGCCTTGCGGCGCCGGCTGAAGACGCAGGAGTTCGCCCCGTCCAAAATTTATGATCACGATGACGGCTGAGCAGAACGGTGTTTGTAATTGATCCGGGCGGGGGTGATAACCGCGCGATGGGTAGAAGCGTCGTTCATAATCCCACGTTGCGCTGCATACGTTGCCAGCATGTGCCGCGCTGGTGCGTGTGCGAAGGGTTGCGGACGGTGGAATGCCCGGTGGCGGTGGATGTGCTGATGCACTCCCGGGAGTTTTTCAGGCCGAGCAGCACGGGACACCTTATCCAGCGGGTCGTCTCCGGCGCGCGCACGCATGTCTACCGCCATGACGCGGTTCCGGCGCGCGAGCAGGTCGTGAGGCCGGGCAAGGAACTGTGGGTGCTGCATCCACTGGGCGAACCGATGCCGGCGGACGCCGTGCCGGGGAATTTGCAGCTGCTGCTGCTCGACGGCAGCTGGGGCGAGGCGGCGGACATGAAGAAGGACACCGAGGGGTGGGGCCGGCGGGTGAGTCTGCCGATGACGGGAAAGAGCCGCTACTGGCTGCGCACGCAGCAGGGCGAAGGCCAGTTTTCCACGGCGGAGGCGCTGTTATTCGTGCTGGCCGCGCTGGGCTTGAAGGCGGAGCACGACGCGTTGCGCGTGCAATTGGAGCTCCACGTGTATGCCGGGTTGCGGACGCGCGGGCAGGCGGTGATGGCGTCGGATTTTCTGGCGACGTCGCCGTTGCGCGAAGCAATGCCGGAGGTGGTTGCGCGGATGCATCCGCAGTCGCCGGAAGAGAAGGCGGCGTTCAGCGCGTTGCTGGTGGAGCGCACGGCGAGGGCGCGGGTGTTGTCGGGCGGGTGAGCGCCGGACCACCGGCCGGATGAGTTGTTGAACCTGGCGGGAGTCCGTCCTCCCGCCCATGCCTTGGGCCGATGTCGTGATGATGGCTTTTTTGTATCCGATTTTACGATACGAATTCCGCGGCCATTCGTCGGGGATTTTGGCGGACGGGCAGGATCAGGGATAGGCACATTTTTGGTCGGCGAAGCGCTAACACCTGGCGATCAAATCGGAGTAAGGTGCCCGCTCACCCCTTACCCCCACCATGAAGATACCCCTTGTCGGAATGGAGTTGCTGCGTCGCGTCCGTTTGCTGCCGCCCGGCCGGTTGCGGGGTGTGCCGGCCTTGATCGGCGCGCTTGCCCTGGCCGGATCCTTGCAGTCCCAGCCGGTGCCCCCCGTGCCCGGTTCGTGGACGCTGCTGTTTCAAGACGAGTTTGACGGTGCGACCGTCGACGGCACCAAGTGGCGCCTGGGCACGCATCACGCCGGCATTGCCGGATCCGGCGGCATCGCCCCCGAAAACGTCTCCATCGCCGACGGCAAGTTGAAGATGAAGGTCGAGCAGCGAGCCGTCGCCTACAGCGGCACCAATTACAACTACGCCACCGGCGAGATCAGCACGTTTTTCAATCACCGCCAGCAACACGGTTACATCGAGGCGCGCATCAAATACCCCGCGGTCACCGGGCTTTGGCCCGCCTTCTGGTTGATGCCGGATCGCGGCAGTTACGGATGGCGGGACGCCCACCGCCGCGCCTACCTCAAATTCGATCTGACCGGCGTCGACCCGGGCACGGTGACGAGCGCCACGCTCAAGCTCACGGTTTCGTCCTTCGATACCGGCGGCACGAACAATCTCCTCGTGATGAAGCTCGCCGAGGACTCGTGGAGCGAATCCACCCTCACCTGGAACAACAAGCCGGCACCCAATCCGATCTGGATCGAACAACGCTGGAACAACCAGGTCGTGGCGGGCACGGAGATCACGATCGATGTGACCGGCTACGTCGCGCAGGAGATGTCCGGTGACAAGATCGTCAGCCTTGTTCTCGCGGACACGTTCGCGCGCACGAAGCTCCTTGCCTTCCACAGCAGCGAGGCGACGAACACGGCGGTTCGTCCGCAACTCGTGATCAACGGCACGGCCTACACCGCGACCGAGGACGCCACCGTGCGCTGGGGCACGCTTGCGAACAACAATTACGGCAGCGCCGTCGATCTCGGCGTGAAGGATGACTGGGGCGACACCGCGACGACTTTCAGCGACGGCATGGAGGTGGACATCATGGAGAGCCTCGGCATCTGGGGCCCCAATGTCACGAGCCACGCGCTGCATTGGGACGGTTATGATACGCAGCACAAGACCACCAGCTGGAGCAAGATCCCGTATGCGGCCTCGCCCGATGGCTTCCACACCTACGGCGTTTATTGGGAGCCCGGCCGGCTCGCGTTCTACATCAATGGCGTCAAGACTGGCGAACACGTCAACGCGCGCGTGATGAGCGTGCCCGCCTATTTCCTGCTGTCGCTGCAACTGGGCGGCTGGGACAACAACAACGCCGGTCCGCAGGTGCACAACCAGGTCATGGAGGTGGATTACGTGCGCTCCTGGAGCGGCACGCGCTCCGAACCTCCGGCCAGTCCGCCCGCGCCCTGGACCGGCGGTGATATCGGCACGGTCGATGCAGCGGGTTCCGCAAGTGAAACCGGCGGTGTTTTCACCGTTTATGGTTCGGGGGCCGACATCGCCCTTCTGGAGGACGCGTTCCACTTTGTGCGGCAGCCCGTCACCGGCGATTTCGACATCCGCGCCCGCGTGACTTTTCAAACCAACACGCATACCTGGGCGAAGGCCGGCGTGATGATTCGCGACACCCTGCAACCCAACTCGCCCCACGCGACGATGGTCGTGACGCCCGGCAACGGTTTCCGCTCCCTGTCCCGTTCGACGGCCGGTGGCGACACCACCACGTTATCCGGCGGCGGTCTCAACACCTCGCCGAACAACTGGGTGCGTCTCGTGCGCAGCGGCAGCACGTTCATCGCCTACAAATCCTCCAATGGCACGAGTTGGACGCAGGTGAGCTCCACCACGATCGCCATGGGTGCGACCGTGTATGCCGGCCTGCCGGTGTGCAGTCACAACGTCAGCTCCTCGTCGCGCGTGGTGTTCGACAACGTGAGTGTCACCGTCGCTCCGCCGCCACCCGCGGATCCGATGGTCGGTCACTACACGTTTGACGCGGCGTCCGGGACCATCGTCAACCAAGGTTCGGGCGGGTCCGCGCTCGACTTCACCAACACCGGCGGCACGACCGGCCGGGACAACACCGGGACGGGCGGTTATGGAGCCACGGCCTTTACCGGCTACGGCAGCGCCTTCAACGTGCTCGCCTCGGGTGACAACAACTACCACACGACGACCTCGTCGGTCGGCGGCGGTGCGCTCACGGCCGGTGCGGTGCCGCAGTCGAGTCTGCAAGGGACCGATGGATCGTTTACCTACGAGGCGTTCGTCTCGCTGAGCACGACCGCCGGCGAGCAAAACATCCTCGCGCACGACGGCGATTCGATCCGCGGTTTCCTCTTCCGGGTGAACGCGGGCACGCTGTCGTTCTACGACGGCACGGCTGCGTTCGCGGCGACGATTCCCACGACGGGAACCCATGCCTTCGTGGCCAATGACTGGTATCACGTGGCGGTGACTTACGATGGTCAGGCCGGCGTGGCCGGGAATCTCAAGTTCTACTGGACCGCCCTCAACGGGTCGCCTGCGGCTGCGAACCAGATCGGCACGGGCACAATCGGGGCGGATCTCAACTCCAGCGTGTCGAACCTGCTCGGAGCGGGCACGACCACGCGCCAGTTGCACCGCTATGAGTTGCGCGGACTGGTCGACGAAGTGCGCATCAACCTCGGGGCGCTCGCGGCGAATGCGTTCGTTGCGTTCGCCCAGTCCGGGTCCTTGACCGGCGGCGACATCGGTGCGGCGGGCGTCGCCGGCTCGACGAGTTACTCGGCCGGCGTCTTTACCGTGGCCGGATCCGGTGCGGACATCACCGGCGCGGCGGATGCGTTTCACTTCGCCCGAATGCCGGCCAGCGGCGACTGCGACATCCGCGTGCGGGTGGCCTCGCAAGGCAACACGAACACATGGGCGAAGGCCGGCGTGATGATCCGTGAAAGCCTGGCACCCGGATCGAAGTTTGCGCTCATGGCGGTGACGCCGGGCAACGGGTTCCGGTTCCAATCGCGTGCGACGACCAGCGGAAGCGCCACGAGCAGCGTGGCCGGCGGCTCGCTCAACAGCGCGCCGAACAACTGGGTGCGGCTGACGCGCACCGGCAGCACGTTCACCGGCTACAAGTCCGTGGACGGCGTCAACTGGACTCTGGTGACCTCGGTCACGCTGACCATGGGCACGGACGTCTACATCGGGCTGCCGGTGTGCAGCCACGATAACACGGTGCTCTCCACCGTGACCTTCGACAACCTCACGGCGACTCCGTGAGGCTCTGATTATATGTAGGGCTGGCGCTTGCGCCACGCCGTCCGACAGGCGAGGCACGTCGCAAGCGACGGCCCTACGAAAAGTCAGGATTCAAACCATGAAGTCTATCAAGCAAACGGCCGCAAAACCTTCCAGGCGGCTCCTGGTTCCGGCGGCCGCTCTGGCGGCCGCTCTGGCGGCGGTGCTGGTTTCGGGTGGTTTGCTCTTCAGGGACGGCGAAGGGGCGGGCTCGCGGCCCGAGCCGGTCGAAACCTCAAAGTCTCCCGCTGGCGAATTCCGCGGTTCCTGGGAGGCGGCGCTCCGTGGAACCGACGAAAAACGGCGGACCGGGTTGCTGTCGGAGTGGGCGGCGTCGATCACCTCGGAGGCAATGGCGGACATGCTGGAGGCGATGGATTCCATTGCGGATGGGGATTTGAGGGCCGAGACCCGTGCGGCGCTTCTAAGCGAGTGGGCGCGGCGGGATCTCACGGGGGCGCTTGCCTGGTTTGGAAAACGCGGTGGAGCCGATCAGCTTCATCAACAGGCCCGGGATGTGTTGGCGCAGGCGATGGCTGCGAGGGACCCGGAGGCGATGGTTGTGTGGGCCGAGCAGTCGTTGCCGGAGGCGAGCCGGAAGGAGCTTTACGGACCGTTTTTTCGCATATGGGCGGGAACGGCGCCCGCCACCGCGGCCGGCCTGTTGTCGCTGCTCGTGGTCACCGAGCCGGGCGGCGCCACCGTGGACCCGCAGATGCTCGATCTGTTGGGACAGGTCTCCGCGCTCTGGTCGGGCGCCGATGTGAACAAGGCCGTGGAATGGATGAAGTCGTTGCCGGAAGGCGCGACGAAGACCCGGGCGCTGGAGCAGATGGCGTATCAATGGGCGGAGCGCGATCCGCACTCCGCGTCGGCTTATGTGTCCGCTCAAAACAATCCCGCACTGGTCGCCATGGTCGCGGGCAAATGGGCGGAGGCCGATCCTGTCGCGGCATCCGCATGGGCGCGCACGCTGGCCCAGGGCGAAGCGCTCAACCAGGCGTTGAGCTCGCTGGTGAGCACGTGGGCGCAAAAGGATCCCCGGGCCGCGGCCGGATTTCTGTCCGGTCTTCCGGAGGGGACGGCCCGCGAGGGCGCCGTGCTCACGTTGGTTTCGGCGTGGGGCCATACGGCGCCCGCGGAGGTCGCCGCGTGGGTGGCGAGATGCCCCGGGGTTTCGAGGGCGCCGGCGCTGGATCGTTTGATGGGGCTCTGGACGGGCAGCGACATTACGGCGGCCTCCGCGTGGGCGGAGCTGCTTCCGGCGGGCGGCGTGCGCGATGCGGCGTTGCTGTCCTTCAGCCGCGCCGCGCAAACGACCTCCCCTGCGTTGGCGTTTCAGTCAGCCGGCAAGATCCTGGACGGCTCCACGCGCGACGGACAACTGCGATCCGTAGCAGTCGAATGGATACAATCGGATCCTGCGGCCGCGGAGATGGCGATCGCCGGATCGACCTTGTCGGGGATCGTCCGAATCCAGCTCCTGGAAAGCGCGCGGCTCGCCGTGAAGGTAAACCGCGGCTGAGGCGGTCGCCCGGCGGCGAGCCGGAATCAGCGATAGCCATATTTGCGGTCGGCGATGCGCTAACACTTTGGACGCGAATCACGGTAGGGTGACTTTGCCCCTATGAAAATGAATACCCCTGTTGGAGTGGACCCGCTACGTCGTGCCCGTTTGCTGCCGCGATGCCGGTTGAAACGCACCGCGGCGGCCCTGGTCGGTTCGCTGGCTCTCGGCGGAACCTTGCATGCGGTCGATCCGCTGGTGCCCGGAACCTGGACGCCGGTGTTTGAAGACGAGTTTAACGGCACCGTGGTCGACGGCACCAAGTGGCGGCTCGGTTCGCATCACGCCGGGATCGCCGGTTCGGCGGGAACGGCGCCGGAGAATATCACCGTCGCCGACGGCAAGCTGAAGCTGAAGGCCGAGCAGCGTGCGATTACTTACAGCGGAACGAACTACAGCTACGCCACGGGCGAGGTGAGCACGTTCTTCAATCATGCGCAGCAGCACGGCTACATCGAGGCGCGCATCAAATATCCGGCGGTCACCGGATTGTGGCCGGCGTTCTGGCTGATGCCGGACCGCGGCAGCTACGGGTGGAAAGACTCGTATCGGCGGGCCTATCTGAAGTTCGATCTGACCGGCGTGAGTCCGGGCACGGTGACGAGCGCGACGTTGAAGGTGAAGGTCTCGTCGATGGAGACGGGCGGCACGAACAACCTCGTGGCGATGAAGCTTGGCGACGATTCGTGGAGCGAGTCGACGATCACCTGGAACAACAAGCCGGTGCCCAATCCGATCTGGGTCGCGCAGAAGTGGAACAACCTGGTGTCGGCGGGCAGCGAAATCACGATCGACGTGACCGACTACGTGGCGCAGCAGATGGCGGGCGACAAGATCGTGAGCCTCGTGCTGGCGGACACGTTTATGCGCACGAAGCTGCTCGCGTTTCACAGTAGCGAGGCGGCGAACGCGGCGGATCGTCCGCAACTCGTGATCAACGGCACGGCCTATACCGTGACCGAGGACGCAACGGTGCGCTGGGGCACGCTGGCGAACACAAACTACGGAAACGCGGTGGACCTCGGCGTGAAGGATGACTGGGGCGACACCGCCACGACCTTCAACGGCGGCATGGAAGTCGATGTGATGGAGAGCCTCGGAATCTGGGGCGCGAACGTGGCGCAGCACGCACTGCATTGGGATGGTTACGACGCATCGCACAAGTCGGCGGAGTGGCACGACATCACGTATCCGGCGACCGGTGACGGGTTCCACACGTATGGCGTGTATTGGGAGCCGGGGGTGCTGGCGTTCTACATCGATGGCATCAAGACGGTGGAATACGCGAACAGCCGCGTGATCAACGTGCCGGCGTATTTCATCCTCTCGCTGCAGATGGGCGGCTGGGGTGGCAACAATCCGGGCGCGCAGGTGCACAACCAGGTGATGGAAGTCGACTGGGTGCGTTCGTGGAGCGGCACGCGGGCGGCGCCGAGCACGGTGACGGTGGACAACGCCACGACCGCGAACGTGGTGAAGGTGGGCAGCTGGGTCGGCTCGACGACGAACACCGGGTATTACGGAAGCAACTACGCGCATGACGAAAACGCGGCGAAAGGCACGAAGACCTTTGCGTTTGTGCCGCCGCTGACGGCGGACGGGGAATATCTGGTGTATGCGCGCTGGGCGGCGGCGAGCAACCGCGCCACGAATGTGCCCTTCGATATTCGCTCGGCGGACCTGTCGGTCTCGACGGTGACCGTGAACCAGCAGACGAACGGCGCGCAGTGGAACCTGCTCGGCGTGTATGACCTCGCCGTGGTGAACGCGCGGGCGACGATCCGCACGACCGGCACGAGCGGGTTTGTGATTGCGGACGCGATGAAGTTCATCCCGGCGCCGACGACCGGCTACACGACGGTGGACAACACGGACACGGCGTCGGTGGTGAGCACCGGCACGTGGACAGCCTCGACGGGCACACCCGGGTTCCTCGGAACGAATTACGTGCATGACGGCAACACGGGGAAAGGCACGAAGACGTTCTCGTTTAAACCGGCGATCGCGACGGCGGGAAATTATCTCGTGTATGCGCGCTGGCCGGCCGACACGAATCGCGCGAGCAACGTGCCGGTGGACATCGTGCAGACGAGCGGAGCCACCTCGACCGTGACGGTGAATCAGCAGACGGACAGCAACACCTGGGTGTTGCTCGGCGTGTATGCGCTGTCGCCGACGAACGCGGAGGTGAAGTTCCGCACGACGGGCACAAACGGCTACGTGATGGCGGACGGCGTGCGCGTGGCGCCGGTGCCGTCGCCTTGAGGATGGGCCGAGCGCGTTGAGGTCAACGCGCTCCACCGGGGAAGAATTAAGCAGGGGCGCGCTCCATCGGGGCGCGCCCCGATCTGTTTTTGGAGGGAGACGAGGCTTTGCGGCGGAGGGGCGTGTTCTCATAATGAGGCATGACGGCCCGCGGAAGTCGCAGTTTGAGATCGGTGATGATGTGGGTCGTGGCTGTGTGGGTGGTGCTGATGTGCGTGTCAGGATGCGGACGAAGCCGCGTGGGACAGCGCGAGGATGAAGCGGAGAAGGTAAACGTGATACGCGTGTGGTCGCATCAAGGGCAGGAGGCGGAGAATCGGGCGATGCGGGAAATCGCGGAGGCGTTTAACGCGGCGCATGCGCAACGCGGCGTGCGGGTGGAGCTGACGTTTTTTCCGGATTTTCAGTATGCGGAGAAGCTGGCGATCGCGGCGGCGGCGCGGGACCTGCCGGATGCGTTTGATCTGGACGGGCCGATGGTGGCGCGATGGGTGGAGGCGGGATTGCTGGCGGAGTTGGGCGGGTTTTGGACGGAGGAGGAGTTGGACGATTTTCTGCCCACGATTGTGGAGCAAGGGACGGTGGACGGGCGGCTGTATGCGTTGGGTGCGTTCGATTCGGCGGTGGTCTTGTATTATGACCGCGTGTTGCTGGCGAAGGCCGGCGTGGAGGTGTCGGCGGACGTGGATGCGAAAGGATGGACGTGGGACGAGTTCGTGGCGGCGTGCGGGAAGTTGAAGACGGCGGGGATCGAGCCGGTGGCGATGCACATGGATGAAAGTGCGGACGAGTGGTTCACGTATGCGTTTAGCCCGGTGGTGTGGAGCGGGGGAGGGGCGTTGATTGCGAAGGACGGAGCGGAGGTGCGGGGCGTGCTGGCGAGCGGGGAAAACGTGTGGAGTTTGCGGGCATGGCAGACGGTGTTTGCGAAAGGGTATGCGGCGACGGATCCGGTGGACCCGAATCCGTTTGGGAACGGGAAGGTCGCGATGGATTGGAGCGGGCACTGGATGGCGCGCGGGCATCTGGCGGCGAAAGGGGGACGATTGGGAGCGATGCGATTGCCGCGGGTCGGTGAGAAGGCGGTCGCACCGTGCGGGAGCTGGGCGTGGGGTGTGTCGGCGCGGGCGAAGAATACGGAGCTGGCGGCGCTTTGGGTAAAGTGGGTGACGGGAGTCGAGACGGGTGTGGTGCCGATCGTGCGGGCGAATGGCGCGGTGCCGGCGCGGCGGACGGCGTTCACGTTTTTTCCGGAGTATGCGGAGCCGCCGTATCGGTTGTTTCGCGAGCAGCTGGAGACGGCGGCGCGGGCCCGTCCGCGGACGCCGTATTATGCGACGCTCACGGGGCGGTTTGCGGCGGCGTTGAGGGATATCGCCCGCGGGGCGGAGGTGGAGGCGCGTTTGAGGCAGGCGGAGGCGGAGGTGCAGGCGGTGGTTGAGCGGCGCGAGGAGGGACGGCGATGACGCGGTGGGAACAGGAACGCGGGCGGAGTGCGGGATGGTTTTTGACACCGGCGCTGGCGTTGCTGGCGGTGTTTGTGGTCTGGCCGCTGGTGCGGGCGGGGGTGTGGAGTTTTACGAATGCGGATCTGCTTTCGCCGGAACGGGCGCGGGGTGTGGGCGTGGAGAACTATACCGGGCTGTGGGAAGACGGACGGTTTCGTCGTGCGTTTTTGAATACGTGGATGTTCGCGCTGCTGGTGGTGCCGGCCCAGACGGCGGGGGCGTTCTTTCTGGCGTTGTGGGTGAACCGGCCGGAGCGGGAGTGGCAGTGGTTGCGGGTGGTGTTCTTCGTGCCGGTCGTCGTTGCGATGCCGGTGCTGGCGGTGCTGTGGACGCTGCTGTATCAGCCGGCGCAGGGCGGCGAGATGGGGCCGGTGAATGCGGCGCTGGGCGTGTTTGGCGTGCCGCCGCAGGCTTGGTTACGTGACCCGGCGCTGGCGCTGCCGGCGATCGCGCTGATGTCGGTGTGGCAGGGTGTCGGGTTGCAGATGATGGTGTTTTTGGCGGGCTTGCAGGGCGTGTCGAAGGAGCTCCTGGATGCGGCGAAGATCGACGGGGCGGGGGCGTGGCAGCGGGTGTGGCACGTGGTGGTGCCGGCGATGCGCAACACGATTATTTTTGTGGTGACGGTGACGACGATCCTGGCGTTCCGGATTTTTGTGCAGCCGTATCTGATGACGCGGGGCGGTCCGGGGAACAGCACGCTGTCGCTGATTCAGTCCGTGTATGAAACAACGTTTGTGAGCCAGGACCTTGGACGGGCGTGCGCGGCGGCGATGGCGTTTTTGGTGTTGGTAGGTGGAGTCGCGTGGGTGCAACGGCGGGTGTTGAAGGAGGAGCGGGAATGAAGCGGACGGGAGCAACGGGTGGACGGAGCGCGAGTTTGCTCGCGGCCTACGGGGCGTGGGCGGTGAGCCTGGTGGTGGCGGTGGTGTTTTTGTCGCCGTTGGTGTGGATGGTGGCGGCGTCGTTGAGGGAGGAGGCGTCGATTTTTGGCGGCGGGTGGTGGGGCATGGACGGATGGACGCTGGAGAACTATGCGGATGCGTGGCGTCGGGCGGGGTTGGGACGCGCGTTGCTCAACTCGACGATGCAGGTCGTGGTGATCGGCGGGGGCGGGCTGCTGATCAATGCGATGGCGGCCTATGCGTTTGCGCGGCTGGAATTCTGGGGGCGCGAAGGGGTGTTCGCGGGCGTGGTCGTCTTGATTATTTTGCCGGTGGAGGTGCTGGCGGTGCCGTTGTTTTTCACGGCGCGCGATCTGGGACTGACGGGTGGTCATGGCGCGGCGCTGGCGGGATTGACGGTGCCGTTCCTGGCGAAGGCGTTTAATATTTATTTTCTGCGGCAGCATTTTCTGTCGGTGCCGGCGACGTTGGAGGAGGCGGCGGTGATGGATGGCGCGGGGCCGTGGCGGTTGTTCTGGAACGTGGCGTTGCCCGCGGTGCGGCCGGCACTGGCCACGGTGGTGGTGCTCGATTTGCTGGCGCACTGGGGCGACTTTTTGTGGCCGCTGATGATCACGACGCGCGGGGAGACGCGCACGGTGCAGTTGAGCCTGGCGAATTTGTTCACGCAGCCGCCGGTGCAATGGGGTGACATCCTGGCGTGCGCCGTTTTGGCGACGCTGCCGGTGATGCTCTTCTTCAGGTGGTTCCAGCGTTACATCGTGGCGACGGATGCACGCGCGGGGATCAAATGACCCCGCTCCGATCTACATGATCGGGTTCAACGCACGAGGCCGCGGCGGGCGCCGGGGCCGAGCACGAGCCAGGCGCGGGCGGTGAACCGGCCGGGAGCGAGGACGCCTCCGTAGCGGCTGTCCATGGAGTCGCGGGAATCGTCCCCTAGAAGGTAGTAGCCGGTCCCGCAGTTGACTTCGTGACCTGCGGCGAGGTTGCCGAAAGGGTAGTAGCGGAGGTGCGAGAGATGGGCGGGAATGGGAACGGGTTTTCCGTCGATGCAGAGAACACCGTCGCGAAGGGAGATGCGTTCGCCTGGAAGCCCGACCACGCGTTTGGCAACGGTGAGTCCCTCCGGGGTGTGGAACTGGTGGATTTCCCAGCGGCGGGGTGCGCGAAAGCGGCCGGTTATTTTTTCGAAGAGGACGCGGTCTCCGGTGGCTTCGTCGTTGCCTTGGAGGGTGGGCGACATCGAGCCCGAGATGATGACGGTGAAGTCGAAGCAGGTGTGGTAAACGAGCGCGCAGAAACCAACGACGGCGAGGAAGCGTTCGGCGATGCGGAGGCCGATGCGCCACCCGCGGCGGACGGGCGGGTTCACGGCTGGACGGGGTCCGCCGGCGATGCGGGCGCCGTGACGACGCGGTTGATTTCCGCTTCGCGATGCTGCCATTCCAGGCGGGCGGTTCGCGAGGCGCCGGAGGTGCGTCCGGGCACGATCACGGCGGCGGCGGTGGCCGCGCCGCCCGCAAGGAGGAGGAAGGTGAGGGCCTTGCTGGCCAGGGAGGATTCGCCTTCGTGGCGGGTTTTCCGGATGCGGGCTTCGTAGTCGTCCGGCAGTTCTTCGGGGCTGGGGTGGTTGTTCATGGGTTGACGGAGATCAGGCGTTCGAGCGAATGGTGGACGGCGTCGTCAAGCGCGTGGAGCAGGTTGTCCTCCTGCGCGGTCGATCCGGTCCGGACGTAGTTGGTGCAACGGCAGGCGGTGCCGGAGGCGCATGCCCCGGCCGGGTCCGCGCAGGGCGCCCGCATGTCGAGGAAGTCCTCGCCGTCGGTCACGAGCCCGGGAAGCTGGAGCGGATGGCCGGGGCGGTCTTCGCCGACGAGGCGTTCGCAGGGATAGAGGCGTCCGCTGGGGGCGACGGTGACCTCGCCTTCGCCGAAGGCGCAACGGGTGTCGGTGCCGACGGAGTCGAGTCCGGCGAGGGCGGCGATGCGTGTATCGAACCAGTCGATACTGATCTCCGGGAGCCAGCGTTGCCAGAGGTCGGCGGCGGCGTCCACGATGCGGGCGAGGTTTTCGAGGTCGGGACCGGTCCATTGGGTCCAGACATCGAGCGACAGCGTGAACCGCGTGACGCCCAGCCCGTGGAGATGAGTGAGGCCGGCGGGGAGGCCGGCGAGGGTGTCGGGGCGCACGACCATGTTGACGGAAAAAGGCCGGTGGGCGGCGATCAATGTGCGCAGGGTGGCCTCGACTTGCGCGTAGCTGCCGCGGCCCTGGACATCGCGGCGGTGCCGGTCGTGCAGTTCGGGGGTGCCATCGCAGCTGATGGTGAGATCGACGTCGGGATCCATGAGCACGGCCTGGGCGTCGGCGTCGGTGAGCGTGCCGTTGGTGGTGAGGTTGAAGCGGACGTGTTTGCCCTGAAGGCGGGCGGCGCGGCGGGTGGTGCGGATCCATTCGCGGATGCGCTGGGCCTCGACGAGGGGTTCGCCGCCGAAAAAGCCCAGGTGGAGCGTGCCGCGGAGGCGGATGCTGGAGAGCGCGCGCTGGACGGCGTATTCACCGACCTCGGCGGGCATGGAGGCGTGGAATTTGGCGCCGGTGTAGCAATAGCTGCAGCGAAGATTGCAGGCGTGATTGACGACGAGGGTGAGGCCGAAGGCGGGATATGCCGGAGAACGCATCAGGATTGCGGTATTCAACAAGGCACAACGCCCGATACGATCTTTTCTTAGGGTAAGTCCCCCAGGATCATAACAATATTAACAAAACGAAGGGCGCTGATAAAAAACCGAGTCCGCGGTTTTGGGCGTCGGATGCCTGTGGCGACGGCGTGACGTCGCAGGGATCAGACCACGGGGGGTGTTGTTTTGGTGGCGAGGTCGGAGAAAAACGTCAGGGCGGGCGGCTCCGCCATATCAAGCTGGAGGAAGCCGCAGGCGGATTCCCAGGTTGAAAAGACCCCGAACGGATGGCGGCCGGCCATTTGATGTCGATAGACCATGGATCCGGCGGTGACGAGCGGGGTGGCGGTGATGGCGGCCCAGCGCCGCTGGCTGGTGTGCGGGTCACTCTTGAGGAAGGCGATGAGCGCCGGCAAATCCGCGAGTCCGGCGCTCGGCGTCATGCGGGAAATGTCGACGATCCCGAGGTGCGATTTCGAGTAATTTGGATCGGCCCAGAGGCGCCGGGTGCAGGCGATGATCTGGGGGCCGGAGAAGGTGCCGGCGAATACCTGGTAGATGAACCCCTGTTTTGAATCGATAACGTAGCCGTAGTTCATGCGCGCCGGTTGGAGCGGATGAGGCCCATGGCGTTGCCGCTGTTGTCGATGCCGGTATCCGTTTCGAAGCCGGAGTTGACGATCGCGAGGGATTTGGCGGAGGCGGGGATCGCGGAGGACAAACCGGGTGCGATCAGAAGCAAGCGGAAGCGGATGCTCATGAGTGGAATGAGCGGAGCGTGGCAACCGACTGGCAAAAGGCGAGTCGGAGTTACGGGACCTTCCGGCCGCGGGCGGCGATCAAAAAAAGTGATGCCCGAATCGAGCGCGGCGCCCGCCGCGGCCTTTGCGTTTTGCTCAATTTCGGGGGAAACGGGGGGACGTGATCCCAGAGCGAGGGGGCGGTCGTTCAAGGTGCGACCCGGAGGTAGACCGGGCGGGGGCCGACGGGGACCGACCAGCGGCCGGTGCCGGCGGGGGCGGTGCGAAGGGTGGCGGGATCGGTGGCGGTGAGGGCCATGGGGATGATTTCGCCGAGGGGGCGGGAGGTGATCGTGTGCGGCGTGGTGGTGTCGCTGTCCGCCTTGGGCGTCCAGAGCATGAGCCAGCAGCTGCCGTCGGGTTTGCGCCAGCGGGCGGTGTAGAGCGAGGCCTCGCGGTCGAGACGCTCCAGGCGGGCGTCGCCGAGGAGGCGTTGCATCTGGCGGAGGGCATACCAGGACGGTTTGGGTTTGCCGTGGCGCAGGATGCCGGCGGCGCCGTGCATCTGGGGTTCGTCCTTGTCGTCGAAAAAGTAGATGTGGGCGCGTTCGACGCCCTCGGCGAGGAAGAGCGGGATGGAGCGGAGCAGGTAGGCGGCTTGCGCGGTGTCGGTCACGTTGCCCGCCCATTTGGCGAAGTCGCCTTTGCGTCCTTCCAGGCTGGTGGCGGCGTCCCACCCGAATTCGGTCACCCAGACGGGTTTGCCTTTGGCGTGGGCATCGCGCCAAGCGACGACGGCGCGGACGTCCTTCAGGTAAGGGGTGGCGGGATCCTCGGGAAAAGTCCGGTGCCAGGTGGGCCAGCCGTCGGTCTGCGCGTAGGTGTGGACGGTGAAAATATCCACGCGATCGAGGCGGCTGCGGAAGAGTTCGATGGGCTTGTCGTAGTGGCTGCTTTTGCCGGCGGTGACGTTGCAGGTGGCGATTTTGAGTTGAGGGTCACCTTCACGGACGCCCTTGCTCATCGCGTCGAAGACGCGGGCGTAGTCGGCGTCGGAGTAGTGGCCGGGTTCGTTGCCGATCTCGACGGCCTCCATCCAGTCGCGTCCGCCGGGGCCGGCCATCTTCGCGAAGGCGCGGGCATAGGCGTGGGAGTCGGTCTCGAGATTTTTCCATTTTTCGGCGGGGAAGCCGGAGAACATGAGGCTGGCGTGGACACGCAGGCCGGCTTTGCGCCACCCGCCATAGACGTGGTCCCAGTCGACGCGGTTTTTGGCGAACGGAAGCGGTGCGGGCGTTGCAGAGTCGTCGGCGAGATCCCACGAGACCGGATGGTAGTCGCGGACGATGCTCGTGACGCCTTCGTAGCGTTCGGGTTTGAATTGGACGGTGTGTCCGCAGAGGCCGAGAAAGTCTTTGAGCGCGACGGGTGGCGGTGTCGCCGCGGCGAGCGCGAGCGCAGGCAGACCGAGGGTGAGGCACACGAGGCGGGGCAGCGGCATGTCCCGGAGTTTCGAAAAAGCCGGTGAGGATGCAACGTCAAGGGCCGCGGAGGAAGGCGCGCGGCGGCAAACCAAAGTGTCACCTATTAGGTGACACTTTGGTTTGGCTTCATGCCTGGAGCCGGGCGTGGCGCAGACGGAGGGCGTTGGCGACGACGCTGATGGAGCTGAGGCTCATGGCCACGCTGGCGAGCATCGGGCTCAGGAGCCATCCGGTGAACGGATACAGGAGGCCGGCGGCGACGGGAATGCCGAGGCCGTTGTAGAGAAAAGCAAAGAAGAGGTTTTGCTTGATGTTGGCCAGGGTGGCGCGGCTTAAGTGGACGGCGCGGGTCAGGGCGCGCAGGTCGCCTTTGACGAGCACGAGGCCGGCGCTGTGCAGGGCGACGTCGGTGCCGGTGCCCATGGCGATGCCGATGTCGGCGGCGGCGAGCGCGGGGCTGTCGTTGAGTCCGTCACCGGCGAAGACGACGACTTCGCCGCGGGCCTGATGTTCGCGGACGAGACGCTGTTTGCCGGCGGGGGTGACGCCGGCGTGGACGGAGTCGATGCCGAGTTCGCCGGCGACGGCACGGGCGGTGGCTTCACGATCACCGGTGACCATGACGATGCGCAGGCCGAGGCGGTGGAGTTCGGAGATGGCGGCGGGCGTGGTGGGCTTGATGGAATCGGCGAGGGCGATCGTGCCGGAGAAAGTGTTGTCGATGGTGACGCCGATGAGCGTGGCGTCGGCATGGGCGGTGGAATCGGCGGGTGCGCGGTGGACGTGGACGAGGTGTCCGTTGACACGGGCGGTGACACCCTGGCCGGGTTCGGCGGAGAAGCCGGTCGCGGGCGCGAGCGTGAGATTGCGGTCGTGAGCGGCGGCGACGAGGGCGCGGGCGAGCGGGTGTTCGCTGGGCGACTCGGCGGACGCGGTGAGGGCGAGGAATTCGTCCGCGGTGAAAGACGACGCGGGTTCAAGGGAGACGACGCGGGGTTTTCCTTCGGTGAGGGTGCCGGTCTTGTCGACGAGCACGACGGTGGCGGAGGTGAGCCGTTCGAGCGCGGCGGCGTCCTTGACGAGGATGCCGGCCCGGGCGCCGCGGCCGATGCCGGTGACGAGGGAAACGGGCGTGGCGAGCCCGAGGGCGCAGGGGCAGGCGATGATGAGCACCGCGACGGCGTTGACCAGGGCGTGGACGACGGCGGGGGCGGGGCCGAGCCAGAGCCAGAGGACGAAGGTGAGGACGGCCGTCGCGGCGACGGTCGGGACGAACCAGGCGGAGACGCGGTCGGCGAGGCGCTGGATGGGAGCTTCGCTGTTCCGGGCCTCTTCGACGAGACGGATGATCTGGGCGAGGAGGGTGGCGTCGCCGACGCGGTCGGCGCGGAAGAGGAAGGAGCCGGTGGTGTTGAGGGTGCCGGCACTGACTTTGGCGCCAACGGTTTTGGCGACGGGATCGGGCTCTCCGGTGAGCATGGATTCGTCGAGGTCGCCGGCGCCTTCGCTGAGCGTGCCGTCGACGGGAAGTTTTTCGCCGGGGCGGACGCGAAGGAGGTCCCCGATGGCGATGCCGGCCACGGGGACGTCTTCTTCACGACCATCGCGCACGCGGTGGGCGGTGGCGGGGGCGAGGTCCATCAACGCACGGATGGCGGCGTCGGTGCGGGCGTGGGCGCGTTGTTCAAGGATCTGGCCGAGAAGCACGATCGTGGTGATGAACGCGGTGGCTTCGAAATAGAGAGGAACACCGTGCGCGCCGGTGTGGAGGGCGGCCGGGAAGTGCCGGCCGAAGAGCACGGCGGCGGCGCTGTAGAAATACGCGGCGCCGGTGCCGGTCACGGTGAGCGTGAACATGTTGGGGTCGCGTTCACGGAGGGATTTGGCCCAGCGACGAATGAAGAACGCGCCGCTCCAGAAAAACACCGGCGTGGTCAATACAAGCTGGAGCCAGCCGTTGAGGCGCGGCGAAAGCGAGGGCGCCAGCGGGAGGGGCAACATCGGGCCCATCGCGAGGACGAGGACGGGGAGGGTGAGCGCGAGGGCGACGTAAAAGCGCGGGCGGAGGACGCGTTCGTGGGGGAGTCCCATGTAGGCCGGGGCGTCACCGGGGCCGGGCGCGCTGGTGGCGTGGCAGTGGGAAGGAGAGGAGTGCGGGTGCATTTACCCGGGAGACGGAGTCGTCGCCGGAATCTTACGCGGGCGACGCGGAGAAAGAACCGCGGGTTGACGGGCTATTATTCGCAGTCGCAATCGAGGCAGGCGCCGCTGGCGCAGTCTCCGCAGAAGGATTGAAGTTTGGCGCGGAGGGACGCGCGGGCGCGGTGGAGGGCGACGCTGGCGGCGTTGGGGGTGAGGCCGAGGGAGGCGGCGACGGACGCGACGGGTTCGCCGGCGAGTTCGGCGCGACGGATCAGGGTGGCTTGCGCGGGCGGGAGGGTGGCGATGAGCGGCTCGATGCAGGCGCAAAGACGGGCGGTGGTTTCGGGCGCGGGAAGGGCTTCGTCGCTCCAGCGGTGTTCTCGATCGGCGGCGGCGCGGCGGGAGCGGATGTGGTCGACCACGGCGTGGCGGAGCAGTTGGTAGAACCACGGGAGGAGGTGCTCGTCGTCGCGGAGGGTGCCGGCGGTGGCGAGGGCTTTGACGAGTCCGTGTTGAAGGACATCCTCGGCATCGGCGCGGTTATGGTTCAGGCGCGCGGCGAGGAATCCGATGAACTCGGAACGTCGTGCGAGCAGCACGGGGAGAAGGTCGGGCGGAGGATGTTTGCCCATGGCTTTTACGGAGGGGGATGACCCGGGAGGCGGGCGATAAATGCGAGCGTGCGCACCGGCCGAGGCAGGAGTGCGGTGGAAACCAAAGTGTCACCTATTAGGTGACACTTTGGTTGGGGGTTGGGCGGGCGAGGCGGCGTTCCCAATACCAGGCGTAGAAGACGGGGACGGAGAAGAGGGAGGCGATGTCGAAGATCATGCCGCCGATCACGGGAAGCATCATGGGGGCCATCAGTTCGGCGCCGCGGCCGGTCGCCCAGAGGACGGGGACGAGGGAGAGCAGGGTGGTGGCATTGGTCATGATCGCGGGGCGGCGCCGGCGGAGGCCGGCTTCGAAGATGCGCTGGTGCATGTCATCGAGGTCGCGCGGGGGTGTGCGGAATTTTTCCTGAAGGTAGGTGCCGAGGAGAATGCCGTCGTTGAACATCACGCCGAGCAGGACGAGGAAACCGATGCTGACGGCGGTGGTGAGCTGGGCGCCCCAGAGCCAGACGAGAACGAAGCCGCCGGCGGTGGTGACGGTGGCGTTGCAGCCGATGATGATGGCGGTGATCAGGGCGGAACGCGTGCCGACATAGATGAGCACAATCATCACGGCAAAGGAGGCGGCGATGACCCAGGCGAGGGTGCGGTCCGCCTTTAATTTTTGTTCGTAGCGGCCGACCCAGCGGTAGGTGGCGCCGGGGGGAAGCGGGAGATCGCCGGAGGCGATCGCGGCCTTGAGCCGGGCGTCGGCGGTGCGAACGACGTCGGTTTCGGAGGCGCCGGGAGCGGCGTTGAACATCACATATTGGGTGCGTTTGCCGCCTTCGGAGCGGATGGCCATGGGGCCGATCGTATAGGTGAGGCCGGTCTCGGCGGGGCGTTGCGCGACAACATGGGGGGCGGTGGCGGCCGGGAGCGGATCGCCGGCGGGGATCGTGAGTTCGACACGGCGGGTGTCGAGGAGGGTGACGTTGCGCTGATGATCGAGCGGGAGCGTCGCCAGGAAGTCGGTGGCGGACGAGGGCAGGGCGAGGGTGTAGGTGGTCGGCGTGGCGAGGAGGCTTGAAAGCGGGACGGCGCCGTGTTCGCCGGCCATGCCGATCTGGAGTCCGAGAAGTTCGTCGGGATCGTCGCGGCGTTCACGGTGGTAGCGGATGCGAACGGGGTAGCGTAGCGCGCCCTCGACGGACCAGGTGATGGGCATGCCTCCGAAGGCGGTCTCGACCGCGGAGAGGACGAACTCCCGGGAGTAGCCGAAGCGTGCCAGCCTGGCGGGGTCGAGCCGGATCTCGGCGTAGGGCTTGCCGCCCTCGCGCTGCATCTGGGCGTCGGCGGAGCCGGGGGTGGCCTGGATGATTTTTTCGGCTTTTTCGGCGAAGCGCTCGAGCGCGGCGGCGTCGTCACCGAGGATTTGCAGGGCCATGAGGCTGCGGATGCCGGTGGAAAGCATGACGACGCGGGTCTCGATGGGCTGGAGCCAGCTCGGGGCGACGCCGGGAATGTCGGACGTGGCGGCAAGCAGGGAGCGGACTTCCTGCAACGTGCGGGGACGATGAACGGTTTTGCCGTCCGGGCCGGTCATTTCGTGGACGGGCCAGTCTTTGTAGGGTTTTAGCAATACAACCGTTTCGATCATGCCGATGGGGGCGGGATCGAGGGCGGTTTCGGCGCGTCCGAGTTTGCCCATGACGCCGGCGATCTCGGGGACGGCCTTGATGGCGCGGTTTTGAATCATCATCACCCGCTGGGTTTCCCCGAGGCCGGCGGTGGCGGGCACGGACGGCATGAAGAGCAGGCTGCCCTCGTCGAGCGGAGGGAGAAAACTGGAGCCGACCCCGGGGAACCAGCGGGTGAGGGTCGCGTCGAGGCGGGTTTGCGAGAGGTCGGCGCCGATCTGGGCGAGCGTGGCGCGGATTGGCGTGCTGACGCGCGGCCAGCCGAGGCCAAGGAGGTAGCCGCCGGCGGCGAGGACGAAGAGGGTGGCGGCGAAGAGGATCTTGTGGCGGAGGAGGCGGGTGTAGGCCCAGTCGTAGGCAACGTGGATGGCGCGGCTGGTGGGGTTGGCCTCGTAATCCACCAGGCGTTCGCGGCCGAGGCGCCAGACGGCGGAGCCGGCGAGGGCGGCGAGGACGGGGGCGAAGAGCCAGCCGGGGATCGTGAGCGACCAGCGCCCGTGATCGAAAGGCAGGGTGTATCCGGCCGGGAGATACCAGCCGAAGGCGATGCCGGCGGCGGCGCCGGCGAGGAGGAGCAGGGGCGTGCGGCGGACCTGCCAGGGCGGGAGGAGCAGGCGGCAGAGCACGGGCACGAGAAAGACGCCGACGAGGACGGCGCCGCTGATGGCGAGGGTCTTGGTGAGGGCGAGCGGGATGAAGAGGCGGCCGGCCTGGTCGGTGAGGGCGAAGATCGGGAGAAAGCCGATGACCGTGGTGGCGGCGGAGGTGACGAGCGGGCGCGCGACCTCACGGGAGGCGGTGACGACGGTTTCGATGATTTCTTCGTTCCAGGGGGAAACGGGCATGGGGCGGTTTTCGCGCCGGCACTTCGTCTGCAAGTCGACGAGATGCTGGGTGATGTTTTCGGTCATGATGATGCCGAAGTCGACCATCACGCCGATGGCGATGGCGATGCCGGCGAGGCTCATCAGGTTGGCACTGAGGCCGAGGGCGTGCATGACGAGGAAGGCGAAGAGCATGCCGAGCGGGAGGCTGACGGCGGTGGCGATGCTGGCTCGCAGGTGTAAGAGAAAAACCACGACAACGAGCATCGTGGTGACGATCGCCTCCTCGAGGTTATCGGTGACGGTGGCGTTGGTTTCCCCGATGAGTTGGGAGCGGTCGTAGTAGGCGACGGGTTCGAGTTTTTCGGCGGCAAGGGCGGGGCCGAGGTCGGCGAGGCGTTTTTTGACGCCGGCGATGACGCGCTTGGGGTCCTCGTGGACGCGAAGGGCGACGATGGCGCCGACCTGTTCGTGGGCGGCGTCGGCAAGAAGGCCCTGGCGGAATTGTCCGCCGAGGCGGATGTCGGCGATGTCGCCGAGACGGACGCCGGCGCCCTTCATCCGGTCGCCGCGGAGAATGATGTCTTCGACGTCGCGGACGGTGCGGATGAAGCCGGCGCCGCGGATCATGGTTTCGACGCCGCTTTGTTCGACGCTCATGGCGCCGACGTCGCGGCCGGCGGCGCGGACGGCGTCCATGAGTTGTTCGAGGGTGATGGATTGCTCCTCGAGGCGGACGGGGTCGATGTCGATCTGGTATTCACGGACAACGCCGCCGGCCGGGGCGACCTCGGCCACGCCGGGGACGGCGCGGAGGGCGGGCACGACGACCTGGTCGAGGACGTAGCGTTTCGATTCGACGTCACGGGGGCCCTGGAGGGTGAAGGCGTAAACCTGACCCATGGCGGTGGCATCGGGACCGAGGCTGGCGGTGACGCCGGCAGGAAGGATGCCCTGGATCTGGGAGAGGCGCTCGAGGGTGCGGGTGCGGTTTTCGTAGAGGTCGCGGCGGTCCTCGAAGATGACGTAGACGTAGCTTGCGCCGTAGAGGGAGAGGCCGCGGACGGTGGTGACGCCGGGGAGACCCTGGAGTTCGCGGGCGAGGCGGGAGGTGACCTGCCGGTCGATGTCCTCGGGGCTCTGGCCGGGCCATCCCGCCCAGACGATGACCTGGTTGTCGGAGAGGTCGGGGATGGCGTCGACCGGGACCTGACGCCAGGCCCAGAAGCCGGCGAGTGCGAGGGCCAGCGAAGCGGCGAGCGTGAGGAGGGCGTGACGGATGGCGAAGGCCAGCATGGCGGGAATGACCGATGCCCAATGTCCAATGACCAGTGGGTGCGGTCGCGTGGTGTTTAGTGGGCGTGGGCCGGGGCGGGAGCGGTGGCGCCGAGCGGATAGAGAAGGCTGGGGGTGCCGGCGAGCTGGGCCTGGCTGTCGATCAGGAAGGCGCCCTGGGTGGCGACCTCGTCGCCGGGCGAGAGACCGGCGCGGACGACGTAGAGATCGTTGCCGTTTTCGTCCTCGAGGCGGGGTCCGAGGGCGAGCGGTGCGAGTGAAAAATGTGCGCGTCCGCCGGCGTCACGGCCGGAGATTTTCCAGGCGACGTGGCGGACGCCGGTGGAGAGGACGGCGGTTTTGGGGACGAGGGCGAACCGGCCCCAGGTGGCGGCGTCAAGCGGGTTGGCGGGCTTGAGATCGGCGCCGAGCGCGACCTGAAGGCGGGCGCCGACGAGGCTGCCGGGGGAAAGGAGGGAGCGGGCGCCGGAGAGATGGATGCGGACCTCGCGGGCGCGGAGGGACGGGTTGATTTCGGGGGCGACGCGGGCGACGACGGCCTTGATCTGCGGAAGCGGGCCGGCGTCGTCGCTCTCGATGAGGACGGACTGGCCGGCGGCGATCCAGCCGGCGCGGGTTTCGGGGACGTGGACGACCAGGGTGAGTTTGTCGGGGTCGACGAGACGCAGGAGCGGGGTGTCGGGCATGACCTCGCGGCCGACGGAGAGGGACTCGTTGAGCATGGCGAGGTCGTCCTGGAGGAGCTGGCCGGAAAAGGGCGAGGTGATGACGACGGTGTCCTGCACGGCGGCCCCGTCGGTGATTGCCTGGGCGACGCCGGCGAGATTCCAGCGGGCGAAGCGCGCACGGAGGGCGGCGAGGAGGGGCGCATCGTTGAGCTTGAGGGCGGCCTGGAGCTCGGCCTGGGCGGCGATGACGATTTCGCTGTAGAGCTCGACGACCGGAGCGCCCTCGGCGAGGGTCTCACGGTCGTCGAAGGTGGTTTCGAAGCGTTTGACGACGCGGCCGGCGACGCGGGGGATGACGACCCTGGTGAAGCGATGATCGTATTCAGCGGATCCATACGCACGGACGGTGGCGGTGGCGGGACCGCTCTTGACGACGGAGGTTTCGACGCCCATGCGGCGGGTTTGCTCGCGGGTGAGTTCGCCGGCGGTGACCTTGGTCATCTTCATGCCGCAGACGGGGCAGTTGCCGGGTTTGTCGCCGATGAAATCCATCATCGGGCAGGCGTAGCGGGCGCCGGGTTCGACGGCGGTGCGCTCGGCGTGTCCGTTGTGGGCGGTGGCGGTGAACAGCGCCTCGGCGGGGAGGAGGGCGACGGTGACCGCGCCGGCGACAAGGCCGGCGATAACGGAAAGCCAGGACGGGAGGGGGCGCATGGGAGGCCTTCTTTAGTGTTGATGGCTCTCGTTGCGGGGGGCGGCGGGACCACCGGGTTGCGCGGGCGGGGCCATGGTTTCGGGCGCCGGGGAGGGCGCGGCGTAGGGCTCGTGGCGGGCGGTGCGGAGCGCCAGGGTCGCGGCGGCGGCGAGGGCAAAGGCGACGAGGAACAGCACGATGGATTTTTTCATGGCACGAAGGAGGAGGCGGGGGCGTAGCGCCAGAGTTCGGCGCGCGCGGTCCGGGCGGCGGCGTCGGCGTCGATGATCTGGAGCCGGGTGTCGGTGAGCCGTTCGAGAATGTCGACCGCCAGGGTGACGGAGGTCTCGTTGGAGCGGGAGAGCGCGTCGTATTCGGCGTCGAGGCGGGCGGCGGTGTCCGCGGCGAAGCGACGGGTGGAGCCGGCGAGGCGTTCGGCGCGTTCGGCGCGGGCGAGGGCGGCGGCGATGCGGTGACGGGTGGACCCGGCGTCGGCGAGGGCGGCGGATTCCTCGGCACGGGCGGCGCGTTGCTCGGCGCGGGCGTAGCCGCGGGACCGGAAGGGAAGGTCGGTCATGAAGGCGATCCCGACGGTATCCATGTTGCCCATGCGTTGTTCTTCGCGTTCGAAGCGCAGGCCGACGGAAGTCATGGGACGGGCGGACGCGCGGGCCATGCGGGCCATGGCGCGGGCTTCGTCGACGCGGGCGGCGGAGAGACGGAGGAGGGGAGTGGTGTCGGGGTCGATCCGGGCGGGTTCCGGGGCGGCCCAGGACGGAAGCGGTGCGCCGGGTGGCAGGCCGAGGAGTCCGAAGGCGTCGGAGCGGGCGTCATCGGCCCTGCGGGTCTCCTCCTCGATCCTGAGGCGAAGGGCGGCCAGACGGGTCTGGAGGGAAAGGCGTTCGGCAAGACGGGACGAGCCGGTGCCGACGCGGGCATCGAGGGCGGAAAGGAGTTGCCCGGTGCGGTCAAGCTGGCGGGCGAGGAGCCCGGCGCGGGCGGTGGATGTGTCGGCCTCGACGAGGGCGAGGGCGAGGTCGGCGGCCATTTCACCGGCCATGACGGCGTAGTCGGCCTCGGCCATGGAAACGACGGCGGCGGCGCGATCGCGGTCGGCGGCGCGTTCACCGGCCTTGGGGAGGGGCTGGCGGAGGACGACCTCCCACATGGGGAATTTTTCGCCGGGCGTATTCACCTGTGAATACATGCCTTCGATCGTGGGGTCGGGGAGGCGGCCGGCGGCATCGGTGCGGGCGCGGGCGGCTTCGGCCCGCCGGCGGGCGGCGTCGAGGGCGGGCGCGCGACCGACCGCCTCGAGGAAGACGGGGCCGGCGACGGGTGCACTCGCGGGGGGCTCGGGGGGCGGCTCCCCGCCACCGGGAAGGGGGAGAGGCGCGAGGAGAAGCGCGACGGTGGTGGCGAGAAGACGGGAGGGCATGGCGGGAGCGGACGGGCGGGGCGGGCGGTCCCCGAGCTCACGCTCAGGGCCGCGCCGGACGGAGGAGGGAGGCTTAGTGGTTGTGGCCCGCGTGGGGATCGGCGGCGGGGGCGGCGGGTTTGGCCACGGCGGCGTCGAGTTTGGCGAGGTATCTGGCGGGGTCCTTCTTGAACTGGCCGACGCACATCTTGCAGCAGAACTTCACGAGCCGGTCGGGTTTGCCCGCTTCCTTATGGATGTAGTCGATGGGCGTGCCCATGTCGCCGAGCGGTTCGTCGGAGACGACGCAGGTGGTGATCGGATAGGCGGGAGTGGCGGGCTTGTCTTCGGCGCGGAGGCCGGCGGAGAGGCCGAGGGCGAGCAAGGCGGAGAGAAGAAGTGTTTTCATACGCGGAGTGATACGGCGGGCGGGGCGTTTCCCCTCGATAAATATTCAGAAAAGAACCCCGGTGGGAAAATCCCCGGGGTTCTGGACGGGCCGGTGGAGGCGGACGGGTCAGTTCCCGCAATGGGCCTGACATTGGGCGGTGGCTCCGGTGCAGGTGACGAGCGAGGTGCGTTTGCCCTGTTTGACGATCATGCGGTCGCCTTTCGCTTTCGTGACGGCCGGGGCGGTGACGGCGGGTGTGTCGGCGCGGCGGGCGTCGCGACGGGCGGTCCAGTATTGCAGGCCGGGTCCGGCGAAGGAGGCGGAGGTTGAGGCGATGAGCAAGGCAACGAGGGTGGTCGTGCGGAGGAGGGACGTTTTCATGGGATTGGTTTTTTGGGTGAGATTGAAGCACGGGGTGTGCTTCGGGAGATGATACGCCCGCCAAGGGGATCCCCCTTGCCTCCTTCGATCGTAGTGGGGGATCAGATGGACCTTATTAGCGGAAGGACTGGCCGCGGGTTATTTGCCGTTTCCGTGACGGGCAGGCTTGGGGATTGTCGTGCGGGGAGGGATCGTTTTGCTCGGGGCATGATTCAGCCCGGATTGGTTTCCGTCACATTTCGCAAACTCACGCCCGTCGAAATCGCGGCGGCCGTGAAAAAGGCCGGGCTGAAAAGCATCGAGTGGGGCGGTGACGTGCATGTCCCGCATGGCGACCTGGCGCGGGCGCGGGAGGTGCGCGAGCTGACGCTTGAGCACGGCCTGGTGACCGCGGCCTACGGGAGTTACTACCGGGCGGGGCAAAGCGAGAGCGCCGGGCCGGCGTTCGAGCGCGTGCTGGAGACCGCGGTGGAGCTGGGGGCGCCGACGATCCGGGTATGGCCGGGCGGGGCGGGCTCGGACGCGGTGGATGAGGAGGGGCGCTGGAAGATCA
Source organism: Rariglobus sp. (assembly GCA_029266495.1). Classification (GTDB taxonomy): domain Bacteria; phylum Verrucomicrobiota; class Verrucomicrobiia; order Opitutales; family Opitutaceae; genus Rariglobus. The sequence continues at coordinate 1,167 of JAQSWS010000006.1, read as the reverse complement.
TTCATGACCTGCGGCGCATCGCGGGGCAGGCGGCGCGGGCGGGCGTGAGCATCTCGACGGAGTTTCACGGCGGCACGCTTACGGACACCAATGAATCGGCGGGCAAGCTGCTGGTGGAAGTGGACCACCCCAACGTTTTCACCTGCTGGCAACCGCATAACGGCGAGGAGACGGGCGAGTGCGCGGCCGGCCTGCGGGAGGTGCTGCCGCGTGTGAGTAATATTCATGTGTTCCACTGGTGGCCGACCTCGGCGGAGCGGCATCCGCTGGCTGCGGGCGCGGAGCGATGGGCGCAGTTCTGGCCCTTGCTCAAGCAGGCGCCGGGCGACCGGCATGCGTTGCTGGAGTTCGTGCAGGGCGACACGGTGGACGCTTTCCTGCGTGATGCGGCGACCTTGCGCCAATGGTTGGCGTGAGCGAAAGCGGACACATTTGAAGGCTTTGCGCCTCGACACCGCGGGGGGGCGAAGTTTGTCTCGCCGCTTTGTGGCACCGCGCATGAAACGCCTTTTTATCCAGCGACTGCACGGCCTTTTTTTCTATGTGTCGGTTGTGGCGCTGACGACCGAGCTCGGCGCGCAGGAGTCGTCGCCATTCCGGGTTCCGATCCAGGCCGACTCCTGGGTGAGCTGGATTGGCTGGGTGTTCGTCGTGATGGCGCTGGGGGGATTGCTGGTGTTTTGGATCAACCTGCGGCTCCAGGGGCAGATCACGATGCAGACGCGCGCGCTGCGTGTATCGGAAACGCGGATGCGAAATCTGTTCGAGAACACCCCGGTTGCGATCATCGAGGAGGATTTTTCCGCCATCGCGGCGTGGCTTCATGAACTGCGGAAGCAAGGCGTGGCCGATCTCAAGGCCCACTTCGGGGAGCATCCCGGCCTGGCGTCCGAGAAGTTTCTTCTGGTGCGCGTGGTGGCGGCCAACCGCACGGTGTTGCGTTTGAGCGGCGTCGAGAACGTGCAGGAATACGAGGGGTTGATTCGCGGCGCGCCGACGACCGCCATGCTGGACACCTTTGTTGCGCAGATGCAGGCGATCTGGTCCGGGGAGCCCGAGATGACGCGCGAACTTCGTTATCGCGGGATCGACAGCCGGGCGGGGCACAGCCTGATGCACTGGAGCGCGCCGCACGAGGAGGGCCGGCCGGACTACAGCCGCGTGCAG
>JAQSWS010000064.1 GCA_029266495.1 Rariglobus sp. | reverse complement strand
GTGGGTCGATCGTGAGGTGATGATCGAGAATATGGGCGGCAAGGATCTCGGCGGTCGCACACGAGCCCGCGTCGATAAAATTATGTTCGGCTTAGCCCGCGTTCGAAAGATGATGGTCGATGTTGGCGAATGGAGCCGGGAAACGGGCCTTGAAGTCCTTACCCGCCCTGCCCTGGTCCGCACAATCGACGTAGATGGCGGTCAGATTGCCTTCCGGCAGATTGGCAAAATTGACCAAAGGCGTGTCGCCCACCGCGAACTGGATGCGACGGGGTACGGGATCGGGGTTGGCGCAGATGGCGTCAATGCCAAGTGTTCTGAGCACCCGGGCAAGCGCGACCTCGGAGCCGATGCAATCGCCGTCGGGACGCGCATGCGAAATGACCACCACACGCCGGCCATCCAGAGACCGAAGGAATGCGCCGAAACGGTCATGGAACTCAGGATAGATCAGGTCCACGAGATCACTCCTTGTTCGCGTCCGTGGCGGGAGGCTGGGCTTCGTTGCGCGCCTTGTCCTGCGCGGCGATTTCATCGAGCACCGACAAGATGCGGTTGCCACGCTCCGTCGATACATCGACCGAATACGTGAAGTGAGGCATGTTCTTGAGCACGATGCGCCGCCCGAGTTCAAAGCGGAAGTCCTTGGAATTGTGCTTCAGCCAGCGGAGGCACTTGACCTCCTCCTCTTCGTCACCGGTGACGGCCACGAAGACCTTGCCCTCGTGGAGGTCAGGGGAAACCTGGACTCCTGTGATGGTGATGGCGATCGCCTCATCCTTGTAGCGCTTGCGCAGGATGTCGCTCAGCTCGCGCTGGATGAGCTCGTTTACGCGAAGGGTTCGGGTGGACATGGGAAAAGAGACTGGGAACCAGGTAACTGGTTCCTAGTCACCGGATATCAGAGCGAAGCGCGGACTTTCTGAATCTCGTAGCACTCGATGACATCGCCGATCTCGTAACCGTTGAAATCGCCGAGCTTGATACCGCACTCGATACCCGCACGGACTTCGTTGGCGTCGTCCTTGAAGCGCTTGAGCGTGCTGACCTTGCCTTCGAACACGATCTCCTTTTTGCGGCGAAGACGGGCGGAGGCGTTGCGGGTGATCTTGCCTTCGGTGACCAAGCAGCCCGCCACAAAACCCTTGGCCAGCGGGAAGGTCGCGCGCACTTCGGCGGCACCCGTCTTGGTCTCCTTGAGATCGGGGTCGAGCAAGTCGGCCATCATATCGCGAACCTTGTCGGCCAGTTCGTAAATGATGCCGTAGGTCTCGATGCGCACACCGTGGTGCTTGGCCACGGCGGTGACACCGTTTTCCAGCTTGGTGTTGAAGCCGATCACGACCGCGCCGGCCGCGCTGGCCATGAGGATGTCGGTCTTGGAAACGAGGCCGACCTCGATGGAGACGATCTCGAGCGAAACCTTGGTGCTCTTGATGTTTTCGAGGACGTTGCGCACGGCCTCGGTCGAACCGAACACGTCGGTCTTGACGATGAGCTTGAGGACCTTGGCCTGGGTCGCGGCGATGTTCGCGAAAAGGCTCTCAACCGAGACTTCCTTCGGAGCGGCGTCGGCCGTGCCGGTGGTCTTGCGGATAATGTGTTCGGCCTCTTCGGCGAGGTTTTCGGCCTCGCGGGCGTTCTTGGCGGACTTGAATTCGGATCCGCTATCGGGCGCACCGGACCAGCCGATCACGCGCACGGGCGTGGCTGGAGGGGCTTCCTTGAGGTTCTTGCCGGCGTCGTCGAACATCGCGCGGACTTTGGCCCAATGCGGTCCGCAGACGATCGAATCACCCACGCGGAGCGTGCCACGCTGAACGATAACAGTGGCAAGCGGACCGCGACCGACTTCGATCTGCGACTCGATGATGATGCCGCTGGCCTCGGTCTTGGCGTTGGCCTTGAGCTCAAGGACGTCCGCCTGGAGGAGAATCATGTCCAGCAGGTCGCTGATACCGGTGCCCTTGACCGCGGACACGGGCACAGTGACGGTTTCGCCACCCCAGTCTTCCGGGGCGATGTTGCGCTCCTGCATCTGCTGCTTGACGCGCTCAATGTTGGCGCCCTTCACGTCCATCTTGTTGACGGCGACCATGAGGGTGACACCGGCGTTCTGGGCATGCTTCAGCGCTTCATCCGTCTGCGGCATGAAGCCATCGTCGGCGGCGACCACGAGGACGGCGATGTCGGTGACATCGGCGCCGCGGGCGCGCATCTTGGTGAAAGCGGCGTGACCCGGCGTGTCGAGGAAGGTGATCTTCTTGCCGTCGTGCTCGATCTGATACGCACCGATGTGCTGGGTGATGCCACCCGCTTCGCCGGCGGCGACATCCGCCTTGCGAATGGCGTCAAGGAGGGAGGTTTTACCGTGGTCGACGTGGCCGAGAATACAGACGACGGGAGGACGCGGGGCGAGGTTCTGCACCTCGGCCTCGGCGGCGGCCTTTTCCTTGTCCTTGGCTTTTTCCTTGGCGGTCTGCTGGGTCTGCTGCGCGGCTTCACCGCGGTGCTTGATCTCCAGCAGGAAACCATGCTTCTCGCCGACCTTGATCGCGACGGGCTCCTCGATGGTTTGATTCATCGAGGCGAAGATGCCCATTTCCATGAGCTCGGAGATGAGCTTGAACGGCTTCATCCCCAAAGCAGTCGCGAAATCGCGAACGATGATCGGGGGCTTGAGATGGATGACCTTGATATCGCCTTCCGTGGTGATCGTCGCGGTCTGGGCGGGCGGCGTGGCCGGCATTGCCGGGTTGCCGGGAGAAGACACGACGGCCGGAGGCGGCTTGGGCGCTCCGGGGATCGGCATGGGCGGACGAGGCGCGGACACCGCGGCCGGTGCGGAAGGAACCGGAGGGCGGGCGATCGGGGGCGGCAATACCGGAGCCGGACGCGGAGCGGACGCCATCACGGGTGGACGCACGGCGGCGGGGGCCGACACGGGAGCCGGCCGTGAAACCGGCGGCACCGGAGCCGGCGACGACGCGGGACGGGGCGGCAGCGCTTGCGGAATCGAAACCGGGCGGGGAGCCGACACGGAGGCGGCAGGAGCCGGAGCGGCAGGGGCCACGACCGGCTTGGGGGCGGGAACCGGAGCGGGAGCGACCGGCGCGGAGGCGTGGGTCGCCGCATGGGCGGCAGCCTTGGCCTCTTCCTTTTCGCGCGCGACGTCCTCGGCGCTCTTCACCGTGGGCACCTTGTGGGGCACGGGGGCAGCGACGGGTTCGGGAGCGGCGGGCGCAGCCGGAGCAGCAGCGGCGGCTTTGGCGGCGAATTCTTTCTCGATCTCCTCTTCGTAGATCTTGTTGAGGGTGCTCGATACCGACTTGGTGTCCGCAGAAACGAAGCCACGCTCCTTGAGCAAGGCCAGCATGTCCTTGGCCTCCATGTTATGACGTTTGGCGAGTTCGTGAATGCGGATGCTCATTAAGTAAGTGACGGCTGATGAAAAGGGTGACGGTGGGCGGGAACGACGCGATTATTGCGTGCCGCCGACGCTGGCAATGATGGTGGCGGCCTCGTCCGAGGAGAAACCGGCGTCGACGAGGTCGTCGGCACCGACCCCCTCGAAGGCGGCGGGAGAATTGATACCAATGGCGACCAGGCGCCCGGCGAGACCTGCATCGAGACCGAACGTCTTCACGAGAGTGTCGATCGCGACCGCACGAGGATCGGTCGAGACGGCATGGAACTCCTCGATGTCGAGGCGCCAGCCGATCAAGCGGGAGGTAAGACGGGCATTCTGGCCTTTGCGCCCGATGGCGATGGCAAGGTCCTCGGTTGCAACCTTCAGCAGAATGCGATGCGTCTTCTCATCAAGGATGATCTCACGGGGTGCGGCGGGTTTGAGGGCCTCGATCACCATCTGCTTCGGATCGGCGAAGTAGTTGATGATGTCGATCTTCTCTCCGTTGAGCTCGCGCACGATGGTCTTCACGCGGGCACCACGGGCGCCCACGCAAGCACCGACCGGGTCGACCTTGGGATCGGAACTGGTGACGGCGATCTTGGTGCGGTAACCGGGCTCACGGGCAAAGGCTTCGATCTTGACGGTGCCGTCAGCAATCTCACCAACCTCGACCTCGAACAGGCGACGGACGAACTTGGGGCTGGCGCGGGTGAGCATGAGCTCGGGACCGCGCGGCGTGCTCTCGATCGCGAGCAGAAGGCAGCGAATACGATCACCGGGCTGGTATTCTTCGCCCGGGACCTGCTCCTTGCCGGAGAGGACGGCCTCGGCCTTGCCGAGATCGATGAAGATGTCGTTGCGCTCTTTACGACGCACGGTGCCGGTGACGATGTTGCCGACCATGTCCTTGAAATCGTCGTAGATGCGGTCCTTCTCGAACTGGCGAAGCTTTTGCATCACGGCCTGACGGGCGGTCTGGGCGGCGATACGACCCAACGTGGACGGGTCGATTTCCTTTTCGAGGACTTCGCCGAGCTGGGCGCCGGGTTTAAGGGCCTGTGCTTTTTCGATGTGGATCTCAGTCCGGGGGTTGCTGACGGAATCGACGACCTTGAGCAGCGTCCACGCGTGGAGCTGGCCGTTTTTCGGATTGATATCGATTTTAAGTTCCTGACCGGAGCTAACGCCTTTGAGCGCGGCAGTTTTGATGGCATTTACGATCGCCGAAATCATGTCGGCGCGACCGATGCCCTTTTCTTTCTCCATGTATTCGAGAACTGAAAGAATTTCGCTGCTCATAGGATATGTAGTTGGGAAAAAAAAGGCGGGCCATAGGGCCCACCTTTTGGAAAGTGAACGTTGTTAGAAAGGGTCAAGGTAGCTCCTGCGGCAAAATCTTGTCAAGTCCCGCGCCCATGGAGAGGCGCCCGCTGCGCTTGCAAATGAGATTCATACGCCAGCATCCAGCCCAACAGGCCTTGAACCGGCCCTTGAGAAACCGGGCGGTCACGTCCGCCAAACACGCCCAGAGCCCGCAAAACCCGCACCACCGCTTCGGGCGCATCACCGGCAAACCATCCCGACCAGGCCACTTCCAAATTGAGTCCGGTTTCGGCCGCCAACAAAGGAAGAAAACCGTCCCCCGCCAGGTTATCGAGCCGGCTGCCGCTCAAGACGCCGGCGCACAGGTCGTCCTGCAGGCGCGCACGCCGCTCTTTAAGGCGCACGACCCGCCGCCAGTCGCCCGCGGGCACAGTTGTCATTGTCCGATCGGATGCGGCAAGCTCATGCAATTGCACGTAGTTTCGCAGCCGTTCCGGCCAGTCCGGACGCGCCTTGCACCAGGCAGCATATTGGCGAAGCCGCAGCCGGGGATGGTTGAGTGGCCGCACGCCTTGCAAACTCCACCGTTCGGCAAACGTATCAAAAACCTGCGCCGGATCCGCCCGCCCGCCCGCCCAGTCCGCCAGCGGGAACGCCGTGGCGGCGGATAACATTGGCGCGCGATTAAACCGGTAGCCCAAAATCTCCAGGGCGGCATGATGACAGGCCCCCTCCCACCCCAGGCGCTTGATGCGCTCGCGGGCAAAATGCACCTTGCCCAGCCAGCGGCGGCCGGCATGACCGCGCAACAATGTATCCAACTCGTCATTACCGAGCGCGCCCAGGATTTCCTGCGCATGATGCAGCGGACGCCCCGCGAGTTGTTCCATGGCTTCGTCCGCCGCGTATTCCTCCAGCCCATGATGCAACACGGGCAGCAAACACAAAATGGGAATCGCCCGCCCTCCCGCCCCCCGGGTGGCGGACTCGACGCAGGGGAATAACACCACGTGCAATATCACATTGTCGTAAGCAGGGTCGGATGCATGACCATGCGCAGCCCAGTCCTTGGCGTGCAGATGCAACTCCACCTCACCCGTGATTTCGTGCCCGTCGATCACGAGACGGGCGCCGGCAAAATCGGGTCCGCCCAGATGATTCCATCGGCCCGGATGCAGCACCTTCAACGCACGTCCGTCAGCGGTCCTCGTCGCCGTCCCGTCAAAATCTCCCCGCTGCCAGATCTTTTGCAAAAGTCGCTCGGGAAAAGAAAATGCTCCGTAAAGCCCCTGGACCTCGGCCACGGCGCTGACGGCGGACGGACTTGGTTCTGGTTCACTCATGCGAACGGCGGCGCCAGTCCTGCGCATTCGCACGGTTCAGTCCAGCCACCTTTGACGAAAGTCTTTGCTCCGCGCGTTCGACACGCGCCAGCAAGTCGCCCGTCGGCACCCACACGGCCCCGGTCGCCTCGATGGTGCTGCGCTCAGCTTGGTCACCGGTGGCCACCTCGCACAGCGACGGATCCGCCGAACGACCGACCATTTGTTCTATCACGTCATCCGCCGTGAGCGACGAGGGTGTGTAGACCACCGTGAGGGTTGCCTGCTGCGAAGGATGTTCGATCACGATTTCCCGTCCACGCCCGTCAATCACCACCGTGAGACGGACGGACTCCGCGTCATGAATGGCCCCAAGGCGCTGCACCAACCGCGAGCGGGCGGCGTCACGATCTCGTTTCAACAGGACGCGCAAATCGGGCCATGCGTGAAGAACGTTGGCCGCATCCACGAGGAGGTGTTTTTCGAACGCCACGCGACAAAACCTGCCCGCATCCGCCTGCGGATCAACGCAAGAAGCCGGCCGGCCTTGCGTCACACTCCGAAAACAGCACGCAAGAAAGCTCGACAATCCGCCCGTCGACGGAGGATTTTCCGAGGCGACCCAGCCGGAGAGGTGGCAGAGTGGTCTATCGCGACGGTCTTGAAAACCGTTGGGCCGAAAGGTCCCGGGGGTTCGAATCCCTCCCTCTCCGCCATTTCCATCATAGGTGCGGAAGAAGTCGGTTTCTTGCGTGCATACTCACTTGCCCGATGCCGCGCCGCCCAGCAACCTGCCCGTTTTATGAAAAAAGCCCTCATCACCGGTATCACGGGACAGGATGGATCATATCTCGCCGAACTGCTGCTCTCCAAGGGCTACGAAGTGCATGGCGTCATCCGCCGCGCCTCCACCTTCAATACCAGCCGCATCGATCACCTCTACAGCGATCCGCATGTGAACGGCGTCCGCCTTTTCCTTCACTACGGGGACCTCGCGGATTCCGTGCAGATGGTGAAGCTGCTCTATCAGCTTCAGCCTGACGAAGTCTACAACCTCGGTGCGCAATCGCATGTGAGGGTCTCCTTCGATGTCCCTGAATACACCGGCGACGTCGTCGGCCTCGGTGCCCTCCGGATTCTGGAGGCGATCCGGGAGGCGGACCTCGGCGCAAAAGTTCGCTACTACCAGGCGTCCTCCTCGGAAATGTTCGGCAAGGTCCAGGAAGTGCCGCAGACGGAAAAAACCCCGTTCTGGCCGCGCTCTCCCTACGGCTGCGCCAAGATGTATGCCCACTGGCTCACGGTAAACTACCGCGAGTCCTACAATCTCCATGCCTCCAATGGCATCCTCTTCAACCACGAGTCCCCCCGCCGCGGCGAAACCTTCGTCACCCGCAAAATCACCCGCGCGGTCGGTCGCATCAAACTCGGCCTGCAAGACTCGCTCTATCTCGGCAACCTCGATGCGCAACGCGACTGGGGCTATGCCAAGGAATACGTCGAGATGATGTGGATGATGCTCCAGCAGGACAAACCGGACGACTACGTGGTCGGCACCAACGAAACCCACAGCGTAAAGGAGTTCTGCCAGGTCGCCTTCGCCCGCGCCGGCCTGGACTGGGAGAAATACGTCAAATACGACCCGCGCTACGAACGCCCCGCCGAGGTCGAGCTGCTCATTGGCGATCCCGCCAAGGCCAAAAAACAACTCGGGTGGGAACCCAAGGTCCGCTTCAAGGAGCTCGTCGAACTCATGGTCGACCATGACCTCGAACTGGCCAAACGCGAATCCCAGATCGCCAGGCTTCCTTCGCTTTGATTTCCCCGCGGCAACCAACCACGAACCCGGTTTGATACATTCATGAAACTCTACATTGCAGGTCACAACGGCATGGTCGGCTCGGCCCTCGTGCGCCGCTTTGAACGCGAACCCGGCGTCACCCTAGTGCTGCGCACACGCAAGGAACTCGACCTCACCTCGCAGTCCGCCGTCGAGGCGTTCTACGCCGCGGAAAAACCCGATGTCGCCATCATTGCGGCCGCCAAGGTCGGTGGTATCCACGCAAACAATACCTATCCCGCCGATTTCCTTTACGAAAACCTCGTGCTTGCCGCCAACACGATCCACGGCGCATACCGCCAGGGCGTGAAGCGCCTGCTCTTCCTCGGCAGCTCGTGCATCTACCCCAAACACGCCCCGCAACCGATGCCCGAGAGCTGCCTGCTCACCAGTGAACTCGAGCCCACCAACGAGGCCTATGCCATCGCCAAGATCGCCGGCCTCAAGCTCGCCCAATACTACCGCAAACAGCACGGCGTGCTCTTTCACTCCGCGATGCCCACCAACCTCTACGGTCCGGGCGACAACTATCATCCGCAGAATTCCCACGTTCTCCCCGCCCTCATCCGCCGCTTCGACGAAGCGCGCGCAACCGGAAAATCCGAAGTCGTAGCCTGGGGCACCGGCACGCCCAAGCGCGAATTCCTGCATGTCGACGACCTCGCCGATGCCTGTGCCTTCCTGCTGAAACACGATAATCCACCCGACTGGATCAATGTTGGCACCGGCACCGACGTGACGATCAAGGAACTCACCGAAACGGTCGCCGCCGTGACCGGCTTCGGCGGCCGGATCACCTGGGATTCTTCCAAGCCCGACGGCACGCCGCGCAAGCTCATGGATGTGTCGAAGCTGGCCGGCCTGGGCTGGACCGCCCGCATCCCCCTGCGCGAGGGCCTGGAAAAAACCTACGCCGCGTTTCAAGCCGAACGCGCGGCCGGCACGCTGCGGACGTGATGCAGGCCCGGCCGGCGGTCGGGTTCTTCCAAAAAAGCCGGATCAACGATCCGGCCTGCATTCACAACTTTGCCGCAGCCGCTTCGTCCACCAGCCAGACCACGCGGTCTGCGCAGGTTTTCAGGATCTGCGAAGGCACGTTCATCGGATCGTAGGGACCGCGGAGGACCCGGTGCAGCGCATCGGCTTTGTTGGCCCCAAGCGTCATCACCACGATCAACCCGCATTGGCGCAGTCCCGTCGGCGTGATCGTGAGACGCCAGCCCTTGCCCGGAACCTCCTGCCCGCCGAACGGCAGTCCGCCATCATCGCCCAAGAGCGGCGTTCCGGGGAATAACGAAGCCGTGTGGCAATCGTCACCCATGCCGAGAAAACACACGTCATACGCGCGTCCCGGACCGGCAAGAATCAGCATCGTCCTGCGATAGGCCTCGGCCGCCTCCGCGACGGGCCATGCCACCATCCATGGATGGCGCCGGTCGGTCGGCACATCGAGCGGAGCCAGCAACTGGCGCTCGGCATTGCCGAAATTGCTTTCCGGACTGTTGAGCAACACATGGCGTTCGTCGCTCACCGTCCAGTCGATCACGCCGGCCTCGCCGTGCGTGATTTTTTTCTCCGTGACGATCCAGTGATACCACTCCTTGGGCGTGCCGCCGCCGGTGAGCGCCCAAAGAAAACGCGAGTGCGTCGCGCGATGACGCGCGGCAAGCCCAAGGTCCAGGGCGTGCTGAAACAGGTCGGCCTTGGCGCCAACCAGAACACGGCCGTAGTCGGAGGAGAGTTCTTTCATGTTTGAGGAATCTGAAAGGTAGGCCTGCCGCTTGCGGGCGCAACTCGCCGCGAGCTTGCTCGCGGCCCACGGACAAGGCCTAAAAAAACATCGCCTCGCCGAGCGCGGCTTCGGGACTCAGCAGGCTGACCGCCGTGGGCAACGTGGTCTTGCCCGTGCCGAAATCAGCCTCGAAGTAACCGCTGCCGTGGGCGAGATCGCCGCGCCAATGAAAGTGGTGCGCGTTCGAGTAGTTGAAGCTTAACTCGAACGAGACACCGTCCGCATGTTCGCGGGTTTCGACCGCAATGTCTCCGGCCCCGCAATCGGCGAGACGTCCCTGCAGCCATTTCGCCAGCACGCGCGCCTCGGCGGCGACCGCCGGTTGATGGGTGAGCGTGACCCCGCGCAGGCCTTCGATGATCCGGGCGGGCGCATAGGCGCTGAGGAACTGTCCGATGGACTGCCGCACGGGAAGCAGCCGCGCGAAGGCGAGATCGCGAACCACTTCAGGCTTCGGCCAGGGAAACGTCAGTGAATCCGCCGGTGTGATCGCGCTGTCGAGAAGCACGCGTTTCGAACGGTTCAGCAGATACCGGAACTGGCTGATGCGTGCGCTGGAAATGAAGCGGTGCGGCCAGTAATAAAGCGGCAGGTCGGTGGAGAGACAGATGGAAACCTGGTCCTCGACATAGGGCCGGGCCGAGAACGGATAGTTCAACATCACGAACTCGCAGCAACGCGTGTCCCCCTTGGATTTACCGAGGTGGCACTCGCCATAGATTTTGGCGTGGATCTCGGTTTCTTGCGTCTCGTCGGGCATCGGACAGAGCACGACCACGCGGCAGGGATAACGGCGTGAGAAACGCACCGCCGTCTGGAACTGCTCCAACGCGTCGGCCACGGTGGTCTGCAAGCCGAGTTGCACGACGAAGTTGACCTGGGTCGCCTTGGAGTCGTCGTTGGCGGGCGCGTTGCCGCCGGCGGCGGCGGTGTCGTCCCACATGCGCGTCAAGCTGTGCTTGATCGAGCTGACAGGGACTTCGATGCCCGGGAGGGCGTTGAAGATCTCGGACATGACGGCGGGTTAGGGCTGACGCCAGAGGTGATTGTTTTTCGCCAGCAGCGCGTCGGCGGCGGGCGGGCCCCACGAACCGGCGGGATAGCTGTCCATCCCGGCGCGACCGGAGGCGGCCCATGCTTCGAGCACCGGAGTGTAGAGCTTCCAGGAGGTCTCGGCTTCGTCACCACGAATGAACAGCGTGCCGTCGCCGGTCATGGCATCGAGCACAAGGCGCTCGTAAGCCTCGGGCGTATTCGAGCCAAAGGTCGTCGAATAGCGGAAGTTCATCTTCACCGGCTGCGTGCGGGTCTCGAGGCCGGGAATCTTGCCGTTGAGAACAAGGCTGAGGCCTTCGTCCGGCTGGATCTGGAACGCGAGGGTGTTGGGCGCGAGGTTGAAGCGTTCGCTCTCGGCAAACAACGTGCCGGGCGGACGCTTGAACTGGACGGCGATTTCAGTGACGCGGCGGGCCATGCGTTTGCCCGAGCGCAGGTAGAATGGCACGCCCTGCCAGCGCCAGTTGTTGATCGAAAGGCGGATGCCAGCGTAGGTCTCGGTGCCCGACTGCGGGTTGATGCCCTCTTCGTCGAGGTAACCCTTGACCTGTTTGCCGCCCATCATGCCGGCGGCGTATTGGGCGCGCACGACGTCCCCGCGGGGACTGAGGTCGAGTGGCTGGATCGCGCGGAGAAGCTTCACTTTTTCGTCGCGGATGGCTTCGGCGTCGAGGGACACGGGCGGCTCCATCGCGGTGAGCGCGACGAGTTGCATCGTGTGATTCTGGATCATGTCGCGGAGCGCTCCGCTTTGCTCGTAATAACCGCCGCGCGTGCCCACGCCGACCTCCTCCGACACGGTGATCTGGACGGAGTCGATGTAGTTGCGATTCCAGAGCGGTTCAAAAATCGAGTTGGCAAAACGCTGCACCAGCAGGTCCTGCACGGTCTCTTTGCCCAGGTAGTGATCGATGCGATAAACCTGATGCTCCTCGAAGACTTGGCGGATCGTCTGGTTGAGGGCGAGGGCCGACGTCAGGTCCTTGCCGAAGGGTTTTTCGATGATGACCTTCGAATGATGCGGCTTGCCGAGGTATTTGGCGGCGAGCCCGCTGGCGCCGAGATTAAGCAAAATCGGCGCGAAGACCGAGGGAGGCGTCGAGATGTAGAACAACGTCTGGACCTCGCGCCCGAGCTTTTTCTCGATGTCGGCGATGTGTGCCGCGAGGCGGTCGAAGGCCGGTTTCTCGTCGTAGCCGCCGGCGACATACGTCGTGCGCGAGGCAACGCGGCCCCAGACCTCTTCGTTCAGTTCGCGGCGGGAGAACTCCTTGATGGCCCCCGTCGCGTCCTGCCGGAATTGCTCGTCGGGGATCGCCTTGCGACCGTAGCCCACGAGGAAAAAATCGGCGGGCAGCAGGTTGTCGTAGCTCAGGTTGTAGATTGCCGGGATCAGCTTTCGGGCGGTGAGATCGCCCGATGCTCCAAAAATAACGACGACCGTGGGCGCGCTTCCACGGTGTTTGCTGAGTCCTTGCAGGAACGGATGACGTTGGGCTTCGGCCATGATTAAGGTCCAAAGTTCGCAAACCCGGAGGCGCGCAAGCAAGGTTAATGCTCTGAATTATCTGCATCCATATGCCCAGTTTTGCTCATGGTCGGAAATGCTTGGGGAACAGCTCGACGTTCTCGTAGTGCCGCACCTCCGGCGGACCCTTGGCAGCCATCGATACCTCCACCACGTCAAATCGGTAGGTATGCGGACGGGGACGCAGTTGCCGCATGTAGGCCGTGGCCGCACGGCGAACGACGGCTTTTTTACGCGCATCCACCGCATGAAAGCCGGCCACGAGGGCGTGGGCGGCGCGCGTCTTCACTTCAACAAACACCAGCACGCCGCCGTCCGTGCAGATGAGGTCGATCTCGTCACGCCGGTCGCGCGGACTGCGCCAGTTGCGCGTCACCACCAGATAACCCTGCCGCTGGAGAAAGGAGGCCGCCAGCCGCTCTCCCTGCTCGCCGGTGGATACCACCCGGAAAAAAGAGGCGCGTCCCAACCAGGTTTTGAGTCGTAGCCACATAGCATCCGGGCACCAACGAGTGCCATTGATTCTCATTGCGGCTCTTCCTCCCCGCTGGCAATTCCAGACTCCGCGCCTTCGCCTTCCCTTTTGATCATGGCCTCGACATCCGCCCTAGCAAATACCCTCCGCCGCTCCCTGTTGATCAAGGTCATCTCGAAGCCGACCCCCAGCCGGGAGGACGTCGCCTCCGTCATCGAGCTCACCGCATCCAAGGTCGTGGAAGCGCTGCAGGCCCAATCGATGACCCTCTACCTCGTCGAGGGGAACGATATCGTTTTCCGCCACATTTATTACTCCCCCACGCTCTGGGGCAAAGACGAGGCCAAGGCCGCCAAGTTCAAGGAGAACGCCGACAAGCTCCTCACGCTCAAGCTCCCCACCGGTAAGGGCATCGTCGGCAAGGTCATTGCCGAGGGAAAACCGGTCTTTTTCCGCAACACCCAGACGCAGGCGCCCATGATGGTGTCGATGGCCCAGACGACCGGCTTCGACGTGCGCTCCATGCTCACCGTCCCGCTCAAGGCCGGTAACGTCGTCATCGGCTCCATCCAGGTGCTCAACAAGGAACCCGCCGCCGGCACCGACGGCGAGTTCACCGACCAGGACCTCGTGCTGCTCCAGGAGGTCGCCGAGTATTCCGCCGCGCTGATCCAGCGCATGATGGACCCCAAGTTCCAACCGGAGCCCGAGGACACCGCCAAATTCATTTCCCGTCTCACCGGCCATCCGCTCGTCACGAAGATCGAGGAGCTCACCGTCGATGAAAACCTCATCACCGCCATCGGTGACGCGATCATCCGTCGAGAACACATTTTCCCCTGTGCGCGCACGTCGCCCAATTCGATCAGCGTGCTCATGACCAACCCGCTGGACTACGCTCGCCGCGAGTCCTTCCAGCAGGCCACCGAGCTCGTCATCGACGACATCCACATCGCCTCCGCGCCATTCATCGACAGCCTGGTCAAAAAATACTTCAAAAACGATCCCGTCGCCAGCACCGGGGACGTGGACATCTCCAGCGTGGCCGACGTCATCAGCTCGGCCTACAACGGCGAAGGCGGGGAAGTGAAAGCCGAGGATCTGGAGAGCGAAGATTCCGCCCCGGTCATCCAGCTCACGAATCGCATTATTGAGGACGCCTATATCTCGGGTGCATCCGACATCCACATCGAGCCCCAGGAAAAGGAACTCATCATCCGCTATCGCATCGATGGTCTTTGCCAGGAGAAACTCCGTCTCCCCCGCCAGGTCGCCAACAGCCTGGTCACGCGCATCAAGATCATGTGCAACCTCGACATCTCCGAGCGCCGCCTGCCGCAGGACGGCCGCATCGTCTTCAAGAAATACACCAAGAAAAACATCGATATCGACCTGCGCGTCGCCACCGGCCCGATGAACCACGGTGAAAAGGTCGTCATGCGCATCCTCGACAAATCGAAGAGCACACTGCCCCTGCCCGCCCTGGGCTTCTCCGAGGACAACCTTGCGCGTTATCGCGAGTGCATCCGCCAGCCCTATGGGATGATCCTTCACTGCGGTCCGACCGGCTCCGGTAAATCGATGACGCTCTACTCCGCCTTGGGCGAGGTGAACACGCCCGACGTAAACATCCAGACCGCCGAGGACCCCATCGAATACACCCTCGCCGGCATCAACCAGATGCAGATGAGCCGCCAGATCGGCCTCACCTTCGCCCGCGCCCTTCGCTGCTACCTTCGCATGGACCCCGACATTATCCTTGTCGGTGAAATCCGTGATGAAGAAACCGCCCAGATCGCCGTTGAAGCCGCGCTCACCGGTCACTTGCTGGTCTCAACCCTGCACACCAACGATGCCCCCTCCACCATCGCCCGCATTGGCGAGATGGGCGTGGAGCCCTTCAACATCTCCGCTTCGCTGGTCTGCGTGTGCGCCCAGCGGCTCCTTCGCCGCGTCTGCAAAAACTGCAAACAGCCCTACGAGCCGGAAGGCCGCGAGAAAAAGATTCTCGAAGAGGCCATAGGCTGGAGCGGACAGATTTTCAGGGCAAACCCGCACGGCTGCCCCGTATGCAATGGCCTCGGCTACAAGGGTCGCGTCGGCATCCATGAACTCATGGTCAACAACGAGGAGCTCACCAACGCGATCAACAAGGAGGTCGAGGTGGCCGAGCTCAAACGCATCGCCATGCGCACCGGCATGAAGACGCTCCACCAGGATTCGATTCTCAAGGTAAAGATGGGCCTCACCACCATAGAGGAAGCCCTCGCCAACGTCCCGCCCGACTTGATCAAGTAAACCCGCCTCACGCGTGTGCCGCGGGGAACTCGCCTCCGCGGGCTGGCTATCCGACTCGATAAAGCGGAGTGTCCGTCATCGCACTGCGCAAAGCCGATTCGTCGGCGTCCGTTGCCGCCTCATCTCCCGATTGAAACAAGATCACGGCCTCGAAGCGCCGCGTCTCGTTTTCGGCCAGCAACTGGCGCGAATCGGAATACCAGACCGCCTCCACCACCTCGCCCTGCTTTGCAAATTGAGCCGCGATCTCCGCCGCCTGCTCCTCCCGCCCGGCGATCACCGCCAGCACCCGCCGCAAACCGCCATCCCCGGCCTGATCCTTGATGTCGCAAATTATCATGTGTAGGTCGGGCCACACGCTACTCGCTTAACATTTATTTTACATCCGGCATTACGCGCGGTTTCACAGATGCGAATACCCAGGCACTGTCCAAGAACACCCTAATTCCACTGTGTTAAGCCGAGTTCGAACCCGGGCGCACACGAGGTGCACCCCTGCAAAGAATGCCTGTTTTGTAGGGGCGTGGCTCGTCCACGCCCGCGACCGTCCGGCAGCTAACGAAGTAGAACCAGGCGAAGCACCGCCCGCCAGACACACACTAGCTCAAATGCGCACGCAACATCCACGCGGTCTTCTCGTGATCTTCGAGGAGGCCGGTGAGAAAATCGTTGGTTCCGGCATCACCCGCCTTTCCGGTCTGCTCGATATCGGAGCGCAGGGAGCGGATCACGGACTCATGATCGGACAACAGCGCGGCAATCATCTTTTCCGCCTCAAGCTGGCCGCCTGGTTGCTCGTCGATGCGGGAAAGCTTTAAAAACTCCTTCATCGAACCGGGTGCAACGCCTCCCAGGCTCCGGATGCGCTCGGCGATTTCATCGATCGCCTCGGCCAGTTCACCGTATTGTTTTTCGAACAGCGTATGCAGCGGCCCAAAATGCAGACCGGTGACGTTCCAATGAAAATTGCGCGTCTTGACGTAGAGGACATGCTCATCCGCGAGAAGGCGGTCGAGCAGGGATAGCACGGTTTCGCGAGCTTTGGAGGAGAGACCAAGGTTGGGTTTCATATGTTGTCATTACTGATGGCCACCTTTGCGCACCAACACAAACTCCTCCGGCAAATCCATCGCCCGCCATGCGCTGCTTTTATCACCCCGACTACACGTTCCCGCTCCCCGAGGAGCACCCGTTCCCGATGGATAAATTCTGGCGCTCCGAGGCGATGATCCGCACCTCCGCTCCGCCTCACCTGTCCATTCATCCGGTCGAAGCCGCACCCGAATCCGTCCTGCTGCGCGTGCACACCGCCGGCTACCTGCATCGTATCCGCACCGGCGCGCTCGACCCCGCCGAAGCGGTTAAACTCGGCCTGCCCGCCGGCGAAGCCCTGCTCACCCGCTCCCGCCTCGAAGTCGCCGGCACGCTCGCCGCCATGCACGCCGCCCTCGCCGATGGCATCGCCTGCAACCTCGCCGGCGGCACTCACCACGCCTTCTCCGACCGCGGACTCGGCTACTGCGTCCTCAATGACGTGGCCGTCGCCATCCGCGAGCATCACGCCTCCCGCCCCGCCGTGCGTATCGCCGTAATCGATACAGACGCCCACCAGGGCAATGGCACGCATGGCATCTTCGCCGGCGACGATCGCGTGTTCACCTACTCCATTCACGTCGGCAAAAACTATCCCGCCCACAAAACCCCGGGGCGTCTCGACGTCGAGCTCCCCCGATATGTCCACGGCTCCGATTACCTCGAGCAGCTGGAAGCCACGCTCCTGCCCGCCCTTGATGATTTCGCCCCCGATCTGGTGTTCTGGATCGCCGGCGCCGATCCGCACGAACACGACCGCTTTGGGCAGATGCGCCTCACCGATGCCGACATGACCGCCCGCGATCTGCACGTCCTTGAGGTCGCGACCCGCCGTCACGTTCCGCTCGTGATCCTCTACGGAGGCGGTTACAACCGGGACCGCGTGCACACCGCCCGCCTTCACGCCAACACGGTTTTGCTCGCCGCCAATTATGCCCGCTCCAACTGACTGCGCCTCCACCTGCCCCCTCTGCCAACGCCCCAACGCGTGCGGCGCGGGCGCCAAAACAGGCCGCTGCTGGTGCTTCGACGCGACCGTGCCGACCACGCTGCTTGCCCGGGTGCCCGCCGCTCAGCGAGGCACCGCCTGCATTTGCAAAGATTGCATCACGGCGTTTCTTGAACAGGCGGCATCCGGCACTCGTCCCCTTCCCGGAAGTCCCATTTATTAACCCCCGCCGGCCCATGAAAACTCCGCTGCTCCTCCTCCTTCTTGCTGTCGCCACACTCGCTTGCGCGGAACCCGCCGTGACGCCGATCGCCCGCCTCCAGCTGCTTGACGGGCGCACCCTCAAAAACGTCGTCATCCGCTCCTACGACGTCCGGTCCGCCAAGGTCCTGGTTGTTGCCAACGGCAAGGCCCTGCTCATTCCCCTCACGCTGATTCCCCCGCCTTACGCGGAAAAAATCCAGGCCGACAACCCCCGTTCCTCCGCCGATCTCGTGCAAACGACGCCCGTGCCCGAGCCCTCCGCACCCGTGCCGCCGCCGTCCGACACCCTCGTCATTCCCCCGCCTCCCCCGCCCCCGCCTGCTCCCGTGGCTCCCGTCGCCACACCGGCCGATCCGCGCAAAGCCCACCAGGAAGCCGCCAAGGCCCACGCCCGCCGCTACTACAAATACGAATACCGCACCGGCTCGAACGCCATCAGCGTGACCGACTCCGACATCGCGATCGACGAGACCGAACCCGTCCCCGGCTGGTCCAATCGTTACCGCACCACCGGAAAAATTTACCTGGAAATCTACGACAGCGTGGGCGGCGGCAGTTTCCGCCGCGGCACGAGCCGGTTTGAAATTCTCACCGAGCAAAAGCCCGGCGAAGACATCAAGGTGGTCGACTTCACGCGCAAGTAATCCGCTCCGGCCCCGCCGGCTGTCCAGAACACCCTTGCCCGCGGAAAGCGCTCCGCTTTGCCTCCACCCATGGCGCAGCCCAACAATCCCCTCCACGGCATCACGCTCGAGACAATCGTCACCGAACTGGTCGCGCGCCATGGTTGGGACGAACTCGGGCGGATGATTGAAATCCGCTGCTTCACCCACGATCCCAGCGTGAAATCCAGCCTCACCTTTCTGCGCAAAACCCCGTGGGCGCGCAAAAAAGTCGAAGACCTCTTCCTCCGCGGAAAATAATGACGGGCCCCGTCATCGCCTGAGGATGACCATCGAGCCGGCTTTTACGTAGAGATTCTTCCGCTGTGGATTTCGCCAGCGGCAGGAAAGCCCGGTCAGCTCGTGAAGCCCGGCAGGCGCAGGTTGCGCGCATGGAATGCGAGCGCTTCCTGAATGTGCAAATCCCAGTAATCCCACGAGTGGCTTCCCGGAAACTCACGGTAAATGTGAGGGATCTTCGCCATCGTGAGTTCGGCGTCGAACGTCCGGTTGTCCTCGACCAGAAAATCCTCGCTGCCGCAGTCGAGCAGCAACTCCGGCAGGTTCCCCGCCGCCAGCGCACGCCGGGCAAGCATGCCCAGGTCATGCTCGGTTCCCCGGGGATCGTCTCCGAAAATACCGGCCAGTTCCTTCATGAACTCCGGACCGCGCCCGTTGAGCGAAGCGGGGGCGGCCGGCCCGGTTTTATAGTCGAAGTTCCCCCACCCGACCGCGCCGGAATGGCTGTTAACCGAACAAAAGCGGTCGGCATAACCCAGCCCGATGCGCAACGCCCCGTAACCACCCATCGACAAGCCGCCGATCGCTCGCGCCGCCCTTTCAGGTCGCGCCTGGAAATTCCGCTCGATGAACGTCGACAGCTCCACGCCGATGTGCTGCGCGAAATCCGGTCCCGTGACGGGTTTCGTATAAAAACTCCGGTAGCCATCGGGCATCACCACGATCAGCGGCAGCTCGCGCACATACCATTCGATGCGTGAGCGACGCAGCCACAGGCTCGAATCGTCGCTCAGCCCGTGCAGCAGATAAAAGACCGCGAACGGCCCCTTGCCGGTTTCGGGCAGCAGCACCTGCGCGGTGGTCTGCTTGCCGATGACGTCGCTTTTCCAATGAAGGGTGCTCCAGGCCATGCGCAGACGAAATCCTAAATCCCAAACGGCTAAATCCTAAAAACAGCAGGACCCGAAAAATTTGGGATTCAGCGGTTGGGACCTGGAGTTCCCGCGGCTACTAGGAGTCTCCGCCTTACTCAACGCGCACGATATATCCGCGGAGGTATTCGCTCTCCGGCATCGTCACGAGCACGGGATGATCGGCCGGCTGGTGGCAGAACTCCACCACGCGCACCTTGCGCTTTGCGTCGGTCGCCGCCTCGGCGAGCACTCCGCGCAGCTCCGCATCCTGCATGTGATGAGAACAGGTATAGGTCGCCAGCACGCCGCCGGGAACAAGACTCTGCATCGCCCGCAGGTTGATCTCCTTGTAACCGCGCAGCGCGCCTTCGAGCGCACTCTTCGATTTCGCGAAAGGCGGTGGATCGAGCACGATCACGTCCCACAAGGGCTCGCCATGCCGGGCCGGGTCGTTGAACCAGTCGAACACGTTGGCAACGGCGAACGAGGCGTTCACGCCGTTGCGCTCAGCGTTTTTGCGCGCCTGGTCGATCGCGTCCGCCGCACTGTCGAGACCGAGCACTTCCTTCGCCCCCGCGCGCGCCGCGTGAAGCGCAAACGGGCCCTGATTGCAGAAGGCATCAAGCACGCGCTTTCCCGCACACTGCTTCGCCAGCACCGCGTGCTGTTCGCGTTGATCCAGATAAAATCCCGTCTTCTGTCCGCTTTGCAGATCGAGCCAGTAATCGAAACCGTCGATTTTTTGCCACCGCGGCGCCCAGGCCTTGCCGCTGCGCGTATGCACGCCGAGCGGCAGGCCCTCGAGTTTGCGAATGTGGGCGTCGTTGCGGACGATGATCTCCGCCGGCGAAACGAGCTCCGCCAGCAGATCGCTGATGAGCTGCGTGCGCTGGTCCATCGCCAGCGTCTGCACCTGCAGGACCAAGGTATCGCCAAATTGATCAACCACCACGCCCGGCAGGTCGTCCGACTCCGACCACACAAGGCGGCGATGGGTCGCCTGTGCATCGCGGCGGGCGATTGCCTTGGTCAACGCCCCGCGCAAATAAGCCTCATCGAGCGTCACGCGCTGCGTGCTCAACCGGCGCCAGACGATCTGCGACTTGGAATTGTAGATGCCGCTGCCGAGAAAACGCCCCGCGCGATCACGGCATTCGACCACGCCGCCGTCGTTCCCGTCGGGAAGCAACGCCTCCACCTCGTTGGCAAACACCCAAGGGTGGCCGGAGAGAACACGCGACTTGGCGTTGGCTTTGAGTTTCAGCGAAGGAACAGGCGAAGACATCCGGTCATCATCACGCCCATGGCCCCGAGGAGAAGCTCAAACTCGGCTCGTTCGCCCGCGTCAGCGGGATGTCTTGGGATCCTCTTTCAGCGGAGGACGCCCCTTGCTAAAACCGCGCTCGTCCTCGAAGCCCTCGGGCGAGGATTTGACCGCATGCGCCATCAGCGCAAAACCGGCCAGATAAATGATTCCAACGGATGCGATGCAGGTGAACATGACGTTAAGACGAGGTTGAACGCGTCTCATCGGCGCGTTTCGCCCAAACTGTTGCACCCAAGGAAAAAATCCGCGGACCTCGTTCACTCAGACGACGTGAACAGCAACGTAAACGCACGCGCCGCGATGCGCGCGCGAAACCGCCGCTCAATGCGCGGCATCATCTATTGCAACGCAGCGGCCCTCGTGGAAGCCCTCTTCGTCCTCAAAGCCTTCGGGGGCGCGCCGCACCGCTTTCGCAAGCACCAGCAGGCCGGCGAGGTAAAGAGAGGAAACAATCAATAGCGCGATCAACATGGGGATGTAGGGGTTGAGATCGTTAATGACGATGTGTTGCGACGGACCCATTTCCACCCTCCAAGTTGCATAAGTTTGTTAAAATTTATCCGGTGACCGCCTAAGTCCTGTATCCAGACACACATGACTCGCCAAATAATGCTTCCCCTCCCCGCCCGCCGCCTGTTGCGTTGAGGGTTTCGCCATGACGCCCGCCCAGGAAATCGCCCGCCGCCGCACCTTCGCGATCATCTCGCACCCCGATGCCGGCAAAACCACGCTGACCGAGAAATTCCTTCTCTACGGCAATGCCATTCACCTCGCCGGCACCGTCACCGCCCGCAAAAGCCAGCGCGCCACCACCTCCGACTGGATGGAGCTGGAGAAGCAGCGAGGCATCTCGATCTCGTCGACCGTCCTTCAATTCGATTACCAAGGCTACGCGGTCAACCTCCTCGACACCCCCGGCCACAAAGACTTCTCCGAGGATACCTACCGCGTGCTCACCGCCGTCGACGCCGCCCTCATGGTGATCGACGCCGCCAAGGGCATCGAGCCGCAGACCCGCAAGCTCTTCGAAGTCTGCAAACGCCGTGGCGTTCCCGTGTTCACCTTCATGAACAAGTGCGACCGCCCCACGCTCAACCCCATCGATCTGCTCGATGAGTTGGAACGCGTGCTCGGCCTCACACCTTGCCCCGTCACCTGGCCCCTCGGCAACGGACCCGGTTTCCGCGGAGTCTACGACCGTCGTTCCAAGGAGGTGCATCTCTTCGAACGCACGCCCCACGGCGCCTATCGCGCCCCCGTCAACGTCACCGGTCTCACCGACCCCGTCGTGCGCGACAAACTCGACGACTACACCTTCGACCAGGTCACCGAGCAGATCGAGATCCTCGATGGCGCCAGCGCGCCCTTCAACCTGGCCGATGTCCAGGCCGGCAAACAAACGCCCGTCTTCTTCGGTTCCG
The DNA here is from genome assembly GCA_029266495.1 of Rariglobus sp. Classification (GTDB taxonomy): domain Bacteria; phylum Verrucomicrobiota; class Verrucomicrobiia; order Opitutales; family Opitutaceae; genus Rariglobus. The sequence goes on along the minus strand of JAQSWS010000064.1, from coordinate 7,581 downwards.
CGGTGAACAATTTCGGCATTCAGATCCTTCTCGAAGGCTTCCTGAAAAACTCCATCCCCCCCACCACCCGCCGCTCCGTCAGCATGAGCGTGCCCGGTGCCCCCGCGCCGACCGCCGCCCGCGAGATCCCCGTCACCCACGAAAAATTCTCGGCCTTCGTTTTCAAGATCCAGGCCAACATGGACCCGAAACACCGGGACCGCATCGCCTTCGTGCGCGTCTGCTCCGGCAAGTTCACCCGCGACATGAATGTCGTCCACCAGCGCACCGGTCGCACCGTGCGCCTCTCCTCCTCGCACCGCCTCTTCGGGCAGGAACGCGAAACCGTCGACGTGGCCTGGCCGGGCGACGTGATCGGCCTCGTCGGCCACGACGCCTTCGGCATAGGTGACACGCTCACCGAGGATCGCACCATCGTCTACGACGAGATCCCGCGCTTTCCCTCCGAAGTGTTCACCTACATCTCGAATCCCAACTCCGGCGATTCGAAGAAATACCGCGCCGGCCTCGAGCAGCTCCTGCAGGAGGGCGTCGTGCAATCCTTCCAGCCCCGCAACGCCCCGCCCGGTTCCACACTCCTCGCCGCGGTCGGCGTCCTCCAGTTTGAGGTCGTGCAATACCGCCTCAAAGCCGAATACAACGCCGAATCGCGCCTTGAACCCACGCCCTGGACGCTCCTCCGCTGGCTTGAGCCGCATCCATCGCTCAAAGACATGCGCTACTTCATGGAGAAGAATCCCGAGCTCAAGCTCCACGAGCTCCCCATCGAGCAAACACGCCCGACCACGTAGAGCCCGACAGGCAGGGCGGGACTCCGCTCCCCGCCTCGGTCAGTCCGAGCCCCGCCCTACCCATTAACCCCGATTCCGGGTTTAACTTTTTCCCAAAGTTTCTTGCTCGCCCGTCCGCAACAAAACCCCCTCTCCTTTGCGGGCATGATTTTCGCCCGCCTCCGTCGTCTTCACGTTTTCAGCATCGGCTTGCTCATCGCGACCTCCGCCTGGGCCGTCACCCCGGCCATGGCCGAATACAAGGGCGCCATCGTCATTGATGCCGCCACCGGAAAACCCCTGTTCGAGGACAACGCCGACTTCATCTCCCCGCCCGCCAGCGTGACGAAGCTGATGACCTTCCTCGTCGTCCACGACGCGATTGCCGCCCGCCGCCTCACCCTCGCCACGCCGGTCACCGCCACCGCCCTCGATCAGTCGATGGGCGGCACCCAGGTCAATCTCGCCGCCGGCGAAACCTTCTCCGTGGAGGAATTGCTCTACGCCCTCATGGTCGAGTCCGCCAACGACGCCGCCCAGGCCCTCTCCCATGCCGCGGCCTCCGATCGCACGGCCTTCGTCGCATTGATGAATGCCCGCGCCCAGTCCCTCGGCATGCGCAACACCACCTTCCGCTCCCCCCACGGCCTGCCACCCGGCTCGAAGAATATCGCCGACGGTGACCTCACCACCCCGCGTGATCTCGCGATCCTCTCCCGCGAACTCGTCCTGCACACCGACGTCCTTCGCTACGCCTCCACCCGCACGCGGCCCTTCGGCGCCGGAGCGCGCGCCGAACCGCTGCACATGCTCAACCACAACAAACTGCTCGGCAAAGTCGAAGGCCTCGACGGCCTCAAGACCGGCTATACCCGCGGCGCCGGCTTCTGCCTCGCCGCCACCGCACAACGAGGCGACAAGCGCATCATCGTGGTCACCATGGGCAGCCCGACTTCAAAGGGCCGTGACCTGCGCATCGCCGCGTTGGTTGAACAGACCTTCCCGCTCGTCCCCGCCACGTCGGTTTTTCAAGGTTACACCGCTTCGCCGATCTCGTCCGCATCCGCCGGTTCCACCTCGCCGGTGGAGGCTCCGCCCGCCGACGTTCCTTCGGTGAAATTCACGCTGCCTCGCCAGAAGTAGTCGGGCTGGCCCGGCTCAATGTGCATGTTCCAGCGTGAGCATAAGCGCACCGAGCACCGTGAACACCAGCCCGAGCAGGCCGGACTCCCAACGCTCGATCCGCTTGAGCTCGACCTTTCGCAGGCCGATCAACGTCAGCCAGGTGAACAGCAACATGCCGCCCAGGGTTCCCACCGCGAGCGTGCCGCTCAGCACAAAAAAGCCCTGCCAGCCAAACTTCACACCGGAGAGGTAAATGGGTAGGAAGCCCTCGCACGGTGACAGCGTCACCATGATGAACAACCCGCTGATCGCCACCCAGTCGCCCTTGCGATCCGAGACCAGCGCACTTCCCTCCAGCTCGGCCTCAAGGTGACTGTGGCCGGGCTCGTGACCGCAATGCGAACTCGGTTCATGATGCCCGCCCATCGTGTGATGATGCAGGATGCCCTTGCCACGCCATTGCCGCCAAAAATAGAAAAGGCCCACCGCCAGCAGCGCCGCGCCCGCGACCTGCGTGAACGCATGGCCGAAATGCTCGTCCAGCTCGAAGCCGAACCACGCGATCGCCAGCCCCAGCAGGCTCATCAGCGCCAGATGCCCCAAGCCGGCAAAAACCACCACCCCCAACGCCTTCGCCCGGTTCCAGCTGCGCGCACGCGCGACCAGCACGAATGGCAGCCAGTGCGTCGGAATCGCCGCATGGAAAAATGCCACGAAAAATCCGGTCGCTGCAATGGTGGCCAGGGCGGTTGAGTTCATGCGGTTGAAAAGACGAAAGCGGACATAAAGCCATCAGGCCTCGCCCGCTGTCGAACGCGAACTGTAGCAAAGTCGTCAAGCCCCCCGCCGGCCAAAATCGTTCTCGTTCTCATAGTCGTTCTCGTTCTCCCTGAATCTCCTCCCATTTCGTCATGTCCACCTCACCCGACGTCGCCGCAGTCAAAGCCTACCTCCTGGATCTGCAGGACCGCATCTGCCGCGCCCTCGAAGCCGAGGATGGCACGGCCACGTTCGTGGAGGACAACTGGACTCGCGCCGAAGGCGGTGGAGGCCGCTCCCGCGTGCTCACCGACGGAGCCGTTTTCGAAAAAGCCGGCGTCGGTTTCTCCCATGTTTTCGGCACGCAGCTGCCACCCTCGGCCACCGCCCACCGCCCCGAGCTCGCCGGCAAACCCTGGCAAGCCTTGGGCGTCTCCCTCGTCATCCACCCGCTCAACCCCTACGTCCCCACCAGCCACGCCAACGTCCGCTTCTTCATCGCCGGGGATACCACGCAAACAACCAACAGCTCCACCCCCATTGGTCATTCGTCATTGGACATTGGTCATTCCGGCGCGTCCGCGCCGGTCTGGTGGTTCGGCGGCGGCTTCGATCTCACGCCCTATTACGGTTTCGAAGAAGACTGCGTCCACTGGCACCGCACCGCCCGCGACGCCGTCGCCCCGTTCGGTGCCGACCTCTACCCGAAGTGGAAAAAATGGTGCGACGACTACTTCTACCTGAAGCACCGCGTCGAGCCGCGTGGCATCGGCGGTCTCTTCTTTGACGATTTTAATGCGTTGGGCTTCGAGCGCAGCTTCGCGACTATGCGGGCGGTGGGCGACGCTTACCTCCCCGCCTATGTGCCCGTCGTCCAAAAGCGCAAAGCCACGCCCTACAACGAACGCGAACGCGACTGGCAGCTGTATCGACGCGGCCGTTACGTAGAGTTCAACCTCGTCTGGGACCGTGGCACGCACTTCGGCCTTCAAAGCGGCGGACGCACCGAGTCGATCCTCATGAGCCTCCCCCCGCTCGTGACCTTTAAATACAACTACGCCCCCGAACCCGGCACCGAGGAAGCCCGTCTGCACGACGTGTTCCTCAAACCACAAGACTGGGCCAATTTATAGCCACAAAAGGCACAGAAGTCACAAAAGCAGAATTCCCGATTTTGTGTGTTTTGTGCCTTTTGTGGCCAACCCTTCTTCAATGACCAGCCGCACCCGTTTCCTCTCCGCCCTCGCCTGCCAGCCGCTTGATCGTCCCCCTCTCTGGGTCATGCGCCAGGCCGGTCGCTACCTCCCCGAATACCGCGCACTCAAGGCCCGGTCCTCCTTCGTGCACATGGTGCAGACCCCTGCGCTCGCCGCGGAGGTCACCCTCCAGCCCCTCCTCCGTTTCCCGGGACTCGACGCCGCCATTCTGTTTTCTGACATCCTCGTCATTCCCGAAGCCCTCGGCCAGCCCTACTCCTTCCGCGACGGCGGCGGCATCGCCATGGACCGCCGTATTTCCAAGCGCGCCGACATCGACGCCCTCGCCCCGGTCTCCGCCGTTCCTGAAAAACTCACCTACGTCGCCGACACCCTGGCGCTCCTCAAAAAGGAACTCGCCGGCTCAAAAATGCTCCTCGGCTTCGGCGGCTCCCCCTGGACGCTCGCCACCTACATGGTTGAAGGCGGCAGTTCCGACGACTTCGAGCGCGTCAAACTTCTCTTCTACACCGACCGCGCCACCTTCGACGCCCTCCTCGAAAAACTCACCGGGGCACTGATCGCGTATTTCCAGATGCAGATCGCCGCCGGCGCCGACGCCATTCAGATCTTCGACTCCTGGGGCGGTCTCGTCGCCGGGCCCGACTACGAAGCCGCATCCTTAAAATGGATACGCCGCATCGTCGCCGCCCTGCCCGCCGACTTCCCGGTTATTCTCTACGCCAAAGGCACCGCGCCGCACCTCACCGACCAGGCGTTTTCCGGCGTGCGCGCCATCAGCGTCGACTGGACCAACGACCTGGCGATCGTCCGCCGCACCCTTCCCTCCAATGTCGCCGTCCAAGGCAACCTCGACCCCGTGCTCATGCAAACCACGCCGGAGATCGTCGCCCGTGAAGCCGGCCGCCTGCTTGAATCCATGCGCGGCACCGCCGGCCACGTGTTCAACCTCGGCCATGGCATCACCCCGCAGGCGAAGATCGAGTGCATGCAAGCCCTGGTCGACACCGTCACCACGTGGAAGTGATCGGATTTGAGTCCACGAAATCCGCATTAAAAATCACAAAAGCCGGTTAGCCCCTTTGTCGATTTCCGTGTATTCCGTGTGTTCCGTGGGCAACTCCTCACCACTCCCCATTGCGATTATCGGCGGCGGCATCACCGGCCTCGCCGCCGCGCACCGTCTCGCCCGCCAGGGCCGCGCCTTCCGCCTGTTCGAGTCCTCAGCCCGCCCCGGCGGTAATGTCCGCACCGAACGTCACGACGACGGCTGGCTGATCGAGACCGGCCCCAACTCCCTCCAACTCACCCCCGCCGTCGCCGCACTCCTCGAGGAATTGAACCTTTCGCCGCTCACCGCGTCCCCCGCGGCGAAAAACCGCTACATCCTCCGCCGCGGCTGCCCCGTCCCCGCGCCCGCATCCCCTCCGGCCTTTCTCAAATCCCCCCTTTTCACCTTCTCCGCAAAACTCCGCCTCTTCGGCGACTTGCTCGCACGCCCGCGCAACCGCACCACGGATGTCTGCCTCGCCGACTTCATCGCCAGCCACTTCGGCCGCGAAGTGGTTGACTATGGCCTCCGGCCCTTCGTTTCGGGCGTGTATGCCGGCGATGCCCAAAAACTTTCGGCCCGCCACAGTTTTCCCACACTTTGGGAAGCCGAGCGCCGTCATGGCTCGTTGATTCGCGCCCAACTCGCTTCCGCCAAGGCCAAACGCGCCCGCGGCGAACCCTCCGGCCCACCCTCCATCTTTAGCTTCACCGACGGTCTTGAAGCCCTCCCGCACGCCCTCGCCGCCCACCTGCCGGCCGGTAGCGTCGAATTCAACGCCCGCATCGCCGACCTCACTCCCGGCAACCCGTGGAAAATCCGCTGGAGCCGTTCCGACGGCGGCCTCGCGCCGCAAACCGAGTTCTTCTCCGCCGTCATCCTCGCACTACCCGCCGCCGCGCTCGCCGCGCTGCCCATCGGCACCATGGGCGAACGACCTCTCGCCGACCTTGCCGAGATCAACTATCCGCCCGTTTCCTCGCTCTTCCTCGGCTATAAACGCGACCAAGTCCGCCATCCCCTCGACGGCTTCGGCATGCTCGTCCCGCCGGCCGAGAACCGCGTCCCGCTCGGTGTGTTGTTCAACTCCACGCTCTTCCCCGGTCGTGCCCCCGCCGGTCATGTTGCCCTCACCGTGATGACCGGCGGCGCCCTCCGTCCCGAGCTTGCACACCTGGAGGACGACCCGTTGCTCACGCGGGTCCGCAACGATCTCGCTGAACTCCTTGGCGTAAGCGGCGATCCGGTCTTTGTCCGTCGCACCGTCTGGCCCCGCGCGATCCCCCAATACAACCTCGGCTACGAACGCTTCCTCGACCTCATCGCCCGCACCGAAACCGCTCATCCCGGGTTGCTCGTCGGAGGTCACGTTCGCGACGGCATCTCGGTGCCCAACTGCCTTGCCGCAGGAGAAAAACTCGCCGCCCGCGCCCTTGGATAGCAAGCGGGATGACTTCGGTCTTCTCTAACCGCCGCCCGTCCTTCCGGTTTCCGTCCCTCCGCCGGCCTGTCTTCAGTCTTGCCCCCCACCCCGCGACCCCGAAACCTCCCCTTTTCTATTCATATGGTCATCAAACCCAAAGTCCGTGGATTTGTCTGTGTCACCGCCCATCCCGCCGGCTGCGCCGCGCACGTCCAGGAGTGGATTGACTACGTAAAAGCCAAAGGCCCCGTCACCAACGGCCCCAAGAAGGTCCTCGTGATCGGCTCCTCCACCGGCTACGGACTCGCCTCCCGCATCTCCGCCGCCTTCGGCTCCGGCGCCGCCACGATCGGTGTCTTTTTCGAGCGCCCCTCCGAACCCGACAAGACCGCCACCCCCGGCTGGTATAACACCGCCGCCTTCACCGCCGCCGCCAAAAAAGCCGGTCTCTACGCGAAAAATTTCAACGGCGACGCCTTCTCCGACCAGCTCAAGGCCGACGTCCTCGCCGCCATCAAACGCGACCTCGGCCAGGTTGACCTCATCGTCTACTCCCTCGCCTCGCCCCGCCGCACGCATCCCAAGACCGGGGTCGTCCACAAGTCCACCCTCAAGCCCGTCGGCCAGCCCTACACCAACAAGACCGTCGACACCGACAAAGGCGTCGTCTCCAACATCACGATCGAGCCTGCCAACGAGGCCGAGATCGCCGACACCGCGGCCGTCATGGGTGGCGAAGACTGGGAGATGTGGATCAACGCCCTCGACGAGGCCAAACTCATCGCCCCCGGCGCCACCTCCGTCGCCTACTCCTACATCGGGCCCGAGCTCACCTGGCCCATCTACAAAAACGGCACCATCGGCCTCGCCAAAAACGACCTCGAACGCGCCGGCAAGTCCATCAACGCCACCCTTCGCATCAACGGCTACGGACGCGCCTTCATCTCCGTCAACAAAGCGCTCGTCACCCAGGCCAGCTCGGCCATTCCGGTCGTCCCCCTCTACATCTCGATCCTCTACAAGATCATGAAGGCCAAGGGCACGCACGAGGGCTGCATCGAGCAGATCGACCGCCTCTTCCGCACCCAGATGTATGGCGGCACCGGTCTCACCTTCGATGATGCCGGCCGCGTCCGCATCGATGATTTGGAAATGAAGCCCGACGTCCAGGCCGAGGTCGCCAAGATCTGGCCCGAAATCACCACCGAGAGCCTCCCTGCCCTCACCGACATCGCC
>JAQSWS010000063.1 GCA_029266495.1 Rariglobus sp. | reverse complement strand
TTGATCCCTCAGCCTGATCGGGTCGTTTCTAGATCGTGCCGTGGCAGATCACAGCTTTTTTACTCTCCAGCGTCTTCGAGCTGGTGATGCTGTTCCTCGTCCGGGGTCGCTTGCGCACCTCGACCGCCGGCCCGTTCAGCCTGGCCTTGCTCCTCAACTCCCTGTGGGCCCTCGGCTACGCGCTTGAACTGCTCGCCCCGTCGTTCGACGACAAACTGCTGCTCTTCCAGATCCGCTGCTCGTTCCTTTGTTTCTACGCCCCGGCCTGGCTCGAAACCGTTCATCGCATGACCCAGGGGCGTGCGTTGCTGCGCGGCTGGACCCTCGCCGGCGTCCTCATCGTGCCGGTGGTCTCCCTCCTCCTGGTCTGGTTTCCCGGCCCGGGACAAAACCCGCTCCTCCGGCACTCCTTTCACGTCGACGAAACCGGACCGCTGGCCGTTCTGCGCAACGGCCTCGGTCCCTGGGGCCTCGTGTATTACGGCTACACCTACGTGATGTGGACCACCTCGTTCGTGCTCGTCGCCCCGCGCAAGCACCAGACCCCCCGCGAATGGCGCGGCCGGCTGCTCTTCCTCGCCGCCGGCCTGATCGGTTGCGGGGCGGACATCGCCCACCACTTCGGCCTGACCACGCCGGCGGGCCTCAATTACACGCCGATCCTTTTCCCGCTCACGAGCACCCTCATGGCCCTGGCGTTGCTCCGCCATCGCATGCTCGACCTCGCGCCCGTCGCGCGCGCCGCGTTGATCGAACAGCTCGAGGATCGCATCGTCGTCCTCGATGATGAAAACCGCGTCGTCGACTACAACCAGGCCGCCGCCACCACCCTGGGGTTTCCTCCCGGACGGACCCTGGGCCGGTCCATTGGAGAGCTCCTGACCGGCTGGCCCGACCTCGCCGCAATCCCCGCCCGGCTCGAAAATCAACGCACCGAAGTCTCCCGGGGCATGGAGACCTTCGAAGTCTCGTTGTTCGGCGTAAACTCCTCCGGTGATCACCGCACCCACGCCCGCATCATGGTCCTGCGCGATATCAGCCGCCGCAAGGAAACCGAGCGTCAGCTCCGCCTTGCCAAGGACGCCGCCGAGGCCGCCGGCAACGCGCAGTCCCGCTTCCTCGCCACGATGAGCCACGAAATCCGCACGCCCATGAATGGCGTTGTCGGGTTCACCCAGCTGCTCAAAGACACGTCGCTCACCACCGAGCAACGCGACTACCTGAACCTCATCGACCAGAGCAGCCGTTCACTCCTCGTGATCATCAACGATGTCCTGGACTATTCGAAAATCGCCGCCGATCAGCTCGAGATCGAGCAGGTGCCCTGCGACATCACCATGATCGTCGACCATGCGACCCGGCTGCTTGTGCCGGTTGCACACGAAAAAAACATCTCCCTCCACACCCGCATCGCCAGCGATGTCCCCGCCGTCGTGATCAGCGACCCGGTCCGCCTCAACCAGATTCTCACCAACCTGCTCGGCAACGCCGTTAAATTCACCGAGACCGGCGGTGTGACCCTCGACGTGGAAAGACCCGGTCCCGACCTCCTCGTTTTTAAGGTGGCCGACACGGGAATCGGCATCGCCGAAGATCAGCAGCCGCGCATCTTCACGCCGTTCAACCAGGCCGACGCCTCCACCACCCGTCGCTTCGGAGGCACCGGGCTCGGCCTGTCCATCAGCCGCCGGCTGTGCGAATTGATGAACGGCTCCCTCACCTTTTCCAGCAAACCGGGAAAAGGCTCCGTGTTCACCGCCGCCGTGCGGGTCCGCCTGTCGTCGCCGGCCGTCGCCGCGCCTCCGCATGCGACCGCCTCCGCCTCGTCGCCCACGCCGTCCCTGCGCCTGCTCGTCTGCGAAGACAATCCCGTCAACCAGGCCGTCATCCGTGCCTTCCTGCTGAGGCTCGGACACCACCCCCGCCTGGTTGGTGACGGCGCCCAGGCCCTCGCCCTGCTGGAGCGCGAGCCGTTCGACGCCATTCTCATGGACCTTGAGATGCCCGTGATGGATGGCTACGAAACCGTCGTCCGTATCCGGTCTTCAACTACGGTTAATCCGCGCATCCACATCATCGCGCTGACCGCCCATGCGCTCAAAGGCGAACGGGAACGCTGCCTTGCCCTGGGCATGGATGATTTCCTCACCAAGCCCCTCAATCTTCCCGCGCTGACCGAAGCCCTCGCCGGCATCCCGACGCGCAGGAATACCCCCGCCTGAACGAGGGGCCCGACGGCAGGACCGCGCCCCGTCGCAACCACTCCGCCGATGTAAAAAAACCTTAATAAACCCCGGAAACCCGCCGGAAAGAACAACCAGGGCTCCACCCAAGTGTCTGTCCCGCACGAGCCCAGGCGCATTCCACGGAGAGGATTCATTTACCCCATGCCCAAGCCAATCCTACTCGTTGAAGACAACCCCGACGATGTCGCGCTCGCCCTCCGCGCATTCGCCCAGACTCCCCTGGCCAATGAAGTGGTGACGGTGGGCGACGGCAAACATGCCCTCGATTATCTGCTTCGGCAGGGCGCCTACGCCAAACGCTCCATCGGCAATCCGTCGGTCGTCCTCCTCGACCTCACCTTGCCCGGCCTCGAGGGGCTCGAACTGCTCAAACACATCAAAAATGACCCGGTGCTTCAATCGATCCCCGTCGTCGTGCTCACCGCATCTCAACGCAAGGACGACCTCGCGCGCGCGTATAAATTCAAGGCGAACGCCTACGTCATAAAACCCGGCGATCTCACGGGCTTCGTCAACGCAGTGCGCGAACTCGGCATTTTCTGGGCGGTCTTCAACGAGCCCCCTCCCGGTTCCCGTCGTGTCACCGGCCGGTCGTCACCCACCGGCAAGCCGGCCTGATCGCGGCCCTGAGCGTGAGCTTGCGGAACTCAACCGCCGCCTCGCGCCGCCTCGCGCAGGACGCCCGCCCGCGCTTCCGCCGCCTTCGCCGCCGCTTCGCGCGCTTCCAGCGCAGGATGCTCCAAAATCACCAAGGAGTAGGAAAACGCCCTCGCGTTGAGCAGATCCGGATGGGTGTGCACGAGTTTCGGATTGATGCTCCGGCAAATGGGACGGATCTCCGCCACGCGCCACCCCTCGCGAATTCGCTGGCGATACTCGTCCTCATGCTCGCCCTCGATCACCAGGTAGTCCTGTATCCCGTTTGTGGCTACAAATCCGAGCCTGCCCGGCCCCGCGAGTTCGGCGACGTAACGAAGATTGAGCGCAACCATGATGAACGTGTTGCGAAAACCGTGGCATAATCCGCCCTGGATGCAAACCCCCGCTCCCGGGTGCCTCCGGTTCAACCGGTTAAATCCGGTCACCCGCCTCCCGCCTTCACCTCCTCCAGCCACCATCCGTCCGCCTTGCGGACAAGCATGCCGGTGACGGCATCACCTTTCTTCACGGACTTGAGCGCGGCTTCGTCCACCTTGAGCAACATCGTCATTGCCTTCATCACGCCGGGGATTTCCTCGTGCTTGATCAACAATGCGGACTCGTCGGTCATCACCCCGACGATCACACCCTTGAGCGGATGGCGGGCGGGAGCTGCCGTTTCGCCCGGACCCGGAACACCGGCTCCAACCGCAGTCATGCCACACGTGCAACCCTCATGGGCGCACCATGCAATTGATGGCGCGAAAACGGCCAGAAACGGAATAATGAAGAAAGTTTTCATATGAGTCGGGAAATTAAAAATGATACTCGATTCCGGCATAAAGGGAGCGCCCGTCTCCTGGCAAAAACTGCGCGGGAGCGGCGGGATTGTAGGTTTCGACCACGCTCGTCGTGGCGGCGTAACGTTCGTCGGTCAGGTTGCGCGCCTCGACAAACCACGAGAGCCCCTGGGCGCGACGACAGCCAAATTTGAAGCCGATGAGCGCATAAGGATCGGCCGAGAACGTGTTGCGATGATCCACATAACTCTTCACCGGCACCCACTCGAACGTCGGTCCCGCATACCAGCCGGCGGCGTTTTCCCAAACGAGTTCGCCACGAATCAGGTGGGGCGGAAGACCGGCGATCGTGTTGTTCCCGTAAGTCGGGTCATCATCGAACGTGAAGCGTCCGCAGGTCCACGCGGTGCGCAAAACGAGGCGGTGATCGACCCGTTCGGCCAGACTCCGGCCAAGCAGATCCGCTTCGAGGGCAATCTCCACGCCTTGATGCCGGGTGCGCGCGGCATTGATCGTGCCCGTCGCGCCGGGCGCGGCGGGCGGCGGCAGTTGGACACTGAGCAGTTCGTCTTTTACGGCTGCGAAATAAGCGGATGCATCCCAGCGCAACCAGCGCCGCGTCCCGCGGGTGCCGATCTCGAAGGTGGTGGCGGTCTGGGCATCATTGGCGACGATCGCGGTGCCTGCTTCGCTAAAAGACGGAGGCTCATAACTGCCACTGACATTGGCATAAAGCTGTAGATCGCGCTCCGGGTTGTCCCATCGCAGACCAAGCTTCGGTGCGAGTTCCTCATAGGTGCGATCGTAACTGCTGTTGGGTGGGGCCGCCCCGAACGTGCGTTCCGTGTCTCGCCGGTTGCGCGATGCCGAAAAGCCCGTGACACCGGTGAAACCACCACCGAGCGCCAGCTGGCTTTCCACGAAGGCCTCGAGGTTCGAGGCGGTTTGCCTGTCCCGTTGAAGCAACGCCCCGCGATTGCCGGCGACGTTGGTGTAATTCGCCGCATCGGTGCGCCCGCGATTGAAGAACAGCCCGGCGCGCAGACGGTGGTCGTGGTCGAAAACGGCGCTGGTGTTCGTCAACAGCAGACCGAGCAACGCATCGTTGGACAACTGGTCGATCACTTGAAAAATCGGATGATCGAGATCCTTGTAGGTCCACGCGACAACGAGATCCACGCTTGTATCACCGGCAACGGCCGTGGTCTTGCTTGCCACGCGGAGCAGCTCGAAATCGCGCCGCTGATCGAGGGCGATGTTGGTCGCGTTTGCCTGCCGCGAATCGGTTTCGAGCTCATCCTTGGTGAGGTTGCCAGGAAGCTCGGACCGGGTTTTTACGGCGGTAATGTAGAGGCGCGTCTCAACCGTTTCGGCCAGGCGCCAGCCGGCGTTGGTGAACAGGCGCTGGTTGTTCTGTTCCGCATGATCGCGAAACCCCTCCTGCGATTGCTGCGTGAACGACGCATAGGCATCGGTCGTCGTTTCGGCGAGCCCGCCTGCAACGGTGGCGCGCAGATAATCCCAGGACCCCATCTCCAGGCGCGCGAAGCCACCCGGGGAAGTGCGTCCCGTGCGCGAAACATAGTCGATGGCACCGCCCAGCGTGGACGAGCCATACGCAAGTGCATTACCACCGCGCCAGATGTTGATGTAAGCGGCGGCGGTCGGTTCAAGCGCCTGCATGTCGAAGCCGCCATCGGCCAGGTTGAGGGGCACACCGTCCTGCAGCACGCGAACGCCGCGCCCATGAAACGTGCGTTGCAAACCGGAGCCGCGAATCGAAAGCCGCGCTTCATCGGAACCAAATCGCGACTGGGCAAACACGCCCGCCGACAAAAAAAACGTATCCGCGAGCGTTGAGGCCCGGCCGTTCAGATAACGCCCGGCATCGACCACCTCGGTGCCGCCCGGCGTGCGGGCAAGGTCGACACGCGCGGCGGCACTCGTGGGCACGGTCAACGAATCCTTGAAGGCGGTCACCTCCACCTCCTCGAGGACAACGGGAGGGGCTGAATCGGATACGGATGCCGGCGGCGGCGAATCCGCACGGACGGGGACGGACGCAGCGAGCGCCAGGATGAAACAAGTGGAAAAACGAGAAAAGGTCATGGATGGGAGTTGGCTGCCCGCCACGCCTTCCACACGCGCGCAACGGCGGCAGGAGGAACGTCAACGGGATGATTTGCAGGGAGTTCGTCCGCACAGCGGCGGACCCGGACGTCACGCGCCGGTCAGACGCGTGATCAACGGATCAAACCAAAACCCACGGCGGTCGCACGGGAGGCGGAGACGGCTCCCCATCAGCCGGCACGAGATCACGCAACCGCCACGTTCCCGCCGCCGACGGCGCAAGATGAAACGTTGGCGCCGGTTGATACACGAGCTGGATCTTCCCCAATGCCTTTCCCTCGGAGGGCAGCGCGGCGTCCTGCTGCTGCTTCGCCTCGCTCACACTTTCACAGATGCCGCACAGGTTGTCGGATGTGAAGGTCAGTTTGACCGCCTGCGAAAGCGACATGCTTTGCGAATACGTCGCGATCATGCGTCCCCAGGCAAACGTCTGCACCAAATCCCAATGGCTTCCCGTGGCCAGCAGCCACGCGGTCAGCATTGTGAGAAGGGACAGTTTCCGACGCATTGAGCGGCAGGTAGACCGACGAAACACCGGCTGGCAAGAAAAGCCCGCCGTCGGGCCCTCAAAGTAGCCGCCCTTTGGGGGGACCCCGTGGCGCCTTCTTGCGGCGCGCCCGCGCCGGCGCTTCATGTGCATTCCCGACTTTCCAATTTGCCAGGTTTGGATACGGTGACGGCGTGAACCCCGACCCCGGAAGCCTGGCCTTGGTGCTGGCGGGCGGCGGCGCGCGCGCCGCCTATCAGGTGGGATTTTTACGAAGCCTGACCCGTCACTTTCCCGACATTCAGCTTCCGATCGTCACCGGCGTTTCCGCGGGAGCCATCAACGCCGCTCATCTCGCCAACAGCCGCGATCCGCTCCCCGTGACCGTGCAACGGCTCACCGAGCTGTGGGAAGGCATCACCATCGACCAGGTGTTTCGCACCGATCTGCCCGCGCTCGCCTTTACCATGGTCCGGTGGGCCGTCCGCCTCGTCTCCGGCGGTGTCAATCTCTCCCCTCCCGCCCGGGGGCTCGTCGACACCGGTCCGCTGCGGCATTTCCTCGAAAAGGCCCTCGCCACCAAAGGCCTCCTCTCCGGCATCGAGGAGAACATCCGGACCGGCCGGCTTTCCGCCGTCAGCCTGACCACCACGAATTACACCAACGGGGAATCCAATTCCTGGATACAAAGCGCCGTTCCCTCCGCCTGGGAACGTCCGGGCCGTCGCAGCGTGACCACCCGCCTCGGCATCGATCACATCATGGCATCCTGCGCCCTGCCCCTGTTTTTTCCCGCCGCACGGATCGGCAACGACTGGCACGGGGATGGCGGCGTGCGATTGACCGCGCCTCTCTCGCCTGCCCTGCACCTCGGCGCCCGGCGCGTCATCGCCATTTCCACCCAATATGCCGGCAACCGGCCCGGCGCCATGAGCCAGGAACCGCACGACTATCCCGCCCCGGCGACGATCATCGGACTTCTCCTCGATTCCATCTTCCTCGACATGCTCGATTACGATGCCCTGACCATCGACCGTATCAACGCCCTCCTCGAAACCCGGCCGAGTCCGCAGGAAACGGGTTTCACCCCGGTGAAACTCCTGCTCGTCCGCCCGTCGCAGGACCTCGGGGTGATCGCCAACGAGTTTGAGTCCGAACTGCCCCGCACCTTCCGTTTCGCCACCCGCGGTCTCGGCACGCGCGAGACCCGTCGGGCAGACATGCTGGCCACCGTCATGTTTCATCCCGGCTACATCCGCCGCATGATTGAAATCGGTGAGCAGGACGGTGATCTCCGGCGCGACGAGCTCGCGCAGCTTCTGGCGCCCGATCACGTGGAAAAGACGTGATTGCCCTTGAGACCACGCGGTTTCGCGAATACTGGTTTCCTTGGAAAGTCGCCCGCGTTCACGCGGCCCGTTACCCCTAAAAAACGGCGCCGCTCCACCCCAACGTCAGAACTCGTTCCCATGTCGAACCCACGACGCAAGAATCACTGGCAGGACCTCGATCGGGACTCCGCGATCGCATGGCAGGGACGGCGGCTTCACCGCTTCCTCCGCGACTGCGTATTGCCTTTTTCGTTACATTACCAACGCGTCTTCGCCACGCATGGCCTGACCCCGGACGACATCCGCACCGTCGCCGATCTGGCGAAACTCCCCCTCACGTCCAAGGAGGATCTCCTGCCCACGCCGGAGAACCCGCGCCGGACCCTCGATTTTGTTCTCAAGCCCGATCCCAAGGTCCTCGCCCGCCGTCCTTCCGTAATTCTTCGCGCCCTGCTCCGGGGCCGTGAACGTGTTCGTGCCGAACTCGACCGTGAATGGCGTCCGATCTTCATGACCAGCACCACGGGGAGGTCGACCGAGCCCGTGCCGTTTCTCTATACGCAACACGACATCGCCCGGCTCGGCCTCGGCAGCGGTCGCATCGTCGAGATTGGCGGTGTGCGCCCCGACGAGCGCATGGTGAACATGTTCCCTTTCGCGCCCCACCTCGCGTTCTGGTATATGTATTACTCGGGCATCGATCGTAACGTCTTCGCCCTTGCCACCGGCGGCGGCAAGGTCATGGGCACCGAGGGCAACCTGCGCGCCGTCGTAAAGCTCAAGCCCCAGATCCTCGTCGCCATGCCCACGTTTCTCTACCACGTGCTCCAGCAGGCCGTGGAGCAAAAGCTCCGCCTCGAAGGCATCCGCCTCCTTGTCCTGGGTGGCGACAAAGTCCCCGACGGCACCCGCCGCAAGCTCGGCGAACTCTGCGCCCAGGTCGGTTCACCCGGCGTGAAGATCATGGCCACCTACGGCTTCACCGAATCCAAGTATGCCTGGACCGAGTGCCCCATCACCCCCGGCACCCCGCCCCCCGGTTACCACCTCTACGCCGACCAGGGCATCATTGAGATTATCAATCCCGAAACCGGCGAAACGGTCCCGGATGGCGTGGGCGGCGAGATCGTCTGGACGCCCCTCGACCAGCGCGGAACCGTCGTATTGCGCTACCGCACCGGCGATCGCTGCGAACACGGCATCACCTGGGAACCGTGCCCGTGCTGCGGGCGCCGCCTCCCCCGTCTCGTGGGAAAAATCTCCCGCGTCTCCGATGTCCACGCCCTGCGTTTCCAAAAGGTGAAAGGCACCATCGTGGACTTCAACGAACTCGAGCGCGCCCTCGACGACCTGCCCGGCCTCGGCGCCTGGCAGATCGAACTTCGCAAGGCCCACGACGATCCGCTCGACCTCGACGAACTCAACGTTCACGTCACTCCCGCCGGCTCCGGCAACGAAGCCGCGCTCGACCACGCCGTGCGTGACCTCCTCCACGCCCACTTCGAGCTCACTCCCAACAAAATCGTCAGCCATACCGCGGAGGAGATGCGCACCCTCCAAAAAGTCGGCGTCGCCCTGAAGGAACAAAAGGTCGTCGACAACCGGTCCAAGGTGGCAGAACCCACCGCAAAGCGATGAACGCCTCGCTCTACATCGTCGACGGCGCGCGCACCCCCTTTTCCAAGATGGGCACCGATCTCGCCGCGTCCGACGCCGTCGAACTCGGCCGCGCCGCCGCCACCGCCGTGCTCGCCCGCACTGGTCTCGATCCCGCGCTCATCGATGAGGTCATCTTCGGTTGCGTCGGCCAGCCCATCGACGCGGTCAATATCAGCCGCGTGATCGCCCTGCGAGCCGGCGTGCCCGCCCACGTCCCGGCAATGACCGTCCATCGCAACTGCGCCTCCGGTTTCGAGTCGCTCACCACCGCCGCCGATCGCATCGCCACCGGGCGGGGCGGCATCTTTCTCGTCGGCGGCACCGAGAGCATGAGCCACTACCCGCTGCTCTACAGTGAAAGCGCCGCGCGTAAATTCACCACCCTCGCCCGCGCCAAAACCCTTCCCCAAAAACTCGCCGCATTCCTGCGCTTTCGTCCCGCCGATTTTTCCCCGCGCATCAGCCTCCACCTTGGCCTCACCGATCCGGTCTGCGGGCTCAACATGGGCCAGACCGCCGAACTCCTCGCGCGCGACTGGCGGCTCTCCCGCGACGCCCAGGACCACTTCGCCCTCCGCTCCCATCAACGCGCCACGTCCGCCCGCGCCCGCCTTGCGGAGGAAATCACCCCGGTCTACCCCGCCTCCTCGCATTCACCCGCCGCCGTCACCGCCGACAATGGCGTTCGCGAAACCCAGACGCTCGAAGCCTTGGAAAAGCTTCGCCCGCTCTTCGACAAACTCGGCGGCACCGTCACCGCAGGAAACGCGTCCCAGGTCACCGACGGTGCCGCCGCCCTCCTCGTCATGAGCGAAGCCGCCCTCAAGCGCACCGGGCTCACCCCGCTCGGCCGGCTCGTCGACTATGCCTATGCCGGTTGTGAACCCGCCCGCATGGGTCTCGGCCCCGTCCACGCCATCGCCCGGGCCCAGCAACGCACCGGACTCCGCCTCGCCGACGCCGGCCTCATCGAGCTCAACGAAGCTTTCGCCGCCCAGGTCCTCGCCTGCCAGGCCGCCGCCCGTTCCTCGGCCTTCGCACGCGAACACCTCGGCCTCGACCATGCCCTCGGCGAAATCCCCGACGACATTCTCAACGTCAACGGCGGCGCCGTCGCCCTCGGCCACCCTGTCGGGGCCAGCGGCACCCGCCTCGTGCTCACCGCCCTCAAGGAACTGCACCGCCGCAAGGCCCGCCGCGCCCTCGTCACCCTCTGCATCGGCGGAGGCCAGGGCGGCGCCCTCTGGCTGGAAACCCCATGAACATCACCCGGCACATCGACGACGACCACGTCTGCACGCTCACCTTCGATCGTGCCGGTTCCTCCGCCAATGTCTTTGATCGTGCAACGCTCGAAGAACTCGATGCCCACCTCGCCGTCATCGAACAGCAGGCCATCCTGCGCGGCGTCCTTCTCGTCAGCGCCAAGGACAAAATCTTCATCGCCGGCGCCGACCTCCACGAATTCGTCCGTTCCCCCGACCCGGACGCCCTCGCCGCCATCGTCGATCTCGGTCACCGCGTCTTCACCCGCCTGCAACAACTCCACGTGCCGTCTGTCGCCGCCATCCACGGCGCATGCCTGGGTGGCGGCTGCGAACTCGCCCTCGCCTGCGACTGGCGCGTCGCCTCCACCGGAAAACCCACCAGGATTGGCCTGCCCGAAACCCAGCTCGGCATCCTTCCCGCCTGGGGCGGCTCCGTCCGCCTGCCCGCACTGATCGGCCTGCCCGCCGCGCTCGGAATGATTCTCCCCGGGCGCCAGCTCGTCGGGATCCAGGCGCGCAAGCTCGGCCTGGTGGACGAACTCGCCCACCCCGAATACCTCCTCGCCACCGCTCGCGCCTTCCTTGAACGCGGCAAACGCCCGCGTCCCGCCTTCCGCGCCTCCCACCTCCCGCTCGCCAGACATCTCGTCGCCACCAAAGCCCGTCGTGACGTCCTCGCCAAAACCCGTGGACACTACCCCGCTCCGCTCAAGGCCCTCGAAGTCTGCACCGCCTCCCTCGGACTCCCGCTCACTGACGCGCTCGCCCTCGAAAAAGCCGCCTTCCTCGAGCTCATCCGCACACCCGAGTGCCGCAATCTTCTCTCGATTTTCTTCCTCCAGGAGCGCGCCAAAAAACTTCCCGCCCCCGCCGGCTCCACCGCCCGCCCCGTGCATCGTGTCGCCGTGATCGGCGCCGGCGTCATGGGCGCCGGCATCGCGCAATGGACCAGCGCCCGCGGCCTGCCCGTCACTTTGAAAGATGTTGCGCCGGGCGCCCTCGCCCATGGCCTGCACACCGCCGCGACGCTCTACCGCGAAGCCACCCAGCGCCACCTCCTCACCCGCGCCGAGGCCACCGCCGGCCTCGACCGCATCACCCCCGTTCACACCGCCGTTCCGCTCGCCTCCATTGATCTCGTGATCGAAGCCGCCATCGAAAAACTCGACGCCAAGCAGGCGATCTTTCGAGACCTCGAGGCCCGCGTCCGCCCCGACACCGTTCTCGCCAGCAACACCTCCGCGCTCTCCATCGACTCCCTCGCGCACAATCTCGCGCATCCCGAACGCGTCATCGGCCTCCACTTCTTCAATCCCGTCCACCGCATGCAGCTCGTCGAGCTCGTGCGCGGCCCCCGCACCTCGCCCGACACCGTCGCCACCGCGCTTCAGTTCGCAAAAGCCATCGGCAAGCTCCCGGTCGTCGTCAACGACTCCCCGGGCTTCCTCGTCAACCGCATCCTCATGCCCTGCCTCGTCGAAGCCGTCCGCCTCTTCCGCGAAGGCCACGCCCCCGGCTTCATCGACCGGCTGATGCTCGACTTCGGCATGCCGATGGGACCGCTGCGCCTCGCCGACGAGGTCGGCATCGATGTCGCCCTCCACGTGGCGCGCGACCTCGCCCATCACCTCCCGCACCTGGCTCCGCTCGACGATACGCTCTCGCGCATGCTCACGCAAAAGTGGCTCGGCAAAAAATCCGGCACGGGCTTCTACCTGCACCACTCCGGCGCCTCCCGCACCAAACCGAATCCCGACATCGATCTCCTCCGCCCTGCGCACCCTACGCCCGGCAACCACCGCGACGTGCTCCTCAACCGGCTGGTCCTCATCATGGTCAACGAAGCCGCGCGCTGCCTCGCCGAGGACGTGATTGCCTCCCCCGAGGACGCCGACTTCGGCATGATCCTCGGCACCGGCTGGGCTCCCTTCCGGGGCGGCCCGCTGCGCTACGCCGACTCACTCGGCGCCTCCACCGTCGTCTCCCGCCTCGACGCGCTCGCCCGCGATGTCGCCCCTCACTTCGCCCCCTGCGACCACCTCCGCGAAATGGCCCGCAACCACCGCACCTTCTACGCACCACCCCCGCCCCTGTAGGGCTGGCGCTTGCGCCACGCCTCGCCCACCTCCTTCCATGCCTCCCACCGACGACACTCCCGGCACGATCGACACCTCCAAGATGTCGCAAGGCCAGCGCGAGGCTCTCGAAATGACCGAGTCCGCCCGCACCGAAAGCGGCTACCGCAGCTTCGCCGGCGATTTGTTCATGGGACGTTTCTCCCTCGATTCCATTTATCCGTTTCCCCTCCAGCCCGCCGCCGATGTCGAGACCGGCCGTCCCTTCCTCACCGAACTCGAAAAAATCCTCCGCGACGAAACCGACCCCGATCAGATCGATGCCGATGGCGAAATCCCCGACGCCCTCATCGAGCGTCTCGCCCGCCTCGGTGCCTTCGGCATCAAAATCCCCAAGGACTACGGCGGCCTCGGCCTCTCGCAGACCAATTACTCCCGCGCCGCACAGCTGCTCGGCAGCGTCGACGGCAACCTCACCGCGCTCCTCTCCGCCCACCAATCCATCGGCGTCCCCCAACCGCTCAAACTCTTCGGCACCGAGGACCAGAAGCGCAAATACCTCCCGCGCGTCGCCCGTGGCGAAATCTCCGCCTTCGCCCTCACCGAGACCGGCGTCGGCTCCGACCCCGCGCGCATGGAAACCCGCGCCGAACCCACCCCCGACGGCGAACACTTTATCCTCAACGGCGAAAAGCTCTGGTGCACCAACAGCGTCAAGGCCGGCGTGATCATCGTCATGGCGCGCACGCCCGACAAAATCGTCCATGGCAAACCGCGCAACCAGATCACCGCCTTCCTCGTCGAGATGAACGCCCCCGGCGTCGAGGTCGTCACCCGCTGCCACTTCATGGGCCTGCGCGCACTCTACAACGGCGTCGTCCGCTTCACCGGCGTCCGCCTCTCCCGCGACGCCATCGTCGGCGGCGAGGGTCGCGGACTCAAAGTCGCCCTCACCACCCTCAACACCGGCCGCCTCACCATTCCCGCCGCCTGCATCGGTTTCATGAAACGCTGCCTCGGCTATTCACGCGAGTGGTCGGCCAGCCGCGTGCAATGGGGCTCGCCCATCGGACAACACGCCGCCATCGCCGCCAAACTCGCCCGCATGGCCGCCAACACGTTCGCGACCGAGGCGATGGTCATGCTCACCTCCGCCCTCGTCGACCGCGACAAGGCCGACATCCGCCTCGAAGCCGCGATGTGCAAACTCTGGGGCAGCGAAGCCGCCTGGCAGGCGGTCGACGACACCATGCAGATCCGTGGCGGACGCGGCTACGAGACCGCCGCCTCGCTTAAAAGCCGCGGCGAAAAACCCATCCCCGTCGAACGCATGATGCGCGACAGCCGCATCAATCTCATCTTTGAGGGTTCCTCCGAAATCATGCGCCTCTTCCTCGCCCGCGAAGCGCTCGACCCGCACCTCAAGGTTGCCGGCACCGTCCTCGATTCGCGCCAGCCCCTCGGCAAACGCGCCGCCGCCGCCCTGAAAGCCGGCGGCTTCTACGCGCTCTGGTATCCCCGGCTCTACCTCCCTTCCGGCGGCCTGCCCTCCGACCTCTCGCCCGCCTGCCGCCCCGCGCTCCGCTACGTGTCCGGCACGAGCCATCGCCTTGCGCGCACACTCTTCCACGCGATGGCGAAATACGGCCCGAAGCTCGAAAAGCGCCAGCTCCTCCTCGCCCGTCTGGTGGACATCGGCACGGAACTGTTCGCGATCACCGCGACCGCGCTCTACGCAGACGCCCTCCTCAAACGCGGCGACGCCACGCATTCCCGCGAAGACCTCGAAGCCTTGATCAAAGCGTTCACCGCCCAGTCACGCGGACGCATCGCCGCCGCCTTCGCCGGTCTCGCGCACAACCACGATCACGACGACTACAC
Organism: Rariglobus sp.; assembly: GCA_029266495.1. Taxonomy (GTDB): domain Bacteria; phylum Verrucomicrobiota; class Verrucomicrobiia; order Opitutales; family Opitutaceae; genus Rariglobus. Next base: position 20,373 of record JAQSWS010000063.1, on the reverse strand, counting down.
CTTCGCCCAAACCCTCCTGGATGCCGAACGCCACACGGCTCTCCGTGGCGGCATCGTGTAGGGCTGGCGCTTGCGCCACGCCTCGCACATTGAAGGCATGCCGCAAGCGGCAGCCCTACGCCCCCACGCCATCGATCTCGGATAATCGCCACAAAACACAAAGCGCCGTCCGGTATTCCCAACCCTGCGTAGCGCCTATAGGCGCTCGGGGGAGATTCATCCGCTGCTCGACCCTTTTGTGCTTTTTGTGGCCAACCCTCCGGTCTTCCGTCCTCCGGCTAGCTGCTAGTGCCTAGCAGCTAGATGCCCTCCTGGCTCCTCACTCCGCGTCGTAAATCTGCACCTTCGTCCAATAACTCTTGAACCGCTCGACGAACGCCTTGTGCACCGGATCGACCTGATACGCGTTGTGGCCCGCCACATCATCGAAGATCGCCGTGATCGAGAACGTAAAGCTCAAGTCCACCACCGGACGCGGCGGAATCCCCGCCGGCACGCCGACGAAGTAGTGCTTCACCGCTTGGATGGGGCGGAGCGACTCCAAGCCCTCGTTGCGGAACTCCAGTTTCTGTGCCTCGGTGAGATCGCTGCGCAGGTAAAAAATGACGGTATGAACGAGCATGATCCCTCACCCCACCGGTCCTGCTAGCCAGCGGCGAGCCCAAATTTAATTTTGCTCCCGGCGCCGACACGCCGCACGTTGATCCCTCGCATCGTGAAAACGCCCGCCAACATTCAACTCATCGGCAACGAAGTCGCCATCATCTGGGAGGACGGTGCGGAGACTTATTACCCGATGGAAGACCTGCGAGCCGCCTCCCCCAGCGCGCAAAACATTGGCGAACGCGACATTCTCGGAAACCAATACGGCGGCGATGGTCCGAAGAAGTTCCCCGGGGTAACCGTCCTCGGCTGGGAGGTCGTCGGCAACTACGCGATCCGCTTCGATTTCAGCGACGGCCACCGCACCGGGCTCTACAGCTACGACTTCCTCCGCGAGCTCGCCGACCGACATTGATAGGCGCGACTCGCGCCCTCTTTTCGCCCCCCGCGCCACGTCGCGCGTTCATCGGTTCGTCCTACTCGCTACCCGCTACTCACTACTCGCTACTTTTAAAAAAAATGTCCTTTCCCGCCCGCACCACCACCGCCGAGATCGAACTCGGTTCCACGCTGCAACCCAAGTTCGGCTCCGACGGTCTCATCCCCTGCATCACGCAGGACATCGCCACCGGCCAGGTGCTGATGTTCGCGTTCATGAACGCGGAGTCGCTCGCCCACACGCTCAAGACCAGGAAAGCCACCTACTGGAGCCGTTCGCGCGGCAAGCTCTGGTGCAAAGGCGAGGAGTCCGGAAACGTCCAATGGGTGAAGGAACTCTACACCGACTGCGACCAGGACGTGCTCCTCGTCAAAGTCGAGCAAAGCGGCGCCGCCAACGCGTCCTGCCACAACGGATACAAGAGCTGCTTTTATCGCAAGCTCGACAACCTCGACGAAGCGGCTGCCGGCACGAACTTCAACCTCCAGTTCGTCTCCCAGCCCCTCTTCGACCCTGCGGTCGTCTACAAAAAGAAGTAAGCGCCACCCGCGTATTTCACAGACGATGGCCGAGGCAGGGCGGGCCCGCTCTCGTGGCCCCGGGCGTGAGCTCGGGGAACGTCGCCCCACAACTCCCCGTTTTCACGCCTCAAAACCTTCCACCGGTCCCATGATCGCCGACTACGAACTCACCGCTGAAGATGTGTGCGCCTTCAATCTGCACCACAGCCGGCATTCACCCACGGCGCGCCGTCAGTATCTGCTCGGCTGGTTCCTGCCGGCGGCCGGCGGTTTGTTGATCTGCAGCGGCCTGTGGTATCTCGCCAATCAAAAAGCGAATGCTCCGCTCAAGACTTTCCAGGATTTGTTGCCTCTGTTTCTCGGCGTGCCGGCGTATCTGGTATTCTTCCCTTGGAGCCATCGCCGCCGGCTTCGCGCGACGGTGAAGGCCATGGTGAAGGAAGACAAAAACCACGGGCTGTTCAGCCGCCATCAGGTCACCCTCACGCCTGAAGGCATCACGGAAGTGAGCGGGCAAGGGCACAGCTCCACACCCTGGGCGATCGTCGATCGTGTGGTCGCCACCGACGAACACGTCTTCATCTACATCAACGCTCTGGCCGCCGCCATCATCCCCCGCCGAGCCTTCACGGATCCTGCGCAATTCGCAGCCTTCGTCCGCACCGCCCAAGATTATCACCGCAACGCCAGCACCGGCGACTAGCATCTATCAGGTCATGTCCAAGCACCGCATTTTCACGACCGCGTTTTCGAAGGTCTATCCGCTCTATGTGGAAAAGGCCGTGCGCAAGAAACGCACGCAGGACGAAGTGGATCGCGTCATCTGCTGGCTCACGGGATACGATAAAGTCACCTTGCAGCGACAGATCGCGGCACAGACCGACTTCGAGACCTTCTTCGCCCAGGCTCCGGCGATGAACCCCAAGCGTTCGCTCATCAAGGGCGTCGTGTGCGGCGTGCGCATCGAGGAAATCGACGATCCGCTGATGAAAGAAATCCGCTATCTCGACAAACTCGTCGATGATCTCGCCAAGGGACGGTCGATGGAGAAGATCTTGCCGGCTTGATCCCGCCAAGCCCGGAGGTCCGGATGACATGAGCGGCTGAATCGAAACCCGCAGGAAAGCAGGCGTGAAAAGAGAGTGTGGCTTTATGAATACAAAGCGGAGTCGGCGGAAAGGTCTTGGCCACTCCACGCGCGCACACTCGTCCAAGGCGCGTCGGGGCCGGCCCAAAACGCATCGTCCGCGGGCAAGCCAAGCGGAAGAAACGCAGTGGTGCAGAGATACAGGCTTCCCGTGCTGATATACGATTCCCCCAGACCGGGCTGTTCGCCGGAGAGTCCGATACGCAACCAGCCCGCGGCGTCAAAGGTGCCGGGGGCCTCGAGCGTGCGCCGGATCACCGCGCCGAGCGCGCCGCGCGCGGCGGCGGGCGGGATGGTTGCCGGAAGTTCGCGGCGCAACGCCATCACCGCAAGGTGCTGGAACGCTCCGCAACGATACACCAGAGAACGTCCGAGCGGTGGAAAGGTCCCGTCGGGTGCGATCATCCGCTCGAGCACGGCGGCGTGTCTCACCGCACGGCGCCGCACCAACGGCAAAAGCGTGCGCCAGCGTTCGTCATGCGTGTCGACCGTCTCCAGCACATCGAGCAGCATCGGCTGAATGACGAAGCTGTTGTAATAATCCCAGTGGAAATCGGGTCCATCGCCGTAAGCCCCGTCGCCCTTATACCACTGCTCATGCTGACGAACCGCATAATCGATGCGCATCAAATCGGCGTTGCCATCGAACCGGAGCAGCGCGGCTTCGATCATCGCGGCGAAGAGCAACCAGTTGTTGAACCCTGGCGTGATCGCCCGCGTGGAGCGCAACGCCCCGACGAGTCGCGCGCGCGTGGTGGCGTCGAGCGCGTCGAACAGCGGACCTGGCGCACGCAGCAGCGCGTGAGCGAGAAACGCGGCGTCCACCAGAGGTTGCGCACCGTCCGTGAAGTTGAACGCGTCGGGCGACTCCGGATCGAGCCCTTGGCGGAGCGCGGCAACGGCGAGCGCACGGAGGCGCGCCTGCGCGGCGGATTCCCCGGGCGGCACGGCTTCGAGCGCGAGCCAGGGTGCGAGGCCGGCGAGCGTGCGACCGATTGCCTCAAGATGGGTGAAGCGCGCACGATCCGCCTCATGTCCCGGACGAGATTGCACGGGAAACCGCTTGCGAAGTTCGCCCGCCGCGAGCGCGGTCAGCGGCGGCTCGGCGACGCGGAGAAGCAACGAAAGCCAGTCGGAACGCGAAAGCGGGGTGGTCATACATCCAAAATCAAACGGATCATCAGCGGTGACATCAACGCACGAAGCAAAAAAGGGGCTCAACTGCGACCCGGCATGAATCCCCCCTCCAGTGCCCGGTTGTCACTCGCTTTGGCGGCCCTACCTCTTTCAGCTTCGGACGTGGATTGGACTACACCTGAGATCATCACCCACAGCGAGTGCCTCATCCGCAGTCTCGCGCACTGGACGGGACGCGATCTGGCGCCCGGTATAGCCGGGCCTCGCGAGCGGACCCGGTTTCTCTTCGAGGCGCCGTTTGTCCTTGTCGCCCACGGCACCGAGGCCGACCCGATTCTCAACTATGGCAACCGCGCCGCGCTTACGCTCTGGGATACCACGTGGGATGAACTCACCCGCATGCCATCCCGCTTGACCGCCGAAGCCCCCAACCGCGAAGAACGCGCCCGGTTGCTGGAACGGGTGACGCGCGATGGCTTCATCGCCGATTATTCAGGTATCCGCATCGGCCGGACAGGCCGCCGTTTTTGCATCGCCGAAGCAACCGTGTGGAATCTCCTGACCTCCGATGGCCAGCCCTGCGGTCAAGCCGCGATGTTCAACACCTGGACCTTCCTCGACTGATCGCATGCCCGGGGCGCAGGTCCCGGCAACGTATCGCCGGCGAGCAGACCCCCTTAGCACGCAGTTCGATTGCCGTCGGGTCGGCGAGGCATGGCGCGAACGCCAGCCCTACATCGACCCTCGGACATCCGTCCTCCGGGCGTCCGGCTCACCGTCCGCCGTCCGTCCCCTCCGTTCAGACCGGCCCCGGGGCGATGCCGCGTTCGCTCTTGGCGGCGAAATCGAGCACCCACTTGAATTCCGGCGTATCCGCCGAGGGATGGGCGCGAAGCTTGTCCAAGGCTTGGGTGCGGTTGAGCTTTTCGCGGTAAAGCACGCGGTAGATCTGCCTCACGCGTTCGAGTTGTTCGGCGGTATACCCCCGGCGCTCCAAGCCGACTTTGTTGTAGGCGCGGACCACCGCCGGCGTGCCGTCGGCAATAAAAAACGGCGGCAGGTCCTGCACGAGCTTGGCCATGGCCGAAAGCATCGCGTGCGCACCGACGCGGCAGAATTGATGCACGCCACCGCCACCACCGATCACCACGTGGTCGTCAATGATGACGTGGCCCGCCAGCATCACTGAATTGCTCGTCACGATATGGCTGCCCAACACGCAGTCGTGCGCGATGTGTCCGTAGGCGAGGAAGGTGTTGTCGTTGCCGACCGTGGTGAAGTCGCCGTCGTTGGTCGCGGCATGGATCGTGAAATACTCGCGGAAGACATTGCGCGCACCGATGCGCACCCCCGGATTGCCGCCCTTGTATTTCAAATCCTGCGTCTTCCCCCCGATGTTCGCGTAGGGGAACACCTCGCACGCCTCGCCGAGCTGCGTGTTGCCCTCGACGGAGGCGTGGTGGTGCAGGCGCGTGCCCGCACCGAGACGCACACCGTCACCCACGTAGGCGAAAGGACCGATCTCGACGTCCGCACCGAGCTCGGCCGTCGACTCAACGATTGCGGTGGGGTGGATTTTGGTCGGCATGAATGCGGAGGGCGGACGGGCGGCGATCAATCGACGTCGCTGTTGTCGAGGACGGTGAACATCAGCTCGGCGGAGGACACCACCGTGCCGTTGACCGTGCAGTTGCACTCGGCCTGGGCGAGTTTGTTGCCGCGCGACTTGGTGAGCTTGGCGTTGATGATGATCTGGTCGCCAGGGCGCACGGGCTTGCGGAACTTCACCTTGTCGGCGCTCATGAAGAGCGCGGTCTTCCCCTCGCTGCTGCCGCGGCGGAGCATGAGAATACCGGCGGCCTGCGCCATCGCCTCGAGCTGAAGCACGCCGGGCATCACCGGATTGCCGGGAAAGTGCCCTTGGAAATAGGGCTCGTTGATCGTCACGTTCTTGATGGCGACGAGTTCGTCCGCGCCAATGAACTCGACCACGCGGTCGATCATCACAAACGGATAACGGTGCGGGATCGTCTCGATGATGCGGCGAATATCGAGCTCGGTCTCGGTGGGGAGGAGCCGGGTCGGGCGCGGCTTTTTCTTCGGGCCGTTGCGCTTTTCCTCAAGCTTGGCGAAGAGGAGCTTGGTGAGCTCGGCATTGATCGCGTGGCCGGGGCGCGTGGCGATGATGTGCGCCTTGAGCGGCATGCCGAGGAGCACGATGTCGCCGATGATATCGAGGATCTTGTGGCGGACGAACTCGTCTTTGAAACGGAGGCCCTCCTTGGAAAGGATCTTGTCGCCCTTGATGACGACGGCGCAGTCAAGCGAACCGCCCTTGATTTTGCCCAGCTTGAGCAACTCCTCGATGTCCTCGTAAACCGTGAAGGTGCGCGAGGCGGCGACCTGCGTCATGTAGACATCGGGGTCGATCGTAAGCGTGAGATGCTGCGTGTGAATGCCGCGGTCGTCGGCCGAGGTGCAGGTGATCTTGAGCTCGTCGCAGGGCAGCGCGATGACGGACGAGTTGCCACGCGTGACGGACACCGCCTCCTCGAGGATAAAATACTCGCGGTCCTTATCCTGTTCGACGGGGTCGCCCTCGAGAATGAGGTTCACGAAGGGCTTGGCGGAACCGTCCATGATGGGCGGCTCGGCGGAGTCGAGTTCGACGAGAACGTTGTCGATGGCGCAGCCGCTGAGAGCGCTGAGCACGTGTTCGACGAGATGGATCTTGGTGTGCCCGTCCTGCACGGTGGTGTTGCGCACGAGGTCGCCGATCAGCTCGATGCGCGGTTTGACCTCCGGCTGGCCGTTGAGATCCATGCGCTTGAACACGATGCCGTGGTCAACCGGGGCGGGTTTGAGGGTCAACGTGACAGGGTTGCCGGTGTGCAGGCCGTTGCCCTGAATGGACACGGCGCGCGCGAGCGTGCGTTGTTTCATAGAAGTTGAATCGGTGAGTCTGCGAAAGCCGGGGCAGGCAGTGCAAGCGCCGAGTCGGCCCCGATTGATGGGAGCCCGCGCCTTGGGGTGTGCCTAGGGAAAGAAGCCGGGCCAGCGTGGGCGAGAAAAGGTGCTCGGCCAAGGCGACCGAGGCGGAGGCGGCCCGGCGGGCCGTGCCGCCGAGGGCAACGCCGGCCCAGTGCCCTTTCTCGATTCACTCGTAGAGCGTAAGCGATGGGCTGGATTCTTTCCCAGACACACCCTAATTCGCACGAATGAACTTCGCCAAAAACCGGCGCAGCCGGGCATGCCCCAATTCGCTCATGACCAGCGGAAGGTGGTCATCCTCACCCTCGGCATAGAGGGCATCGGGCCGTAGTGCCGCCAGTTTGCGCCCCAAAGTCACCGGGATGACCGAGTCGCCTTTTTGGTGGGTGATCATAATCGGCAGCCCGGCCGGCAACGCACGCAACACGGTGCCGGTGTCGAGGCGCTGACTCGAAAGATAGAGATAAATGCCTTGGTTTCGCGCCATCTCGGCCAGGCTGGTGAACGGCGACTCCATCATCAGCACCGCGACGGGCCGCACCCCCGCCAGTTGGGCGGCAAAGGCGGCTCCCAAGGAAAAACCATACGTCATCACCTCGCCCGAACGCACTTCCGGCTGTGACGCAAGACGGTCGAACCACGCCTTGGAATCCGTCCGAATACCGTCGATGTCAGTCACCCCTCCTGATCGTCCGTAACCCCGATACTCCACCAGCAGCACGGAAATTCCCAGCGCGTTGAACGCATGGGCCGTCCCGACGTTGTCATCGATCAGCTCCCCGTTGCCGTGAAAACACACGACCGCCGGTCCCGGAGACTCCGGCGAACACCCGCGGCCCGGAAAAAACCACGCTTCGGTCCGCACGCCCGGAGATATCTCGTTCCACCAGACCTTCGCATCGCGAGGCGGCGTCAACGCCTGGGCGCGCTCCACGCCCCGAAGCGGAAAGATCAAACTTTCCTTGAAGCAGGCCATCGCCGCGCAAAACCCGAAGTAGCCCGCGACCGGAAGCAACAGGAGGCGGAGCCGTCGGTTTTTGAACATGCGTAACGTTGCCATGGTTTGCCGTTCCCCACAAGTCCGCGCACTTGACACCCCCTCGCGCGGGGCGTTACCACCTAACCTTTCTACAACTCAAACCCGCCCACCCTCGTCATGCCCTCAGCCAACGACATTCGCAAAGGCCAAGTCATCAAATTCAACGGCGAACCCCACCTCGTCATTACGCCGACCGCGAAAACTTCGCGTTCATGGATCCGGAGACGTTCGAAACGGTCGAGCTGAGCGCGCAGCTCATCGGTGAGTCCAAGTTTTACCTCACCGCCAACGGCAAGGTGGACGTTCTCTTCGTCGACGAAAAGCCGCTCACCGTTGAACTCCCCTCCTCCGTGAATCTCAAGGTCACCGAGAGCTCCGATGGCATCAAAGGCGACACCGCCTCCAACGTCCAGAAGCCCGCCACCCTCGAAACCGGCCTCGTGGTCAACGTGCCGCTCTTCATCAAGGAAGGCGAAATCATCCGCATCAGCACCGCCGACGGCACCTACATGGGCCGCGCGTAACACGGGCTGAACGCCTCCGTTCGTTTCTTAAAAACCCGCGACGCATGTCGCGGGTTTTTTCGTGGCCTGACTCCCGGCATCGTGACCCTGAACGTGAGTTCAGGGTCCGGCAGGCCTGCCATGCAACCTCCCTCGGCGCACGCCTCGGACCACGGTCGCATTCAGGCCTTCGAGCAGCTCAGCATCCGCTGCTCAACGCGGCGACGGCGGATTTATAGCTCGCAGCCGCACTGTCCACATCCGTGGCCGAGCAACACAAGTCATGCAGCAGGCCGTCCTTCAAACCATAGACGAACCCGTGGATGTGCAGCTCCTGCCCTCGCGCCCAGGCATCGCGCACGATCGAGGTTTTACAGACATTGTCCACCTGCTCGATGACGTTGAACTCGCAGAGTTTCAGGCTCCGTGCCGTCCCGTCGGTGATTTTGCACAGGCAGCCATCATGCTTCTCCTTCACGTCCTGCACGTGGCGCAGCCAGTTGTCGACGAGGCCGATGCGTTCGCACCGCAAGGCCGCGCCCACGCCGCTGCACCCGTAGTGACCCACGACCATGATGTGCTTGATCTTGAGCACATCGACGGCGAACTGAATCACCGAAAGACAGTTCAGATCGGTGTGCACCACCACATTGGCGATGTTGCGATGCACAAAGATCTCGCCGGGCAGCAGGCCTAGAATTTCGTTCGCCGGCACGCGGCTGTCAGAGCACCCGATCCAGAGGTATTCGGGATTTTGCTGGGCGGCCAGCTTCGCGAAAAAACGGGGATCCTTCGCGCGAATCTCATCCGCCCACGCTTTGTTTTTTGCAAAAAGATGATCCAGTGAATTCATGGCAGCGCTAGGGTTTAAGGGAACGCGAGGTTGTCGATTGTTTATTACACCGACCGCGGCTCCGCAAAAAAGGCCGCCCGGCAATGCCGGACGGCCTTGGATAAAAACAACAGGCGGACAAACGTCTTAAGCGACGCGCTCGACGACCAGCGGCGGAGGCGTGGGGCGCTTGGGAGCGAGGCGGTAGGCGTCCTTGAAGTAATTGAGCGCCGTCTCGAGTTTCGACTCGTCGTTGTAGTGGATCATCATGAGCGGCTCGCCCTGTTTGACCTGGGTGCCGACCTTCTTGATCTCCGATACGCCGACGGAGTAATCGACCTTTTCGCCATGCTTCTCGATGCCGGCGCCGAGAAGGTGCACGCCGCGGGCGATCATCGCCGCATTGATGGTGTGCACGTAGCCGCGCTTCGGGGCGGGGAGCTTGCGAATGTGTTTCGCGGCCGGGAACTTGTCCGGGCTGTCGATGTAGGCGGTGTCGCCGCCCTGCGCCTTGACGAGCTCCTTGAATTTTTCGAGAGCCGAACCATCGGTGAGATGGCGCTGCACGGTCTGCTTGGCCGACAGGGTCGAGCCCGCGACGCCGGCGAGGCGGACGATCTCCATGCCGAGCTTGAGGACGAGTTCCTTCATATCCTCAGGGCCCTCGCCCTTGAGGAGCTGGATCGCTTCCTTGACCTCGAGGGCGGTGCCCACGGTGTCGCCGAGCGGCTGGTTCATGTCGGTGACAAGCGCGACACAGCGGCGCTTGAGCGAACGACCGACGCGGGTCATCGAACGGGCAAGCTGTTTGGCCTGCTCAAGGTCCTTGATGAAGGAGCCGTTGCCCCACTTCACGTCGATCACGAGACCTTCGGAACCCTCGGCGAGCTTGCGCGAGAGAACCGAGCCGGTGATGAGGGGAAGGCTGGGAATCGTGCCGGTTTCCTTGCGGAGTTCGTAGAACTTGGCGTCGGCCGGGGCGAGCTTGGGATCCTGATCGACGATCGCGCCGCCAATCCGGGCAAGTTGCGAAGAGAAGGCGTCGATCGAAAGGTGGCTCTTGAAGCCCGGGATCGAGGAAAGCTTCTGCAGGGGGCTGATGATATAATCGTGCTCCACACCGCTCATCATCGGAACGACCACGCCGCTGGCCATCGCGAGCGGAACGAGCACCAGGGAGGTTTTATCACCCACGCCGCCGGTCGAATATTTGTCGATCTTGGGCTTGGCGATGTGCGAAAGGTCGATGACCTCGCCCGAAAGCATCAATTCCTCAGTCAGGATCGCCGTTTCCTGGGCGGACATCTGCTGGAAGAAAATCGTCACCAAGAGAGCAGCCAGCTGGTGCTTCGGGATTTCCTCATCCAGCGTGGAATCAATGATGTAACGAATTTCCTCCTGGGTAAATTCCTGGCCGTCGCGCTTCTTTTCAATCAGCGAGTTAAACGACGGTTTGATAAACCTGCGGGACGGGATCGTGCGTTTGGTCATGTAGTGTGTAGATGTAAAATAGCGGATCAGGCCGATGGCCGGAAAAGTTTAGAGAGAGAACTTCCTCCTTGGAAATGTCGAGCCAAAATTACCCACCCGCCCCTCGTGATTTCAGGGAATTTGCCTCTGCAAACACCAACCAACTCCACGCTTGCACCCTCGTGCGCGTGCTTCGTTGAGTGATGGGATGCACGTTTCGTTCAACCTCGCCGCCACGTTTGACGCGGCCTTGAAAACCGCCGCAGCCTCCGCCGGCTTCGATGCCGCCGACTTTTCCCCCGAAGTGCGCACCGCGGAGCCCAAGCATGGCGACTTTCAAGCCAACGGCGTCCTGCCCTACGCGAAACGCACGAAACAGAACCCCCGAGCCCTCGCCGAGAAACTCGTGGCCGCCCTTCCCGCGGACGTCCGTGAAAGCGCCGAGGTGGTGATCGCCGGCCCCGGTTTTATCAACTTCACACTGAAACCCGCCGCGTTGCAGGAATGGCTGCGGACGTTCTCCACCCGTGCACAACTCGCCGCCGGCGCCGCCGCCGCCTGCAACGGACAGACCTGGGTCGTCGACTACAGCTCACCCAATACCGCCAAACAAATGCATGTCGGCCACCTGCGCTCCGCCGTGATCGGCGAGGCCGTTTGCCGCCTGCTCGCCTTCAGCGGCGCACGCGTCATCCGAGACAATCACATCGGCGATTGGGGCACACAGTTCGGCAAGATCATCTGGGCCTATAAAAAACTCCTCGCGACCGCACCCGCCGTCCTCGAAACCGCCCTGGCGACCGATCCGCTGGTGGAATTCGAGCGTCTTTATAAGACCGGCCACGCAGCTGCCGAAGCGGATCCCGCCGTCTTGAAAGAAGCCCAGCAGGAGCTCGTCAAACTCCAGTCCCACGATCCCGAAAACACCGCGATCTGGAAAAAAATCGGCGAAGTCAGTTTTTCCGCCTTTCAACAAATCTACGACCTGCTCGGCATCCGCTTCGACTACACGCTCGGCGAGAGCTTTTATAACGACAAGGTGGACCAGGTTTACCGCGAACTCACCGACTGCGGTCTCGCCAGCGAAAGCCAGGGCGCACTCGTCGTATTCCATCCCGAACACCCCCGGTTCAAGGAGCAGCCGTTCCTCGTGCGCAAATCCGACGGTGCCGCCAACTACGCGTCGACCGACCTCGCAACGATTCTCTACCGCACCGAACATCTTAAGGCCGACGCCGCCGCCTACGTCATCGACTCGCGCCAGGGCGACCATTGCCAGCAGCTCTTCCTCACCGCACAAAAATGGTTCGAGAAAACCGGTCGCAAGGTTCCGCACCTGGAGCACGTCGCCTTCGGCACGGTCCTCGGAGAAGACGGCAAGCCGCTCAAGACCAAGTCCGGGGAAAACATCAAACTGAAGGACCTCCTCCGTGAAGCGGTTGAACGCGCCCGCCGCCTGGTTGATGAACGCAGCTCCGAACTCCCCGAAGCCGAGCGCGCCCAGATCGCGGAAATTGTCGGCGTAGGCTCGGTCCAATACGCCGACCTCTCCCAAAACCGCTCCAGCGATTACCTGTTCTCGTGGGACAAGATGATCTCCCTCGAAGGCAATACCGCCGCCTACCTGCTCTACGCCGTCGCGCGGATCCGTTCCATTTTCCGCAAACTCGACGCCACCCCCGGCGACGCCGCCACCGAGGCTGCCGCCAACACGCTCGAAACACCCGCCGAACTCGCCCTCGCCCGCAAACTCGTGAAGTTCTCCGATGCCGTCGCGCTCGCCACGTCCAGCCTGCGCCCGCACTTCCTCGGCCTCTACCTCTACGAACTCGCCGGGGAATTCAGCGCCTTCTACGCCGCCGACAAGGTCGCCGTCGACGATCCCGCCGTCCGTGCCCGCCGCCTGCTCCTGTGCGCCCGCACCCTGCTCGTGCTGGAGACCGGCCTTGATCTGCTCGGCCTGCGCACTGTCAACCGCATGTAAAGCCCCGTCTCCGGACGGGCCGGGTATAAAACAACGCTTGCGCCGTTTTTACACCGGCGCACCGTTCCCTTCATCTCCCTCCCCTATGGCCACGCAGGAATTTTACATCCGTAACGCGTCCGAAACCGAAGCCCGCGGCCCTTTTACCCACGAGCACCTTATCTCGTTGGCCGAAACCGGCCAGATCACCAAGGAGACTCTCTATTACGATGCGACCAAGGAACAATGGGTTCCCGTCACCGATAACGCCGAACTGGTCGCCGTGGTCTTTCCGGAAAAGGTCAGCCTCAAACTGAAGAGCAAGACGAAGCTCAAGACGGTCAACGTCCCCGACAGCAATGCCGCCCCGATTTCGGTCGATGACATGCTCGCCGCCGCCGAGGGTCGCACTGCCGACACCCAGGACCGCCTTGATCCGGCCATCGCCCGCGAACGCGCCGCCGCCATCGGGCTCTACGCCGCGATCACCCTGCTCCTCATCAGCGCAGCCGCCTTGATCCTGCCATCGATTGACATCTTCACGGATTTTAACCCGATCATGCTGCTTCAGCATCCGCTGGCCCTGCTCGGAGGATTCAATCTCCTGCTCGCCGTCATGCTCATCCTCCAGGTCACCCAGGCTTACCCCGTGGTGCGTTTCAGCGCCGCCATGGGTGTCGGCCTCGTCGGTTTCCTCCTCTGGATCGATGGTCAAACCATGCCTCTCGCGGCTTTTGCCGTCGGTTCGGCGGGACTTTATTTCTGCACGGTCTTCGTTAACTTCGTGGGCATCGGGCTCGCGGCCGGCCTGGGGCTCGCCGGGATGCTGGGGTATGCTTTCTTCGCACTGACTACCTGAGACAGCCGTCCCTTCTTATGTCCGTCCCGCTCTGGCAACGGCTGCCCACCATCTATCGGACGGAAATCTGGCGGCCCCGTTACCTCGGCGACAAATCCCTGCGCGGCCGGCTCTACGCGGTCACCCGGATTATCTCCATCACGCTCACGGGCATCGTGGAAACAAGGTCCGCGAGCCGTGCCGCCGCCCTTAGCTTCAGCACTCTTCTCGGCCTCGGCCCGCTCGTCGCCATCGCCATGCTCGTCGCCGGCTTCATGCTCGACAAGCAGGACCCCGATCTCGCCGCCAAGACCCTGAGCAACATCATCGAGAAAATCGCCCCGCAGATCCGGCAACTCGACCGCGAGGGCCAGCTTCCCGCCACGCCGGAGGCCACAACCGGCACCATCGTATCCGCCTCCTCGCAGACGTCCGGTGCGTCCACCGTCGACCGCCCCGAACTCGTGCAGATGATCGATGGCTTCATCGCCGGCTCGCGCAACGGCGCGGTGGGTGCAGTCGGAGCAATCACCCTCATCATCATCGTCCTTCAGCTGTTCACCTCGGTGGAGACGTCTTTCAACGAGATCTGGGGCGTTCGTCGCGGCCGCTCCTGGATCATGCGCGTCGTCCTTTACTGGACCGTCCTCACACTCGGCGCGGTGCTGTTTTTCGCCGCGCTCACCGGCCTCTCCGCCGGCACGGTGTTCAATGCCTTTGAAACGCGCATCCCCTACGGGGCCGAGGTGGTGGCCCTGCTCAAGTTCTTCCTCCCCGCCGGCTCGCTCGTGATGCTGGTTGCGATGCTCACGATCTTCTATCGCACCATTCCCAACACCCATGTGTGGTGGCGGGCCGCCCTGATCGGCGCCCTCGTGGTCGTCGCCCTGCTCGTGTTGAACAACTTTCTCGCGTTCCTCTACCTCAAGCGGGTCGTCCTCCAGAAAAGCCTCTACGGCTCTCTCGGCCTGCTGCCGATCCTCATGTTCGGCCTGTATGTGTTCTGGTTCTTCGTCCTGCTCGGCGGCCAGGTGAGCTACGCGGTCCAAAACGTAAACTTCCGCAACAGCCAGGCCGCCTGGAGCAGTCTTGCGGAATCCATGCGCGAACGGCTTTCCCTCATCGTCCTGCTGATGATCGGCCGGCGGTTTCAAGCCTGCCTCACGCCTTGCACCGCCTTGCAACTGAGCACCCGCCTCAAGGTGCCCACCCAAATCCTCAATGAGAGCCTCACGCGCCTGGTGCAGATGAACCTCGTCACTCCGATTCCACCGGCGGAAGACAGCGACTCCACCGATTACCGCTATCAACCCGCCCGCCCGCTCAACCGCATTTCCCTCGGAGAATTCAAACGCCTCGACGATGACCTCGGTGGCGATCCCAATGGCCCCCTTCTCGCCGAGCTCGATCCCGTCGTCCACCACTACAACAAGGCGCTGGAGGATCTCGGACAAACCGAACTCTTCACCAAGGGGCTCGACGAACTGTTCAAGGAATACCCGGCGACCACCGTCTGAACTCACCTTCCGCAGACGCCTTCCTGATTCGATCCGCATTCCGCTCTTGAATCCCCCTGCCCCCGTCCCAGCATCCCACCTTTTATCCCTATGATTTCCTGGATTCAACGCACCTTCCAACAGCACTTCAAATGGCTGTTCCTTGCCCTGCTGGTCATCGTCATTGTCTCGTTCGTCTTCATCACCAACGCCTCCTCCGGCTTCGGTCATACCGCGAAACAGACCCCCGCCCGCCCCTTCTTCGGCGTGAATCTCAACTCCAATGAAGAGAGCCAGCGCCTCTTCAAGGATGCCGGCCTGAGCGTCCAGCTTCATGGCATGCAGATCCGCAGCGAAGGCCAGTTCCAGCAATACGCCCTCCAGCGTCAGGCCGCCCTTCACCTCGCCGGTGAACTCAACCTCCCCGCCCCGTCGGAAGACGATCTCGTCCGCCATGTTCGCACCCTGCGACTCTTCGCCGGCCCCGACGGCCAGTTCGATCCCAAGCGCTACGTCGAATTCCGCGACAGCCTGAAGAAGAACATCACCTCGGCCCGTGATCAGCTCGATGAAAGCGACGTCACCCGCGTTCTCGCCGACGACGTGGTCTACCAGCAGGTCCTCAAGCTCCTCTCCGGCCCCGGCTACGTGCTCCCCCTCGACGTGCAAAACCAGCTCAACCGCGTCGATTCCACCTGGACCCTCGAAGCCGTCACCGTCGACTACGCCGGCTTCAAGCCCTCCATCCCCGTCACCGACGAAGCCCTGTCAAAATATTTTGAATACAACGGCCCCCGCTACGAGATCGCCCCGAAAGTCGCCGTCTCCTACATCGATTTCCCGGCCGCCGCCTACGTCGGCCAGGTGACCGTCACCGAGGTGGGACTCCGCGCCTACTATGAGGCCAACCCCACCCGCTTCGCCAAGCCCGCTGGCGACAAAACCCCCGTCGCCTCCACCCCGGCCGCCGACTTTGACGCCGTTCGCAAACAGGTGGAAGACGCCTACCGTCTTGAGCGCGCCCAAGCCCTCGCCCTCGGCGCCGCCGCCGATGTCGCGGTTGCCCTTTACGAAGAAAAGGTCACCCCCGCCACCCTCGGTGGTTTCCTCGCCAGTCGTAAGCTCTCCCTGAAGAAAGTCCCGCCCTTCAACACCGAAAGCGTTCCCGCCGAACTCGGCACGGATCGCAACATCGCCGATCAAGCCCTCAAAACCGGTCCCCAGCGTCCGTTCTCCGACCCGGTCAACACCGGACGCGGCGCCGCCATTCTGGCTTGGAACGAAACCCTTCCCGCCCGCCAGCCCGCCCTCGCCGAGGTCAAGGAGCGCGTCACCGCCGACTACATCGAGGCCGAGAAACGCAAACTCTTCGCCGAAGCCGGCCGCTCCCTCCGCACCACCTTGGAAACCCGCCTGAAAGCCGGCGACACCCTCGCGAAGGCCGTCACCGCCTCCTCAAGCGTGATCTCCAGCAAGCTGTCCACCAAGACTTGGCCGGCCTTTACCCTGGCGAGCCCGCCTCAAGACCTGGACTACAACGTCTACGCCGCCATCAACGGTCTCGAAAAAGGCCAGCTCTCCCAGATGGTCACCACCGCCGAACAGGGTCTCATCGTCTACGTGGCCGACAAAAAACTCCCTGCGGCCGACCCCTCCTCACCCAAATATGTCGAAACCCGTGATCGTCTGGCCGGGTTCACCGCTTCGCGCAACGGAAGCGCCGCCCTCGCCTCGATCGTTGAAACCGAACTCGCCAAATCGGCACCTGCGACTCCGTAAAACGCTTCAGGCCGCCCTTGCGGCCAACGGCACCCGGGCGGGCCTCCACGGCCCGCCTTTTTTGTGGATGCCAGAATCCGCGCACAAAGCGGGCTGGCCAAATCCGGTCGCATGGTTTCCCTTTTAATCTCCATGCCTGTCTACCGTTACGCCCCCGCCAAAACCCCCTGCAAACTCTGCGGTGAGGGCTTTGACCACCGGCACGACGCCTCCGACGCCGCGCTCACCACCTGTCCGACCTGCGGCCAGTGCGTGACTCGCGTTCTGGTTCAGCAGATCAATACGCCGAAACTTCTCGCCCCGATCTCCGTCTCCAAGGCCAAACAAGCGGGTTTCACCGTGTTAAAACGCATCTCCGACACCGAGTTTGAACGCCAGTAACTCCAGCCTTCCTCCACCTTTCGCCCCTTCGCTAATGATTCGCCCGTTCGTGTTCCGCGCCGCGCTCGCAGTCTTCGCCATCCTTCCTTCCTTCGCCCAGGAAACCACCCCCGCTCCCCTTACGCTGGAAGAGTGCGTCGCCCGCGCGCTCAATAAAAACTTCGACCTGCAACTCCAGCAGTTCTCCACCCTCAATGCCCGCGAGGACGTCATCGTCGCCGACGCCATTTACGATCCCACGCTCTTCGCCACCACAGCGCTCGCCGGAAGCAAGACCGCCACCCTGGGCACCACCACCTCAATCCAGGAACAGTCTGCCCGCCTCGGGGTATCCCAGCGCCTCGTCACCGGCGCGGAGGTGACCGCAAGCACCTCGCTCGCCCGGAGCAAGGAACGTCCCTACAGCTCCCCGCCACTCTTCAACCCGGTCTACAATAGCGATCTCTCACTCTCCCTCACCCAGCCCCTGCTTCAAGGATTTGGCGTGACCATCAACCGCGCGACGATCGAGCGCGCCCGCCTCGGCGTCACCCGCGCCAATTACGACTTCAAGGCGGTCGTCCTCGCCGTTATCCGCAACGTCGAGTCCGCCTACTACAACCTCGCCTTCGCCCGCGAACAGCTCGCCGTCCGGAAGCTCAGCCTCACGGTTGCCCAAACGCTCCTCGACGAAAACAATGCCCGCCTCAACACCGGCGTCGCCACCAACCTCGAGGTCCTCCAATCCGAGGTCGGTGTCGCCAACGCCCGCCGCGACCTCCTTCTCGCGCAGCAATCGGTGACCGACAGCGAGGACGCCTTGCTCGACCTCATCGGGCGTTTCGAATTCAACAGCCGCCTCGGCCCCGTCGTCCTCCCCGACGTCCCCGCCCCCGAGGTCTCCTTCGAGCGCTCCTACGCCCTCGCCCTTGCCAACGCGCCCGACTACGCCGCCAGCAAGGTCTTCGCGGAACAGCTCAAGCTCGACCTCGCCGTCGCCAAAAACAACCGCCTTCCGGCCGTCGATCTTGGCGCCGCCGTTGGCTACAATGGAAATGACCGCGACAACGCCGGCGGTGCCTTTAACAGCGCCGCCTCCGGCGATGCCTACAACTGGCAGGTCGATCTCACCGTCTCGATTCCGTGGGGCCTGCGCGCCGAACGCGCCCGCTACCGCCAGGCTCTCACCAACCTGAACCGTCAGGAGACCTTTATTCAAAGCCTCGACCAGAGCCTCCTCCTGCAAGTCCGCTCCGCCGTCCGCGCCGTCGAGACCAGTCGCGAAACCGTGGACGTCTCCGCCCTCGCCACCCGGCTCAGCGAAAAACAATTCGAGACCGAGAAAGCCCGCTACGAAGCCGGCCTCTCCACCTACCGTTTCGTGGAAGACTCCCGCCAGGACATGGACACGGCCCGTGTCAACGAGCTGCTCGCCAGGGTCAATCTCCGCATCGCCCTCGCCGAGCTCGCCCGCCTCGAAGGCACGTCACTCGAGCACTACGAGGTGAAGCTCGAAGAATAAGGAGCGCCCGGCTCAGAACAAATCCGCCGCCGTGGCCCCCTCGGCCGCGACCACGCGATGCTCCGGCAACTGCGTGCGAAACCACGTCCGCTGCTTCTTCACCAGCCCGCGCGTATTTTTGGCGATCTCCGCCGCCAGTCCCGCGCGCGGCAGCGCACCGTCCAGCATCGCCAGCGTCTCCCGGTATCCAATCGCCCGTGACGCGCTGGGATTGCGCTCCAACCCCGCCGTGCGCAACCGGTCCACCTCGGCAACCAGACCTTCCGCCAGCATCGCCTCCACCCGCCGCGCAATCCGCGCGTCCAAATCCGCCGGCTCGCGCTCCAGACGCACGCATCGCACGTCCCAGCCCGCAAACGGTGCCGGCGTCCTCGCAAATTCCTCCGCCAGCACCGCGAGCGTCTTCCCCGATGCCCGGCATCGCTCCAATGCCCGCGTCACCCGCCGCGGATTCGCCACATCGAGCGCTCCCAGCCCCTGCGGATTCAGCTGCCTCAACTCCGCCACCAGCGCCTCCAGTCCTTCGGCCTTGAGCTTCGCCTCGATG
This sequence comes from Rariglobus sp., assembly GCA_029266495.1. Taxonomy (GTDB): domain Bacteria; phylum Verrucomicrobiota; class Verrucomicrobiia; order Opitutales; family Opitutaceae; genus Rariglobus. Next base: position 1,186 of record JAQSWS010000063.1, on the reverse strand, counting down.
GCCGCGCGCAACTCTGCCGATACCGTTACCGTGTCTGCCACCGGCGCAAAAAAACTCTTCAGGTAAAACCCGCTCCCTCCCGCCACCAACACGCGTTTTTCTCGCGCCGTGATGTCCGCCACCGCCTCCTGCGCCTTGATCACGTAATCCGTGACATCGATGCCTGCGTCCACCTCACACAGGTCGATCAAGTGATGTGGCACACGAGCCCTTTCCGCCGCCGTCGGCTTGGCCGTGCCGATGTCCATGCCGCGATAAAATAACAGCGCGTCACACGACACGATTTCCGCATGGTTCGACTCCGCCCAGCGCAGCGCCAGTTCGGTTTTCCCGACTGCCGTCGGCCCCGTCAACACGTGGATCGTTCCTTTCATGCTGCCCTCATTTCTTCGCGTCCGTCGCTCCTTCGCGAGACATTCCTTCGGACTGCAAAGCCCCTCCCTCCCGGTGGATTGACCAGCCCGGCCCGCCGGCCATGGTCGTCCGGTGCTCAAGACGCGGTTCATCTTCAACCCTCGCTCCGGATACAACAGCCGGAACCCCCGTCTGCTCGAACGCACCCGCGCCTTTATTCGGGAACGTTCACTCGACGCCAGCGTGGCGGCCACCGATCACCCGGGTCACGCCACGGAACTCGCCCGTCGCGCGGTCGACGAGGGTTGCGATCTCGTCGTCGCCATCGGGGGCGATGGGACGCTCAACGAGGTCGCCGCGGGACTTATCGGCTCACCCGCGATTTTCGGACTTATTCCCTGCGGTTCGGGTAACGGCCTGGGGCGTCATCTTGGCATTCCGGGTCCCGGCGAAGGCGCCTTCCGCACACTCGTCGAGGGTCGCGTGCGGACCATCGACACCGGCGAAGTCAACGGCCTCCCGTTCTTCAACGCCATGGGCTTCGGTTTCGATGCCGAAATCGCCCATCGCTTCAGCCGCCTCACCCGCCGCGGCTTGCCCGGCTATGTGCGCACCACCGTAAGTGCCCTCTTCAACTACCGCACCCAATCGTGCCTCATCCGCAACGGCACCGCATCTCTGCAGACGCCCGCCTTTCTCCTCACGGTCGCCAACTCGGATCAATACGGTAATAACTGCTTCATCGCCCCCGGCGCACAGATCGATGACGGCCAGCTCGAACTCACAGTCATCACCCGGGCCGGCGTCTTCAACACCGTCCCCCTCATCGCCC